>JACMJS010000167.1 GCA_014380515.1 Chlorobiales bacterium
CGGGAATCCTTCTTACATTCGAACGCAAAGACGGATTCCGGTCAAGCCGGAATGACACAAGAAATTTACTTTTTCAAAAACCAACATTTTTCAAACATGCACATTCTCGGAATTGACATCGGCGGCTCGGGCATCAAAGGTGCGCCGGTCGATGCGGACGCAGGGAATATCCTTGGCGAAGGCTTCCGCTTGGACACCCCTGTGGGCGCGAAGCCCGCGGACGTTGCGGCTACAGTCGCTGAGGTCGTTAAGCAATTTAATTGGACGGGGCCGGTTGGCTGCGGGTTTCCGGCGGTGATTCAGAAGGGCGTTGCGCAGACGGCCTCGAACGTCGATCAAAGTTGGATCGGCATGAACGCGGATAAACTCTTCGAGCGCGCAACGAAATTAAAATTCACCGTCATCAACGACGCCGACGCCGCAGGACTTGCCGAGATGCGGTTCGGCGCCGGTCGCGGCAACGACGGCGTAGTGCTGATGGTTACAGTCGGCACGGGCATCGGCTCGGCTCTCTTCACGCGCGGGTTGCTTGTGCCGAATACGGAGTTCGGGCAAGTTGACATGGGCGGAAAAATTGCGGAGCGCCGGGTTTCCGACGCCGCGCGGCAACGCAAAGACTTGACATGGAAAGAATGGGCGAAGCGATTCAATGTGTATTTGCAGATGATGGAATCGTATCTCTATCCTGATTTGATCATCATCGGCGGCGGGGCGAGCAAGGAATGGAAAGTCTTTGCCGAGCATTTGGAGACGCGAGCGAAAACCGTTCCGGCTAAACTGCTCAACGAAGCGGGCACGATTGGCGCGGCTCTCGCCTCGGATGCCCTTGTCACATCAAGCGCAGTACTGAAGTGATGCAGCCTGATTTCGTATATTTGCGGCCTGAATCCAATAACCGGTTTTGAATGGCGAAAAAGTCTCACAGCGAGCGGCAGCACGAGCAGGACATGAAAACGCACGTCCCGCAGGGCGAAAGCTCCGAGCGCAAAAAGAAATCTAAACTCCGCCGCACCACCAAAAGCTGGTCGAAGGGCGAAGATAAATGGACGCTCACGCCCGCCATTCTGACCGACGACGACAACGGCCTGCGCTACGAAAAATCTTCCGCCCAAAAACATAAAGCCGACACCAAACAAAACTTGCTTCACGAGGGCAAACAAACCGATCACCGCATCGATGCGATGGGCACGGTGATCGAAGTTCGTGGTGCCCGTTTTCTGATTCGCACCGCCACCGCTGAAGGCAAAGTAAAAAATCTTCTCGCCAAAACCTACCGGAATACTTTCTCCGAGAACCCTGACTCGACGCTCGTCGCCGTCGGCGACCGCGTTGGATTTAAACGCATGTCGAATGAATCGGAAGGCGATATGCGCATCGGCGAAGGCTTGATCACGTTCGTCGAATTGCGTCGCACCAAACTTTCACGGACGAGCGGCACATCGACGGAATCCGAACAGGTCGAGCATATCATTGCCAGCAATGTCGATCAAGTGATCGCGGTGGCTTCGGCGACGAACCCGCTGCTGAAGCGGCGGCTGATCGACCGATACATCGTAACCGCGGAATTGCAATCGCTGCCCGTCGTGATCGTGGTAAACAAAATTGATTTGGTCGAAGCGGCGGAAGTTGTAGAACTGATGCGGCCTTACGGCGTGCTCGGCTACACGGTACTTTTCATCAGCGCCGAAGACTTGACGGGGCTTGATGATTTGCGCGAGGTGTTCATGGGAAAAACCTCGGTGCTTTCGGGGCACAGCGGCGTCGGGAAGTCAACCATCGTCAACCGGTTGCTCGGCAGCGAGGTGATGCCCGTGGGCGAAGTCAGTTTAAAGACGCTCAAAGGTTCGCACACGACGAGCAACGCCGCGATGCTGGAATTGCCGCTCGGCGGCGGCGTGCCAAGCTATCTGATCGATACGCCCGGCATCCGCGAACTCGGGCTTTGGAATATCACCGCCGAAAATTTATCCCGCGGCTTCATCGAATTCAAAGCGTTCGAATCGCAGTGCGAGTACATCGCGTGCACGCATGTTGATGAACCGAACTGCGCGGTCATCAATGCCGCCGAGCGCGGCGAGATCGACACCGAACGCTATGAAAGTTATCTGGCCATTCGCAGCTCACTCGAATAAAATTCGAACCCTTGTCCCGCTTGCTGGCGGGACGTCCCCTTTGTTAAAGGGGACAGTGTCCGAAATATCGGTGATGCGAAGGGTGTCATTGTACGCGGGATTATGATTGCACCAAAAGCATTTCTTTAAATCACTTCCCCCTTTGAGAAAGGGGGACGCAAGGGGGTTAACCGCTTTCAAATTTTTCTCAACCTTAACATTTTTTACTTGCCAATGAAATCATCCGCTTCGAAACCCTCCGTAAAATCTTCCGCCAAGTTGCCCGTCAAAAAAACAGTTGCAAAAAAAGCGTCTCTGAAATCGGCGAAGAAAATTAAGCGCGTGGGCGTCTTGACGTCGGGCGGCGATTGTTCGGGATTGAATGCCACATTGCGGGGCATCGTCAAAACGCTCATCAATGATCACGGCGTCGAAGTCATCGGCTACCGCGACGGATTCAAGGGCATGATCGAGAATCACCACAAAAAGTTGGATTACTACGACGTCTCCGGCATCCTTGCGATGGGTGGCACGATTCTCGGCACATCCAACCGCGCCAACCCGTTCCGGCACTACGACCGCGAGACCGGAAATTTTTCCGACATCTCCAAGCAAGTCGTCGCTCAAGCCAAAAAAGAAATCGATGCGCTGATCGCTATCGGCGGCGACGGCACGATGTCGATGGCCTCGCGCTTCACCGACATGGGTTTGCTGACCGTCGGCGTCCCGAAAACGATTGACAATGATTTGCTCGCCACCGATCTCACCTTCGGATTTTATTCCGCTGTAACGACCGTCGCCGAATCGATTGATAAAATCAAGACGACCGCGATGTCGCATCACCGCGTGATGGTGGTAGAAGTGATGGGGCGTTACGCCGGATGGATTGCGCTCTACGGCGGCGTGGCGGGCGGCGCGGATGTGATTCTCATTCCTGAAATCCCGTACCGGCTGGAGAGCGTCATTGAAGTTTGCAACCGCCGCAGCGCGGAGGGCAAAGGCTTTACGGTCGTCGTCATCGCCGAAGGCGCCAAGCATTACGGCGGCGAACTGACGGTGCAAAAAATCGTGAAGGATAGTTTCGATCAAATCCGTTTGGGCGGCGTCGGCTGGAAACTCGCCACCGATATTGAACAATCGTTGCAAGGCGTTGAAGTGCGTGTAACCGTGCTCGGCCACTTGCAGCGCGGCGGCTCGCCGACGCCCTTCGACCGCATTCTCGCCACAAGATTCGGCGTTTATGCGGCGGGCATGGTGATGCGCGGCGAGTTTGCGCAGATGGTCGCCCTGCGCGGCAGCAAAATTTTATCCGTGCCGATTGCGGAAGTCGCCGGAAAAAATAAGTTCGTGCCGCACGATCACGATCTCATTCTCGCTGCGAAATCCGTCGGCACAACCTTCGGCGAGTAACCCCTTGCGAATCTTCCGGCGGCTCCGAGCCGGGAGATACGGCCCTCCGCGAGCGGTTGCATTGCATTAAAAGTTTTCTAACTTCATGCCCCTCCTAGGCCGTGCAGCGACGTCCGTTCACTGCAATCAACCTTGACACGAGAAACCTTAAACAAGAACATGAAAAAACCAGCCGCGTTTTTTTTGCTGTGCGCGATCGCTTCTTTATCCTGCGCCGCCGCATCCGCACAAGACCTCGCCTCGCCCGATGGCCGCTTCAGCCTTTCTTTTCGCCTGCTCTCCCCGGGCGGCGAACCCGCTTACCAACTTTCTTTTGACGGCAAACCGGTTGTGCAGCAAAGCAAACTCGGCCTTGAATTGAAAGACTCCATTTCGCTCGCCAAAGGTTTTACGATTGCAAAAGTGGACACCGCGAGCACCGATGAAACTTGGAATCCGGTGTGGGGCGAGGTTAAAACGATTCGAAATACTTATAAAGAACTTGCGGTTACGCTTCAACAATCGTCGTTCGATCAAGGTCCGAAGCGACAGGAATTTTTTATTCAGGATTCCTTGAAGCAAGGCAATCGAAAAATCCGAACGCTCGTTATCCGGTTCCGGCTCTTCAACGACGGCCTCGGCTTCCGCTACGAATTTCCCGTGCAACCGCACCTCGATTACTTCACGCTCACCGATGAAAAAACGGAGTTCAAACTCACCGGCGATCATAAAACTTTCTGGATGCCGGGCGATTATGACACCAACGAATATCTTTACACCACTTCCCCGCTCAGCGCGGTTGATGCGCTCAAAGGCATGTCGGCGCAGGAAATCAGCACCCGGTCTATCATTGCGGCCAACGCGGTACAGACGCCGCTGATGATGAAAACCTCCGATAATCTTTACATCAACATTCACGAAGCCGCGCTCGTCAATTATCCGGCGATGAACTTGCTCGTTGACCGCGCAACCTTCGCGCTCACGTCTCATCTCGTGCCCGGCGCAACCGGCGATAAAGCCTATTTGCAAACGCCCTGCAAAACGCCGTGGCGCACGGTGATTGCCAGCCCAACCGCCGCCGGAATTTTAGAATCGAAGTTGATTTTGAATTTGAATGAACCCTCGAAGATTCAAAACACGGATTGGATCAAGCCGATGAAATTCGTCGGCATCTGGTGGGAACTGCATGTCGGCAAAACGTCGTGGAACTACGCCGACACGAACAATATCACGCTCGCAGGCACGGACTGGACGCGGCTGAAGCCCAATGGCCGCCACGGCGCGACGACTGAGAACACCAAACGATACATCGACTTCGCAACCAAACACGGCTTCGGCGGCGTGCTCGTCGAAGGCTGGGACATCGGCTGGGAAGATTGGTTCGGACGATGGAAAGAAGAAGTCTTCGATTTCGTTACGCCGTATCCCGACTTCAACGTCAAAGAACTTCAGCGTTACGCCGCGAAGAAAAAAGTCAAACTCATCATGCACCATGAAACGTCGTCGTCGGTTACGAACTACGAGCGGCGGATGGACGAAGCCTATCGTTTTATGAAAGCGAACGGTTATGATGCGGTCAAGACGGGCTATGTCGGCAAAATTATTCCGCGCGGCGAACATCACGACGGACAGTGGATGGTCAATCATTACGTGCATGTCGCCGGAAAAACCGCCGAACAAAAAATCATGGTCGATATGCACGAACCCGTCCGCCCGACGGGGCTGCACCGCACCTACCCGAACTGGCTTGCCTGTGAAGCCGCACGCGGCAACGAGTTCAATGCGTGGAGCATCGGCAACATGCCCGAACACGAAACCATTTTGCCGTTCACGCGGATGATGGGCGGCCCGATGGACTACACGCCGGGCATTTTTCAAATCAAACTGAACGTGTATTCGGCGCAGAAGAAAGAACAAGTGCACACCACGCTCGCTAAGCAACTGGCGCTCTATGTTACGCTCTACAGTCCGCTTCAAATGGCGGCGGATTTACCGGAGAATTATGAGAAGTCGTTGGATGCGTTTCAGTTCATCAAAGATGTGCCCGTCGATTGGGACGACACGAAAATCTTGGAAGCCGAGCCGGGCGATTATCTCACAGTCGCCCGCAAAGCGAAAGGTAAAGAAGAGTGGTATATCGGTGCGATCACGGATGAGAATGCGCGCACGGCTACAGTTTCGCTTGGTGTCCTGACACCGAACCGCATATATGTCGCCGCACTTTACAGCGACGCTGCGGACGCACATTGGGAGAAAAATCCAATGGCCTATAAAATTGAGCGCGTGCTTGTCAATTATAAAACGGTATTAAATCTGAAACTCGCAGCGGGCGGCGGGGCGGCGATCAGTCTCAAACCCGCGTCGGCAGCGGAAGCACGGCAATTAAAGTTTTACAAATAATTTTTCCTTTTTCGTTTTCGCACAACTGTTGTAGGGGCGAGGCAGGCCTCGCCCTTACGTTTCGGAATGACAGTGAGAAATCCGCCGCACATACAAAATTTCATTTTACTTTATTACCTTTTGACGCCACTCTGCTTTTCAAACATTTCCGATTTGACTTCACCATGAGATACGTTCGCTGTCTTTTGTTCGCCTCTATCTTTTTCCTTCCGCTCGCAACATCACCGCTTTTTCCGCTCACGGCTTCCGCGCAAACCTCCGGGATCACGACCTACTGCAACCCGATGGACATCAACTATCAATACAACTTCGAACAACTCAACGAAAAAATTTCATACCGCTCCGGTGCCGATCCCGTCATCATCAACCACAAGGGTGAATATTTTTTATTCGTTACCATCTCCGGCGGCTACTGGCACTCGAAAGATTTATTGCACTGGGATTACATCACGCCCTCCCGCTGGCCGATGGAAGATATGTGCGCGCCTGCCGCCCTTTCGGTGAAGGATACGCTCTATCTCTTTCAATCGACCTTCGAGATGCGTCCGATTTTTTACAGCACCGCGCCGCAGACCGGCAAACTCAATTTCTATAATCGCCTCCTGCCGCAACTCCCCAAAGACATCGGCCCGTGGGACCCGGGCCTGTTTCACGATGAAGACACCGACCGCTGGTACATGTATTGGGGTTCATCGAACGTGCATCCGCTCTATGGCGCGGAACTTGATAAATCGCGCAACCTCACTTACAAAGACAAGACGAAATACAAAGGTCTCGTTTGGCTCTATCCCGAATTGCACGGCTGGGAGCGGTTTGGCAGAGATCACCGCGATACGATCAAGCCCTTCATCGAAGGCGCGTGGATGACGAAACACAACAAAAAATATTACCTGCAATACGGCGCGCCCGGCACCGAGTATAATGTCTATGGCAACGGCACCTACATCGCCGATGCACCACTGGGGCCGTTCCGCTACGCGCCTTACAATCCGATCTCCTATAAGCCCGGCGGCTTTATGAACGGCGCGGGGCACGGCAACACCTTTCAAGATGTGCACGGAAATTATTGGAACACCGGCACGCCGTGGATTGCGGTCAATTGGAACTTCGAGCGGCGCATCGCCATGTTCCCTGCCGGATTCGATAAAGATGATCAGATGTTTTCGAACACGCGCTTCGGCGATTTCCCGCACCGCCTCCCGACAAAAAAATGGACGAACAAAGATGACCTCTTCACCGGCTGGATGCTGCTCTCTTACAAGAAACCCTGCACCGCAACATCCACGCTCGATACCTTCGCCGTCGCAAAAACAATGGACGAAAACCCGCGTACGTTTTGGGTGGCGGGGCAAAACCGCAAAGGCGAATCGCTGACGGTGGATTTGGAAAAGGAGTGTGAGGTGAAGGCCGTGCAAGTGAACTACACCGATTATAAGTCGGATGTTTTTGCGAGCGATGAAAAAGTCTACACACAGTTTAGAATTTATGCTTCGAGCGACAACCAAACGTGGAATGTGATTGCCGACCTGACGCCGGAGAAGCGCGACCGTCCGAATGCGTATATCGAACTGCCGCAGTCCGTCAAAGCCCGGTACATCAAATACGAACATGGCTATGTGGCGTCGCCGCAACTGGCAATCAGTGATTTCCGCGTCTTCGGCAACAGCGGCGAGGCTTCGCCCGCAACGCCCGCGAAATTAGTTGTCAAGCGCGACACCGATCCGCGCAATGCGTTCATCACTTGGGAGAAAGTTCCGAACGCCGTCGGCTACAACATTCTTTGGGGTATCCGTCCCGATAAACTGTATCAAACGTATCAAGTGTTCGGCGACGCGCCGCAGGCACTTGAACTTCGCGCGTTGAACGTCGGACAGAATTATTACTACGCGATTGAGGCCTTCAACGAGAACGGTGTTTCGGCACCGAGCAGCGTGGTTGACGGCAAGTAATAATGTTTTGTGGTCTTATAGGGATATGAAATTTCTTCGTAGGGACGATGCTTGTCGTCGCCCGTCTTCAGGGCAACCACAAGGGTTTTCCCTACGAAAGCTTGTCTTCCTTTTCATTGCGGTTTTCTTTCCTGTCATTCTAAGCCGTAGGCTCACAAGTGAGCGCAGCGAAGAATCCCTAAATCTCATTTTCAGAAATGAGGGATTCTTCACTTCGCTTGCACTGCGTTCAGAATGACAGTGGCAACGATTGCTTCAAACATTCCAATTACACTTCGTCCAAACCATGATGCATCTAAAAACTTTTCTGGCCGCGTTGCTGCTCGTTGCAGTTGCCATCACTAATCTTTACGCGCAGGCGCGCACCGCCGTTCCCACTTCACAGCGTGTGGATGCAGCGACGACGCGGAAGGTCAATACGCTTTTGGCCAAAATGACGCTCGAAGAAAAAATCGGACAACTCGTTTTATACACGAGCGACTATGATGTTACCGGCCCCGTCGTCCGCGCAGGCTATTTGAAAGACATTCGTGCGGGCAACTGCGGCGCGGTGTTCAATGCGCTCACGGCGAATTTCACGCGGCAACTTCAGAAGATCGCCGTCGAGGAAACCCGTTTGAAAATCCCGCTCATCTTCGGCTACGACGTCATTCACGGTTACAAAACCACTTTCCCGATTCCGCTCGCCGAGGCCGCCAGTTTCGATACGGTTGCGATTGAACTTGCCGCCCGCGTTGCCGCCCGTGAAGCCTCCGCCGCAGGCCTGCACTGGACGTTTGCGCCGATGGTCGACATCGCCCGCGATCCGCGGTGGGGACGCATCGCCGAAGGATCGGGCGAAGACGTCTTCTTAGGCAGCACGCTCGCCCGCGTTCGGACGCGCGGCTTTCAAGGCATGGAAGGCTGGGATTTGCTGGCGACGGACAGCACCGTCGTCGCGTGCGCCAAGCACTACGCCGCCTACGGCGCAGCCGAAGCCGGACGCGACTACAACACGACCGATATGTCGGAGCAACGGTTGCGCGATGTGTATCTGCCGCCGTTTCAAGCCGCAGTGAATGCGGGCGCCGGGACGTTTATGACGGCGTTCAACAGCGTCAACGGCGTGCCCGCAACCGGCAACCGGTTTTTAGTTACCGACGTCTTGCGGGATGAATGGGGATTCGGCGGGTTCGTCGTTACAGACTATACCTCGATCAACGAGATGATGAAACACGGCGTTGCGGCTGACAGTGCGGGCGTGGGCGCGCTGGCGATCAACGCGGGCGTCGATATGGATATGCAGGGCGGCATCTTTCAAGGCTCGCTTGCAAGTTTGGTTCGGCGCGGGGTCGTCAAAGAAAAAACGATCACCGAAGCCGCACGCCGCGTCCTGACGATGAAATACAAACTCGGCCTTTTCGATAATCCGTACGGACGCAATGATTCGCTCCGCGAAAAAGCCCGCACACTCACACCGGAAAATCTTGCCGCCGCGCTCGACATGGCGCGCAAATCCATCGTGCTCTTAAAGAACGACCGCGACGTGCTGCCGCTTTCAAAATCGCTCGGCACGGTGGCACTCATCGGGCCGCTGGCGGATAATCAGCGCGAGTTGCTCGGGCCATGGTCGGGCGCGGGCGATGCGAAGGAAGTTGTAACCGTGCGCGCGGGTCTGACGCGAAAACTTCCTTCGACGAAATTACTTTACGCCAAAGGCTGCGAGATCGACACGAAAGACAGCAGCGGATTTGCGGAAGCCGTTCGCACCGCGCGGCAGGCCGATGCGGTGATTGCAATTGTGGGCGAAGAGCAAGGCATGTCGGGCGAGGCTGCGAGCCGCTCGCAGATCACCTTGCCGGGCGTGCAGACCGAGTTGCTTATGGAACTCGCCAAAACCGGCAAACCAATTGTCGTCGTCTTGATGAACGGACGCCCGCTCGATTTAAGCGCGGTGCTGCCCGCTGCAACGGCGATTGTCGAAGGCTGGTTTCTCGGCAACCGTACGGGCGACGCGCTTGCCGACGTGCTCTTCGGCGATTTCAATCCGTCGGGAAAACTGCCGGTCAGTTTTCCGCGCAACGTCGGACAAGTTCCGATTTATTTGAGCGCGCTCAACACCGGCAGGCCGGTCAATGTCAATGAGAAATTTACCTCGAAGTATTTGGACGTCGAAAACACGCCGCTCTATGCGTTCGGCTACGGACTTTCTTACACGACCTTCGCGTATAGCAACTTACGGCTTGAACAAAATGTGTTGGGCCAGCGCGATATGCTTCGCGCCTCGATCACGCTCACCAATACGGGCAAGCGAGAGGGCACGGAAGTGGTACAACTTTACACGCGCGATGAGGTCGGTAGCATGTCGCGCCCGTTGCAAGAGTTGAAAGGGTTTAAGCGGATGACGCTGGCTGCGGGTGCGTCGGTTCAGGTCTCGTTTGAAGTGCCGGTGCAGTCGCTCGGATTTCACAATGCCCAGATGAAGTATGTGGTCGAGCCGGGGACGTTTTTGGTGATGGTTGGCGGCAGTTCCGATAAAGTTCAAACCCTGCCTTTCACGGTGAGATAATTTTTTAGTCTTTATGCTTTTTTCGCATGTCATTCTGAGCGCAGTGAAGAATCCCTAATTGATTTTCGAGAGCAGGGGATTCTTCGCTACCACTCAGAATGACAAATAAAAAAAACGATGAAAATTTCTTTTGAAATCGTCAAGTCGGTTTGCCAACTGTTTATCGCAATGATGCTTGCGTTACTGTGGAGTGCGTGTACACCTGCATCGAAGCCTGCGGCAACGAAGGCAACAAAGATGGATACGGCGGCCTATCGCCCGTCGGCGGCGGACCTTGCGTTTTTGGATACGCTCGAACGGCGGTCGTTTGATTTCTTTTGGGAAACCACCGATCCGAAAACCGGCCTCGTGCCCGACCGCTATCCGACACGCGCCTTCTCGAGCATCGCCGCCATCGGGTTCGGGCTGAGTTGCTATCTCGTCGGGGCGGAGCGCGGATACATTACGCGGGAACAGGCCAGAGATCGTGTTGAAACGACACTAACGTATTTGTGGCGGTTGCCGCAGTCGGCGGACAAGGTTCAGACCGCCGGATACAAAGGGTTCTTCTATCATTTCTTGCGATATGAAAACGGATTGCGATACCGCGACACCGAACTTTCCAGCATTGATACCGCGCTCTTGCTTGCAGGTATTTTGTCGTGCCAAACGTACTTCGACCGCGATGATTCTTCGGAGACGAACATTCGCATGGTTGCCGATTCCATTTACCGCCGCGTCGAATGGACATGGATGACGACCAAGCCGCCCGTCGTTTCGATGGGTTGGCATCCTGAGAACGGTTCTCAAAAGGGCGGAAAGTTTATCGACAGCAATTGGGACGGCTACGACGAAGCGATGATTCTTTATGTGCTCGCGCTCGGCTCACCGACCTTCGCGCCGGACTCAACCGTCTGGAAACAATGGACGGAGCCGTACGTCTGGGGAAAGTTTTACGGCGGTGAGGAGCATGTTAATTTTTCGCCGCTCTTCGGGCATCAATACTCGCACGTGTGGATTGACTTTCGCGGCATTCAAGATGATTACATGCAGGCGAAAGGTACCAACTACTTCGAAAACTCCCGCCGTGCGACCTACGCCAACCGCGCCTATTGCCTCGCAAACCCCATGCAGTGGCGGGACTACGGCGATAGCCTCTGGGGACTGACGGCGTGCGACGGCCCGGCGGACACGAGTTTCGTTCGAAACGGAAAACCGGTTCAGTTTCACTCTTACTGGGCGCGCGGCGCAAGCCTCTTGGAAATTCACGACGACGGTACGCTTGCGCCGACGGCTGCGGGCGGCAGTGTGCCGTTCGCGCCGGAGATTTGTATTCCTGCGCTGCGCGGGTTTGAGGCCAAGTATGGTGAGAAGTTTTTCAAGCGATATGGCTTTTTAGATGCGATCAATCCGAGCTATGCCGCAACGGATACCGGCAGCGGATGGATTGACGTCGATTACTTGGGTATCGATCAGGGGCCGATTGTATTGATGCTTGAAAACTACCGCAGTGAATTTGTGTGGAAGCTCATGCAGCGCAATCCGTACATCCGGCGCGGCCTGATGCGGGCGGGGTTTCAGGGCGGATGGCTCTGAGAAATCTTTGTAAAACTTTGTCCGAAATTTTTTTTCTACATTTTTTTTTGATAGTATCTCACAGCACCAAGCTGCACGTACATTCAACATTACGCGATATAAAAACATTACGCCCTTCGATCCCTGCCGCAATTTATCCCATGCGTGCAAGGCAACGACGGGCGATGAAGGAGAAATTTTCCAATTGATTTTATGACAGTCATCTACCAGTTTCGCTGGTTGTCAAAGACGAATACACGTTGCCGGATTTAGATTCGGCAGGGGTTCAGCAACAGAGCTTTGACAACGCCTTCGGTTTGCCACTCTGCTACAGAGCCACTAATAATCGTCCTGTCTTCATCAGACAACGACCGCCTTTCTGGTTACAGCCATATCTCCAACTCCTCCCATTCAGACTTTGACTGTCTGCTTATCATCAATTCTTCTTCACCTGTTACGCTTGACACGGCGGAGTTAACAATCCCTTGGGCACATGCGCCTAAGGCAAACGATGGACACTTGCAGCGTTCGAACAGCGCCGCAGCGTTGCCCCATGCGTTCGAAGTCGCTGCGGACTGCGACGGGGTCTATTCAGCGCGGGCGTTTGTCGTCATTGCGGCACGGGCGGTTGAAACTCCTAGCGACACACGATTAGACTTGGGTCCCTTCGAAAAGGTTGCCGAAGGTATTGGGGGCTGCGAAAAAAGTTTTCTGTTTCTTTTTCTGTAATTCTTTTCACTGTTATTCATGTTTTTAACGTTACCAATTTTCAAATCCTAAAAAGGGAGAGAGTAACTATGACGTTACGTCGATTTATTTTGCTGTTGGTGTTGTGTATGACAACATCTTCTACTGCTTTTAGTCAAACCCGCCAAGATGCGGTGTGGGCGCGCAAAGCCGCAAGTGCGCCGGTTCTTGACGGCGTGCTCAGCGAAGCAGGCTGGGCAAACGCGGATTCCGTCAAGCTTCAGTTCGGTGTAAATGCAAATCTGCCTGGCAGCGGCTACGAAGAAACTGCAGCCGGTGGCGTTCGGCCAACAAATCCCTCCGTTGCTACACTGAAATTCCTGACCTTCGGCGATTCACTTTACATTGCGGCGATTGTGCAGGACAGTTCTGTCGGCTCCGGGAAGTTCCAACAGCATGATGCCTTTCTCATGGCGTTAGGTGATCATAGCAAAGCTCAAAGACCTGCACCTGAATTTGAGGTTTTTTACGGATGGATCGCCGAACCTTACGGAAACTGCGACAGTGCAACCCTCTCGCAAGTGGGTGCTGCACCCTGTTACGCCGGAGGTTCACGCGATTCGATAGATCAAGCCACCGGTCTGCCGAACCGATTTACTTGGGATGCGGCGGTCTCTGTCAATGGCACAGTCAACGACGATGCCACGCCCGACGCAGGCTATGTGATGGAATTTAAAATCAATCTTAAAGCCCGGGGCTACGATGCGAGCAAGGTTGGCGGTGAAATTGTAGAATTTCATGGCACCTTCTATGATACGGATTGGAAATGGCCTAACGATCCGAGTAAGGCGCATACCACGAAAGCGTGGTGGCAGTCTCCGTGGGGCAACACGACGTGGTATAACATGGGTCGAGTCCACATCAATCCGAGTGTTACGACGACTTCAGGAACCGCACCTGCCATTCCAGTCGATGTCCGCATTCCGAACGGTCAGGCATTTGCCACGCCTGTGGTTGATGGTGTCCTGACAGATGCCGCGTGGAATGCATCGTCCAATACTTCTAAGTTCGACATTCGTTACGGTGATGATGGCTTGCGTGAATCTTACGCCGGTATCGGACCTTACCGCAGTGGTCAGTTCCAACCCCAGATTGCAGGCGTTACAGCCACCGTCGCTGATCCGGCAGATGCTACCATCAGCTGGTTCTTCAAGGCCGATACCCTATTCATTGCTGCCGACGTGCGAGATCAAAGCGTATGGGGCATCGATAATTTGGATCAGTGGGATGGCGTGCGATTCACGGTTTGTGATCGTCAAAAGCGCAATGCGGACAGCACTTTGCAAGCCTTTGAGTTCACCGTCCGTGTTGATTCTACAACCGGCGGTGCGAAATTGGAAGGGGATTCAGCGAAACTGGCGCAGGGTGTGATTCGGGCAGGCTTGACACTCAAGCCCAACACTGTTTTTAACACGCTCGATGGTGCGGATGAAGGCTACAACATTGAAATCGCGATTGATCTAACCAAGCTTGGCTACGCTGCAGGACGTGGCGACGGAGCGTTTTTCGTCGGCGCAACGGTTTATGACGGTGAAAAATTTACCGACCCGACCACGAACTACGGCAACCGCGCATGGTGGTTCCGCGAGCGCGGAGGCAACGGTGCCGCCGCGGCATGGGCGTATCTCGACCCGTCGCTGACCCTCAGCACGCCAAGCCAAGGCGGCACGGGCAGCCAGCCGAAGCAATTCGTCTTGCTCGGCAACTATCCGAATCCGTTCAACCCGACCACCAACATTCGTTTCGCTTTGCCGCAATCATCCAGCATGACGCTCGAAGTGTTCAACACCTTGGGTCAGCGCGTCGGTGTGCGGACGCTCGGCGACTTCGCGGCGGGCACGCATCAGGTTAAGTTCGACGCCGCCCGACTCTCCAGCGGCACGTATTTCTATAAGCTCAATGCCAGTTCGAAAGTGAACGGCTCGGTTTCTCTGACCGGAAAGATGACGATTCTTAAGTAACTGTTGAGGTACCGGACGGGGGATGAAAGTCCCCCGTTTTGGTCTGTAAGGATTTTAACTTTTGCAGACGATGTTCAGACCACCAAAATCATTCGCGGCCTCGTTCGCGGAATTATTCGCACCGAAAAATTTCATCCGATCCCTCCGCTCGCTTCATCTTCCCACCCTGTTCATTTTCCTTTCACTATTGCTCTCGGCTCACCATACCGCTGCCGCGCTTGGAACGGTCGGCAAACTTTCAGGCCGTGTAACCGAGAAAGCCACCGGCGATGAGTTGCCGGGCGTCAGCGTCGTGCTGGTCGGCACGCGGTTCGGTGTAGCGACAAACGCCGAAGGCTATTACAATTTGCTCAATCTTCCGCCCGGAAAATATGAAGTGCGCTTCAGCAGCACGGGCTACCGCACTTTTGTCGTGCGCGATATTCAGATTTCCGCCGATAAAACCACCACCATCAACGCCGTTTTAGAGGAATCTCAAATCACCGCCGAAGCCGTCGTCGTAACCGCCGAGCGTCCGGTGATCGAACCCAATTTGACGAGCAGCGTCGCCACCGTAACCGCCGAAGACATCCGGCTGTTGCCCGTGCAGGAATTGCAGGATGTGGTGAATCTGCAAGCGGGCGTCGTCGATGGGCACTTTCGCGGCGGCAGGCTTGGCGAAGTGCAGTATTTGGTTAATGGCGTGAGCGTCAACAATCCGTTCAACAATGCGTCGGCGGTGAAAATCGACCGCTCGCTCATCGAAGAAGTTCAAGTGATCAGCGGCACCTTCGATGCCGAATACGGCCAAGCCGCGAGCGGCGTCGTCAGCACGGTTTTGAAAAGCGGCGGCGATCAATTCACTTTTGGCGCGGAAGTGTATCAGGGCGATTTCGCCGTGCCCGGCGTCAGTGGCCGCACGCTTAACTACAGTCAGCGGCTCGGCGCGGTTCAAAATTATCAACTCAACGTCAGCGGGCCGGTGGGGTTGCCGCAAACCTATTTCATTCTCAGCGGCAGGCGGTTCGAAAACAACGGCTACCTTTACGGCCAGCGTGTCTTTTCGCCTACCGACAAAAATGATTTTGCAAACCTTAATTACAATCCGACCGGCGACGGACAAGCCGTGCCGCTCGCGTTCAGCCGCGAGTGGTCGGGTCTCGCACAAATCACAACCCGCCTCGTGCCGAGCGTTGAACTCAAGTATCAATTTC
Organism: Chlorobiales bacterium; assembly: GCA_014380515.1. Taxonomy (GTDB): domain Bacteria; phylum Bacteroidota; class Chlorobiia; order Chlorobiales; family JACMJS01; genus JACMJS01. Next base: position 15,853 of record JACMJS010000167.1, read on the forward strand.
TCTTCAACGCATTCGAAGGCAAAGCCTACGACGGGAACAACCGCGCCAATTTTAATTACCGTTACAATCCCGACGGCTCAAAGACGCAGCGCACCACATCCATCGTTCAGGGTCTGGATTGGGTGCATACGCTCTCACCGACAACTTTCTACAACCTGAGCGTGCGGCAAAATGCCTTCAGCTTTACCGATTTCGTCTATGAAGATTTATACGACCCGCGATACCTCGAGGCCGGTATTGCTCAGGGAAATAATTTTTACGATCCGGGCGTGGGCGCCGTCTTGCAAGGCGTTGATTTCGGTCGCTACAAGCAAAGCACGACGAATTACATTTTCAAAGGATCGATCACGAGCCAAGTCGCGCGGGAACATCTTGTCAAAACGGGCTTTGAGTTTCAGGCCTACAATCTACAGTTCGGTGCGCCGGGCTACATCGAAAACCGCACGATAGGCAACGACATACAAACGGTCATCTTCGAGTCGGACGGCGTAGAATATCAAGGCGTGCAGGTCTATAATCCGATCAACTTTTCGGCCTACGCTCAAGATCAACTGGAGTGGTTTGATATTACCATGCGTGCGGGCGTGCGGTTTGAGTACTACGATTCGCGGGCGTTCATCCCCAGCGATCCCGCCAATCCCGCCAACGTGATTCAGGGTGCACCGCTTTCAACACCGAAAGCCACGACGCCGAAAGTTTCCATTGCGCCGCGGCTCGGCATTTCTTATCCCATCAGCACCACGGGCGCGCTCTTTTTTGCTTACGGCCATTTTTATCAGATGCCGGAAATGGGCATCGTGTTCGCAAACTCCAACTACGAGATATTAAAAAACCTGCAAGACGGCGGCGTCAGTTACGGCGTGCTCGGCAATCCCGACATCAAGCCCGAAAAAACGGTGCAGTACGAACTCGGCTATAAGCAAGCCATCACCCGCGACTTGGGCGCCGACCTGACGATCTTCTACAAAGATATCCGCGATCTGCTCGGCACCGAATTCGTCAGCACATATGCCGCCGCCGATTATGCGCGTCTCACCAACGTCGATTTCGGCAGCGTGCATGGCTTTACGCTCTCGCTCGATCAACGCCGCTTGGGACTCTTCAGCAGCACGATTGATTACACGTGGCAACTGGCGCGCGGCAACAGCAGCGATCCCAGAGAAACCGCCACCGCCGCCGAAGCCGGGCGCGACCCGCGTCCGCGCCAAGTCGCCCTCGGTTGGGATCAGCGGCATACCATCAACCTGACCGCTTCTGTTCAGCGACCCGATGACTTCTCCGTTACAGCCATCGTACGCTTCTTCAGCGGCACGCCTTATACGCCTGTCCTGACGCCCGGCGTGTTCAATGCCGATTTGGAAGTCAACTCGGAATCAAAACAAGCTTCGGTGCTGATCGATTTGCGCGGTGAAAAGAGTTTTCGCGTGGGCAGTTTTTCAGCCAATGTTTTCTTGCGCGTCTTTAATGTGCTCGATACACGCTTCTCAAACGGCTTCGTCTTTACCGATACCGGCAGCCCGGATTATTCGCTCGACCGGATCGGTTCGATTGGCACACTCCGCGATCCAAGCCGTTTGTATCAACCGCGCCGTCTCGAGCTCGGCATTTCCATCCGGTAGATCAACTCCCCCTCGCCCCCTCTAATAGAAGAGGTGCACGGCGAGCTTGACGAGCTATTGCTCATGGGAGACGGGGGCGTTTTGACAGATACTTTTTTGTGCGACTCTAAAGATTTTTTCTAAACATGATGAAACGCATTGTGAATTATAAGGCGGCTTCCGCAGCTGCGAAAAAAACATTCTTAACGCTCGGCCTTTGCCTCATCGCACCGGTCATCTTGGCCATCTCGGCCATCTTGGGCAACAGTGATGCGGCGGCACAGGTGGCCGTGCCTGTTCCGGCAGATCAGCGCGGACGCCTCGACGCCGAACGCGAAGGCACGCACGACGCCAACAACATCCGCACGATCTTCTACAACTACGGCATGGTCGGCAATTACTTCGGCGTCGGTTCGGATTTGAGCGTCAATCACTCGGTCGAAATTCCCAAAGGCACGGGCGTCAATTATACCGACGGCACGACGCCGTTCATTCTCGCCAAAGTCAAACAGCGCAACAACGTCGATAACGTGATCATGGAAACCGGATACCGCGAACGGCAGACGAACAGTCCGTTTAAAAACCGCCTCATGCGGTTCGAACCGCGTCCGGGCTACTTCCAAGCCGACCCCGGCATCAACCGTGGCCGCTCGATAGCCATCAGCAACGACCCGCGTACGTGGCCGGGCGACTGGCCGGACAAAGGCGGCGACATGACCGATCCGGGTTGGCGCGGCAGTTGGAACGGCTACTTCGGCAAAGCTCCCGCCGCCGATCAGGAAAGTTTCTCCGTCATGGACGACGACTTCTACGATTATTTGGATTTCTATCCCGACTTCCGCGACACCACCCGGCGCGGCCTCGGCTTGCGCATCGAAGTCCGCGGGTTTCAATGGGCGAACCCGCAAGCGGGCAACGTCGTCTTTTGGCACTACGACGTCACCAACGAAAGCACCACGGAATACAAAGAGAACATCGTCTTCGGCCTGTACTTCGATGCCGGAGTTGGCGGCGGCGCGCTCTCGTGCGACGGTGTACCGGAATCGGACGACGACAATGCCGCCTTTGATACCACCGCCGGTTTGAACCTCGTTTATACATGGGACAACGGCGGACGCGGCGTCGGCCTCACCAGCAATTGCGTTAAGACCGGCTACTTGGGCTACGCCTACTTGGAAACGCCCGGCAAACCCTTCGATGCGATAGATAACGACAACGACGGCATCCGCGATGAAAGCCGCGACAGCGTTGCCGGTCGGTTCTTGGACACACAAGATAAAATTCGTGATTACGTCAATGCGAACTACAACCTCGCACGGTTCGAATCCTTTTACGGACCCCTCGCCAACCGTCCGGCCTACAAGGCGGCGAAGTGGTGGACGGGCGATGAAGATATGGATTGGAATCCGGCCTTCGATGACAACGGCGTCGATGGCGTGCCCGGCACGAAGGACACCGGCGAAGGCGACGGCCAACCGACGCAAGGCGAGAAAAATTTCGGGCAAACCGATCTGAACGAATCCGATCAAATCGGCCTGACGGGATTTAAGTTCAACAAAATCGGGAAACTCAACGCGACGCCCGCCGAGCAATTGGATACCGAGAACATGAATTTTTATAATGACGGCAGGAAGTGGGTGCCCGAAACGCTGTACAACAAATTCACCTCACCGGATTCGAACAAGTTTGACGCTGCAAACCTCAGCGGCTGGAACTTCGGGTTCTTTTTTGCTTCCGGTCCCTTCACGCTGAAGCCCGGCCAGACGGAACGCTTCAGCCTCGCGCTCGTCTATGCTTCGGACTTACAGGAACTGCGGAACACGACGAAAGTCGTCGGCAGTATTTACGATGCGAACTATCAATTTGCCGTCCCGCCGCCCACGCCGAAAGTTTCCGTGCAAACCGGATACAAATTCGTGCGGCTGACATGGGACGACGCCGCCGAACAAGGCATCGATCCCGTGAGCAACGTCAATGACTTCGAAGGCTACCGCATTTACAAATCAACTGATCCGGCATTTTTGGATACCCGCACGCTGACCGACAACCGCGGCAACCCGCTGCCCGGCAACGGCGTCCCGGTTACGCATTTCGATTTGAAGAACGGGATTAAAGGCTCCTCTAAGCAGTTGATTAACGGCGTTGCATATGATCTCGGCGATGACAACGGACTTTCGCACACTTGGACGGACACAGCGGTCGTCAATGGCCAACAGTATTACTACGCCGTTTGCGCCTACGACCGTGGCTACGAAAGCGGTTCGATTGATTCGCTTGACTTTTATCCGTCGGAAAATTCGATTGCGGTTTCGCGGACGCCGCGCGGCGGCGTGATCTTGCCGCAGAACGTGGTGATCGCCCGTCCGAACATCGAGGTTGCGGGGCAAGTGCAGGCGTCGGCGTCGGGCGTAACTCAAATCACCGGCACCGGCATCGGCAGTGCGACCGTGAAAGTCGTGAACGCGAATCTGGTACCGGATAATCACACGTTTAACATCACGTTCAATAATCCCTCGAAAGACTCGATCAAGGCGGCGTCTTACAATCTGATTGATGCGACGACCGGCGCGGTGGGCTTCACGACCGGCTACGATTTTTCCGGCGACGGTTCGGGGCAAAGCGGTTTCGGTATTTTGCCCAGCATCACGACCTTGCCGCGGGTGCAACTGGACAGCGCGAACACCCGCTTGCGCGCGGGCGCGAAAACCAATGTGAAGTTAAAAGCCCAATACCTCACCTCCACTTCATATGGCGGGGTTGCGGCCTCGGACAACTACGCCCGCACCGGCTACCCGTCAAACATCGTGCTCACCTTCGCCGATACGCCGATTGATACATCCGTCGGCGCGTTCGGCAGTGCGTTCAGATCGAAGCCGGTGAAGTTCCGTGCGGTCGCCTTGACGGACAGCGGCGAGCGGCAACTCAAGTGCGTCTTGAATGATCCCGATGCCGCCGGTAGCCGTGCCGCGACCCTGAGCAGCTACGACGAATTCATTGACATCACGACCACCAACCCCAACAATCCCTCGCAGCGGTTTTCAACCTGGCGCATCTCGATGGACTCGACGGGTCTCGGCAACGTAACCGCGCCCATTTCGCTCGCCGCGGGCGATGTGTTCGATTTGAAACTCGTTTATCCTTTCACTTCAAAAGATACCTTGCGATTCACTTCTACCGGCTTGAAGATCGACGAAAGTAAAGCCAAAGAACAGTTCGCGCTGAAGCCTTACGTCGTGCCGAATCCATATGTCGGATCGGCGAGTTTCGAACCGGAACGCTTTGCGGTTGCAGGTCGCGGCGACCGGCGGATCGAGTTCCGACGGCTGCCCGCTCAATGCACGATTCGCATTTATACCTTGCGCGGCGAACTCGTTCAAACCCTCGTCAAGAACGGCTCCACAGAGGGTTTCATCGCGTGGAACTTGCGGACGAAGGATAACCTCGACATCGCGCCCGGACTTTACATCTATCACGTCGATGCCGGTTCGCTCGGCACGGTGATTGATAAATTTGCCATCATCAAGTGAGGAACCATCATGACGAAAAGAATTATTTCCGCATTCATCACATTCGTTTCCTTGTGGAGTGCCGGTGCGGTGCTGAACCAAGAAGCCGCCGCACAATCCAAGACGGGCACTACCGTCGGGCAGTTTCTGCTCATCGAACCCAGCGCCCGCCTTGCGGCGATGGGCAATGCGGGCGTAGCGACCTACGCCGAAACCATGTCGTCGTTCTATAATCCGGCGGCGGCGGGCATGCTCACCGGATACAACGCCCAATTCACGCACAGCCAGTGGCTCGCCGATATTTCTTACAACTATGCAACCGTGGCCATCGCGCCGGGCCGGTGGGGCACGCTCTTTTTTAATTTCACTTCGCTCAGTTCCGGCGACATTGCCGTTCGCACCGTCGATGCCGAAGAAGGCACGGGCGAGTTTTATTCGGTTACGGATATTGCCATCGGCGTCGGCTACAGCCGCCAATTCACTGATAAATTTTCCGCGGGCGTGCATGTCAATTATTTTCAGGAGACGATCTGGAACAGTTCGCTCAACTCCGTCACCTTCAGCGTCGGGGCGATCTACCGGCTTTCGCCGGGCGGGCTGCACATCGGCGCGAGCATTTCGAACTTCGGCACGCGGGCGAAATACAGCGGCAGGGATTTGAAGTTTCAATACGACAGCGACCCGAATACCAACGGCGGCAACGGCAGCCTGCCCGCCGAACTCTCGGTCGATGAATTCGACATGCCGACGATTTTCCGCGTCGGCCTTTCGCTGCCAGTCAATCTGACCAACGATCAAAAAGCCACCTTCGTCATTGATGCGTTTCATCCGGGCGACAACACCGAAAGCCTCAGCCTCGGCGCCGAATGGACGTTCAGAAATTTGCTCTCGGTGCGCGGCGGTTATCAAAATCTGTTTCAGCAGGATTCGGAAACCGGTTTGTCGCTCGGCGCCGGCCTTCAATACACGCTTTCCAGCGACGACGTGGTTCGGTTCGATTACGCATGGACGAACTACAACCGCCTCATCGCCACGCACCGCTTTACACTTGGCGTCTCATTTTAATTTTCTCATCGTGAATGCGTCCATCCATTCTTTAAATGCACACCCGTTATGAAGTTTATTTTCAATACCCTCAAAGGACTTGCGCTGCTTTCGCTGCTAGCTCTGATGCAGCCGGAACCGCTCACCGCGCAACCGATCTCCGATGACGAACTGCTCGATACGCTTCAGCACACCGCCTTTAATTTCTTCTGGCAGGAAGCCAATCCATCGAACGGCCTGATCAAAGACCGCAGCACGAGCAACTCGCCATCGAGCATCGCATCCGTCGGTTTCGGATTGACGGCGATTTGCGTCGGTGCCGATCATGGCTGGATAACGCGCACTGCCGCTCGAGACCGTGTGCTGACCACGCTTCGAACCTTTTGGCAAGGCCCGCAAGGCCTCGCCTCAACTGACGCCGCTGCTAATAACCTCATCGGTTACAAAGGCTTCTTTTATCATTTCCTTGACATGAATACGGCCAAGCGCGCGTGGAACAGCGAACTCTCCAGCATCGATAGCGGATTGTTGCTCGCGGGCGTCGTCTATGTCAAAGAATACTTCACCGGCACCGATGCCGCCGAAACCGAGATTCGCGCTTTATCGGATTCGCTTTACTACCGCGCGGATTGGAAATGGTTTCGAAACTTTCAGCCGGGTGTGCTGCTCGGTTGGCAACCGACGACGGGCTTCAGCGGCTACGGTCAATGGACGGGATACAACGAAGCGATGATCATTTACATTCTCGGCTACGGCTCACCGACATATCCGATCACCGGCACTTCCGCGTGGCAACAATGGACAAGCGGATATATATCGGGCTTTCTTTACGGGCAGAATTATGTGCACTTCGGACCGCTCTTCGGACATCAATACACACATTGCTGGGTCGATTTTCGCGGCATCAAAGACGCCAAGATGCAAAACCTCGGTTGGGATTATTTCGAAAACTCCCGCCGAGCCGCCTTCACGCAACAAGCTTACTCGATTGCCAATCCGGGCGGCTATTTAGGCTACAGCGATAGCCTTTGGGGCATCACTGCCTGCGACGGTCCGCCATCGGGCGTGCCGAGGCCGAACTATACCGCCCGCGGCGCACCGAATGATTACGACGACGGCACCATTGCACCTACCGCTGCGATTGCCTCGATTGCCTTTGCGCCGGAAATCGTTTTGCCCGCCACGCGCAAGATGTGGGACATGCGTTCGCAACTCTGGACGCCCTACGGCTTCCGCGACGCCTTCAACCTTTCGCAAAACTGGTTCGGCACGGATGTGATCGGTATTGATCAAGGCCCGATCATCGTCATGATCGAGAACTACCGCAACGGCTCGGTGTGGCAACGCTTTATGCAAAACGCCGATGTGCAGCGCGGCCTCCAGCAGATCGGCTTTCAACCGACGCTCGGCGCGGAGGCATCAACTCCGGCGGAAAAATCTTTTGTGTTGCATCAGAACTATCCGAACCCGTTTAATCCGAACACGACCATCAGGTATCAGTTATCCATTGGCAGCGAAGTCAAGCTGAAGGTCTTTGACGTGTTGGGTAAAGAAGTGGCGACGTTGGTAAGCGCGCGGCAACCGGCGGGAAATTATGAGGTGAACTTTAATGCGGCGCAGCTTTCGAGCGGCGTGTACTTTTACCGGCTTTCAGCCAGTTCGTCGGGCGTTCAGTCCGGCTCGCAGGCGGGCACATTTACGCGAACGGGAAAAATGTCGCTCGTCAAATAAGGATTTTGACAGCGTGCAACCTACACGTGTGAGCGGAAAAACGAAGAAAGCCCTTTCACGAGGGCTTTTCTTTTTGTGAGGCCGGGATGATTATCGGGCGTGCACCAGAAGGGATTTGAACCCCTAACCCTCAGTTTCGAAGACTGATGCTCTATCCAGTTGAGCTACTGATGCAGGATGAGAAAGGATGCAGGATGAATGCAGAGGGATGGAAAAGAAAACAAATCTGCTTTTATATTTTTCATTCTTCCCTTTTCATTCCTCATCCTTTCTTCGAGGTTGTAGCGTGTACGGGATTCGAACCCGTGATCTCCGCCTTGAGAGGGCAGCGTCCTGGGCCAGCTAGACGAACACGCCATGTACTTGCGATGGTTGCTTGAATCTAAAATCAAACAACGGGCTGCAAAGATAGCGAAGCCCCTCCCGAAAAAGTAAACCCGGCCTCGTTTTTTTTCACGTGTGCTTACTCCGCATAGGACGGTTTATATTCAGGTCTGGTTTTTATCCGACTACTTCTCCGCAACGATGCAAGCCGCCATGCCGAAACCCGATGAAAAATATCTTCGCCTGCTCCGCGACAACCGCTTCAAAGCGACTGAGCCGCGCATCAAAATTTTAAAGGTGCTCGACCTCTCACCGCGTCCGCTCACCGCTACCGAAATCCATCGCAAACTTCAGCGTTCCGGCATCGACCTCGCCACCGTCTACCGTTCGGTCAATAAACTTGCCGAGGCCGGATTGCTCGTGCGGGTCGGGCTTGGCGATGAATTCACACGGTTTGAACTCAGGCGCGAAGGCCACCGGCATCACATCGTTTGCAGCACCTGCGGCACGGTGGGGAACATCGAGCGGTGCAACTTGCACGAACTTTTGGAGAGTATTACGAAATCAACCGGCTACCACAACATCGAACACGAAGTGCTCTTTCGCGGCGAATGCAACGCTTGTTATTTAAACCGCGCGGCCATCGTTGTTTCCGAATAAATTTTCTTTGTGAAGAAAAAATTTGGTAAGTGAATCCTCGCCGCTTACCTTTGTTCGAAACCTGTTCATTCAAAATCTGTTTGGTGCTTTGCGTCCGGTAGAATTTTATCGCCGCAGAGAGAATAGGGAATCCGGTGCGATGCGATTGTAAAATCGTCGCGTCAAGGCCGGAACTGTACCCGCAACTGTAAGTCGCCTGTTTGCACGAGCCTTTCGTGCGAGCGTCTTCCAAAGCCACTGTGCCGCCGTCGCCTTGACGCGGATGGGAAGGCCGGAAGTTTTTTAGCGACAAGTCAGGAGACCTGCCAAGCAGCCATCGCTTCCCGAAAAAAACTTCGAAAAAAGTTGCTTCGGGAAAAAGATCACGGGAAACATGATCTTGCAAGGCTTCGTCGCTGTCCGCGTCTTTTCGTTTTCATTCCATTTATATCTCACCGCGGTTCACCGTTTAGGATTTTTGCTTGCTTTTTCCCGTTGGTTCATCACAACCGGCAAAAAAGTACACGCTTGAACTTCCGCGCGTTTTTCATCATCACGTTGCTCACCAGTTGTATCGCCCCGTCAAATGCGGCGGCACAGACGAACCGCACTCAAACTGATGCGGTTAAAAATGACACGCTCAAAACGGATTCGTTGAAAGTTTATCGCGCGCGGGAAGTTCAAGTTCGCGGCCTGCGCGAAGTTCGCGCTGCCGAACAAACCTTGCCGATAGAATCGCTTTCGCGCGCGCAATTGGAAACGCTGAACACCAACACGGTGGCCGATGCGGTCAGGTATTTGCCCGGCGTCGTGCTGCGCGATTACGGCGGCATCGGCGGCCTCAAAACGATTTCCGTTCGCAGCCTCGGCGCGGCGCACACGGCGGTGCAATTGGACGGCCTTTCTGTCTCCGACCGTCAGAGCGGGCAGGTTGATTTAGGCCGGTTCGGTTTGGAAACCGTTGAGCAGATCGATCTCGCGCACGCTGGTCCGCCGGACAACCTCTCAACCGCTCAAGCATACTCACTCGCCAGCGTGCTCAGCATTACCAGCAGAGCCGCACGGTTTGAATCTTTCACTGATCCCCTTTCACTCATCGCAAAAGTGCAACATGGCGCGTTCGGATTTTGGAGCGGACATCTTTCAACAATGTCGCGCCTTTCGGAAAAAACTTTTCTTGCGCTTGCGATTGAACGCCAGACTGCAACCGGCGAATATGATTACTTGCAGCGCGACGGCCTGTTTCAAATCCCGCAATACCGCCGCAACACCGATGTGAATCAAACGCGCATCGAAACCGATTTCGGATTTTTGTTTTCACCGCAAACCAAATTGCACCTCAAAATATATTCCTTCGATGCCGAGCGTGGCTTGCCGGACGCTGCTAATATTGGCAATGCGGACAACTCGCGCGACCGGTTGCGAAATCAAGATGCGTTCATACAAGCCTCTCTTCAAACGGCTTTCACGGAAAAATTTACCGCGTCGTTCAATTCGAAATTCGCTTACAACTTCACGCGCTACACTTCCACCTTTCCCGAAGCCCGATACATTCAGCGCGAAGTTTATGCCTCCGCGAGCGCGGCATATGCTTTCACCGAAACGCTGACGTTTTTTATCGCCAGCGACATCGCCCGAAGCACGCTCTTCACCACGCTTTATCAAGCCGCGCAGCCTTCGCGCACCTCGCTGTGGAATGTGGCCGGAGTGAAATTTATATCGCCCTCCTTTTCCATCGAAACCAACTTGCTTTCAACGCTCGTTGGTGAAACGACGGAACTTGGCACGGCCTCGCCTTCACGCTCCGAACTCACACCCACTTTTGCGATTGGCTATAAACCCTTTGCGGACATGGGTCTGCGGCTGAGAGGCTATTACAAAAAAAGTTTTCGGTTGCCGACTTTCAATGATTTGTATTACACCCGCGTCGGCAACACATCGCTCAGGCCGGAGTTTGCAACACAAATCAATTTCGGCGCGGGCTACGAACAGTCGGTGTCTTTCGGCGGAGCGTTCGTCTATCTGCGGGTGCAAAGCGATCTGTTCGCCATTCGCAGCACCGATAAAATCATCGCCATCCCACGCGACACGTTCAATTGGACGATGCTCAACCGCGGCCTCACCGAAACTTTAGGCATTGATCTACACGCCGAAGTGGAACTGCAAAGTGAATCTTTGGGCGCGGTTTCGCTGTGGGGCAACTATACCTTTCAAAGCGCGACGGACGCCGACCCCGCGTCATTCACATTCGGCGGACAACTTCCCTACACGCCTTTCGACATCAGTGCGTTCGGGCTGACTTGGCGGAAAAACTTTTTCTCGCTCGGCACGTCGGCGGCGTACTCTGGCTTTCGATACAGTTCGCTGGCCAACGAGATCGAAAATTTTCTGCCCGCGTATTGGCTCTTCGATGCCACCGCAAGTTTGAACCTCACACTCTTCGGCGTTCAATCCGTGCTCAAAGCCGAACTCATTAATCTGCTCGATACCCAACACGAAGTCATTCGCCTCTTTCCGATGCCGGGCCGCAACGCCCGCATCGCTTTAACACTTAAACACTGATTCAAAAATGAACACCATAAAGAAAAATCACGCCGTCCGTTTTCAGCTTTGGCTGCTGCTGCTCAGTTTCGCGTTGCTTTTGCAAGCCTGTAAAGAAGTTCCGGTCGGCCCCGTCGAACCGTTATCCGCCGTAACGAAAGGCGTTTATGTTTTGAACGAAGGTAACTTCGGTAGCGATAACTCAACGCTCACGTATTTTTCACTCGATTCAAACAAAGCCACGACGGATTTTTTTAATCTGGCTAATGGTCGCCTGCTCGGCAACAACGCCAACGATCTGAAGATCATCGATGGCAAAATGTTTATTCTTGTTACGGAGTCGAGCAAAATCGAAGTTGTGAATGCAGCGGACGGCAAAAGTATCACGACGATTTCGCTTTTCAACGGCGGCACGCCGAAGAAGCCCCGCAGCATTGCGTTCGCGGAAGGAAAAGCGTTCGTCAGTTGCTACGACGGAACGGTTGTGGTGATCGATCTCGCATCGCTTGCCGTCATCCAAAGTATTCCCGTCGGCGCCTATCCTGAGGAAATCGCAGTGCAAAACGGCAAAGTCTATGTAACCAACTCTGGCGGCCTCAACTTCCCCGACTACGACAGCACGCTTTCCGTCATCGATCCGAAAACATTGGTGGAGTCGAAACGATTTAAACTGCGCATCAATCCGACCAACATCGCTGCTGATAATTACGGCGACATCTACGCGGTCTCCACCGGCAACTACGGCGATGTGCCCGCGCGCCTCATCGTCATTGACGCGGCGACGGACATCGTTAAGAAAACATTTGACTTCGATGCAGGCAGCATCACCATTTCCGGCGACTTCGGCTATGTGATTTCAAACGGCAAACTCATTCGCATCAACGTCAAAGATGAAACGATTGTCAATGAGACATTTATTGCGGCGGATAACTTTACTTATTTTTACGGCGTGAGCGTGGACGGAACGACCGGCGATATTTTCTGCACCGACGCCAAAGACTTCACCGCCCGCGGCACGGTCTCGCGCTTCGATCAGAACGGCCTGAAG
>JACMJS010000168.1 GCA_014380515.1 Chlorobiales bacterium
GCGCAAAGCGGGCGGCGGCCTCAACTTCACCGCGTCGCACAATCCGCCGATGTATCAGGGCGTCAAGTTTTCTACGTCAGACGGTGCGCCCGCCTTGCCGGAGATCACCAAAAAGTTCGAACAGTACTTCGATGAACTTTACGCCGCACACAAAGAAACCTTGCCGCAAACTTACGAAGCCTTTAGTAGTCTTCTCGCCGCCGGAAACATCGAGATGATTAATCCGAACGACGATTATCTGAAACGCATTTCGGAAATCGTTGATGGAAAGGTGATTGCGGAAAGCAAGATCGAAGTCATTTACGACGCCATGTACGGCACCGCTCGCGGATACACCAATAAGTTCTTGGAAAACTTGGGTGTCAAGATCGAAACCTTGCACGACCTCCGCGACGTCTATTTCGGCGGACGCCCGCCGGAGCCGTCGGAAAAAAATATTCCTGAGTTGATTGAAAAAGTGAAATCTGCAGGCGCGGCGGGCAAGTTCGTCATCGGTATCGCCAACGACGGCGACGCCGACAGATACGCCGCCATTGACAGCACCGGCGCATATCTCCAAGCCAATGAACTGCTGGCAATCCTGTTTCACTACGCCCTCAAACACAAACCGGCGTGGAAAGGCTGCGTGGTGCGCACGCTCGCTACCACGCATTTGATCGATGCGATTGCGAAGAAAGAAAACATCAAGCTCTATGATGTGCCGGTCGGATTTAAATACATCGGCGAAGTGATGATGCGCGAGGATATGATTGTCGGCGGCGAGGAATCGAACGGCCTGTCGGTCTATCACCACATTCCCGAAAAGGACGGCGTGCTCGCCTGTTTGCTCTTCACCGAAATCACCGCCCGCACCCGCGAGCCGCTCTCCGCCTATCTGCAAAATCTTTACAAGGAATACGGCTACTTCTATACGAAGCGCGAAAACCTCACGCTCTCCGATGAAAAGAAAACCGCCTTGCTTTCAAAACTGCAAACCCAAACACCTCCCGAAATCAACGGCAAAAAAGTAGTAAAGACCGACAAGCGCGACGGCGTAAAAATGATCTGCGACGACGGCAGTTGGTTGCTCGTCCGCTTCAGCGGCACCGAGCCGGTCGTTCGGTTCTACAGCGAATCCGCCACACGCGAAACCGCCGAGCAGATCATCGCCTTCGGCAAAAGTTTGATTTAACGTCTGACCTTATCCCTTCGTAATGATCGTGCGGCATCGTAGGGGCGAGGCCATAGAGCATATGCTCGGTAAACTCGCAATCGCCCCTACAACGCCATGTTCAAAAGCAAATACTTGAGCAGCGGCGCAGCGTGCAGGGCTTGAATCATCTCGTCGCCGAGCAGCACCGAGCGGACTTCACCGGGCCTCAAAAGATGCACGGTAATTTCTTCGGTGGGTTCCAAGGCTTGCGGTTGAAGCAATTCAACACCGGTTGCAAGAAAGGTATAAGTGAGATTGGTTTGAATGGCGGGGTTGGCGGCGAGCGTCATCCAGAGTTGCCACGATCCGCCGCCGAAGCCCGTCTCTTCAAGCAGCTCGCGCCGCGCCGCCCGCAAAATCATGTCTTCCGTTTTTGAATCATTGGCCTTGCCCGCCGTTGCATCACCCAAATCCACCGTGCCTGCGGGCAATTCGAAGTAGACTTTTCCGACGCCGTAGCGGAACTGCCGGATCAACACGATCTCCTCGGCTTTGGTAATGCCGAGGACATTGACCCACGGCGGATATTCCCACACGAAAAATTCCTCAACGATACCGCCGGTGGGCAACTGCACGCGGTCTTGCCGCATCGTCAGCCATGGCTTCGTGAAAATATATTTTGAACTCAAAGTATTCCATGCCTGCGGGTCGTCAGGAAACTTCTTGTGCGATTCATTACTCACGGGTGTTTCGATTTGACAATTGTTTTTTTCGGCGAAGGTTTCGTTTGACTTTTGATCATCGTTACGAAGCGCTCCGCCGGAATCATTTCCAACGCTTCGCCGCCGCAGGTTTCGTGAAAGCGGGCAAGGGCTTCGATCTTAGTTGCAAGCGACACATTAACGGTGTACCAAAGTCCGTCGTCCAATCGAAGCCGTACCCGCGTTGGCCGCGCGGTGGATTTTAATTCAAGTTTCATCGTGGAAATAAAAAAGGGCAGCGGTAAAACTGCCCCGTTGAAAAACCTGATCCGGTTACTTTGCGGCGAGGGCTTTTTCAATCGCATCGGTGAGTTCCTTGCTGTCCGGCGTAACCTTGCTTTTAAAGCGGCCTACAATGTTACCATCGCGGCCAATCAAAAATTTCTCGAAGTTCCAACCGATGTCGCCTGCGGGCACCGCTTCCGACGTCAGTTTTTTATAAAGCGGATGTTGTTCCGAACCCTTTGCGTGCACTTTATCGAAGAGGGCGAATGAAACGTTGTAAGTATCCGAGCAGAATTTTTTGATCTCCGCATTCGTGCCCGGCTCCTGTCCGCCGAAATCGTTCGAAGGAAATCCCAACACCACCAATCCCTGCGATTGATATTTTTTGTGGAGCACTTCCAACCCCGCATACTGCGGCGTGTATCCGCACTCCGACGCCACATTGACGATCAGCATGACCTTGCCTTTGTAATCGGCCAAAGATTTCGACTTCCCGTCAATCGTCTTGACGGAGATATCATAAATCGGCGACGATACAAGGCTCGAAAGTATGATGAGCAAAATGAAAAATGATTTCAACATGTTTGTGAACCGTTTTTTGAAATGGAAAGTGATTAAGCAATCGTAACGTCTTTGGAGAGATACACATCTTGAATCGCATTGAGAATCGAGATGCCTTGCGGCATCGGTTTCTGAAAGGCTTTGCGTCCTGAAATAAGTCCCATGCCGCCCGCGCGTTTGTTGATGACGGCGGTGCGCACGGCGTCTTGCAAATCCGCTGAGCCCGATGCGCCGCCGGAGTTGATGAGGCCGGAGCGTCCCATAAAGCAGTTCATCACTTGGTAACGCGTCAGGTCAATCGGATGATCGGTGGTGAGATCGCTGTAAATGCGCTTGTCGGTTTTGCCGTAGCTGGAGCCTTGCGGATTGAGGGCAAGATAGCCGCCGTTGTTTTCCGGCAACTTCTGTTTGATGATGTCGGCCTGAATCGTTACGCCGAGATGATTGGCTTGGCCGCTAAGATCGGCTGACAAATGAAAATCTTTTTCCTTCGTCTTGAAAGCGGGGTTGCGCAGATAGCACCACAGAATGGTGGCAAGTCCCAATTCGTGGGCATACTTAAAGGCTTCCGAGACTTCCACAATCTGCCGCGTGGATTCATCCGATCCAAAATAAATCGTGGCACCCACCGCAACCGCGCCCATCTCAAACGCCTGATCGACATGGCCGAACATGATTTGATCGAACTTGTTCGGATAAGTCAGAAATTCGTTGTGATTGAGTTTGACGATGAACGGAATCTTATGCGCGTACTTCCGTGCGACTGATCCCATCACGCCGAGCGTCGAGGCGACCGCGTTGCATCCGCCTTCCAGACCAAGTTTCACGATGTTTTCAGGATCAAAGTAAATCGGGTTCGGCGCGAACGACGCTCCGGCGGAATGCTCGACGCCTTGATCGACGGGAAGAATCGAGAGGTATCCGGTGCGGGCAAGGCGTCCGGTGTTGAAGAGCGTTTGCAAGTTGCGGAGTACCGAGACGGGACGGTCGGAAGCGACCCATACGCGGTCGATGAAGTCGGGGCCGGGCAAGTGCAGATGTTCGGATGACACTTTGGCCTTGTGCTCCAAAAGCAGTTTGGCACTTTCACCCAATTCCTTTTCGATATCGATGGTGAGCGAAGATTCGGTGATCGAAGATTCGGCAAGGGATGTTGCGGCGATGGTCATAGAGATAGTGTTGAAGTTGAATGAAGTTGCGGAGGGATAAATATATCGCTAAGTCGCTTCAGGCAAAAAGAAACCTGACGAACGCGAATGTAGGGGCGAGGCCATAGAGCATATGCTCGGTAAACTCGCAATCGCCCCTACAATGACGAATAAAAAAATTAACGATGCGGCGGTTCGGCATGGATAAGCGGCGGCTCTTCGGTGATCGGCGGCAGGTTGATTTCCTGCTGCATCGTCGGGCGTGTCTCTTTGGTAAATACGCCGAGCTTTACCGGCTTGCCGCCATCCGCCGATTCATACAGCGCGCGAATGATGCGAACATCAGCGAGGCCTTCGATGCCGGAAGGTTCGGGCTGCTTATCATTTAAAATGCAATCGGAAAAGTAGACGAGTTCGGCGGCGAACTGATCGCGCTGCTTAAAGTTCGTTTGCGTTTTTTTGCCTTTGATAATCATCTGATGCTTGAGAGCGGATTGATAGCCGTAGGCAGGTTCGACCGTGAGGTCGCCCTTCGTACCTGCGATGCGGTAAGACGAAATATCCGAGACGCCGAAGCTCACCGTGAAAGTCGCCAACCGGTCGTTTGAAAACCGCAGCGTGGCCGACGTCATTTCTTCGATTTCGGTAAAGCGGCCGTCGCCTTGCTTGGTGGCGGTGGCGGCGGAAACTTCAAGCGGTTCATCCTGAAAAATCATGCGGGCGGCGTTGATGCAATAGATGCCGATGTCGTAGAGCGTGCCGCCGCCGGTTTCGCGCTTCACACGAATGTTACCTTCTTCCACATTCATCGAAAAGATGGAATTGAAAAAACGCACTTCGCCGAGCTTCCCCGACGACGCAAGTTTCACCGCTTGTAAATTGGCTTCTTCGAAATGCAAGCGATAGGCCGTCATCAGTTTGACGTTTGCTTTATCGGCGGCGCGAATCATCGCCTCGCACTCCTCTTCGGTTACGGCGAGCGGCTTTTCGCACAGGATGTGAATCCCGGCAGCGGCCGCGCGGACGGTATAGTCGCGGTGTAAGTTATTCGGCAGGGCGATAAAGACGGCATCGATCTCGCCGCTCTTCAGACAATCGTCATACTCGTCGTAGGAAAATAGATGACTTGCGCCGTAAAGTTTGCCGAGCTTTTTCAATTTCTTCTCGTCATCGGAAATGAGCGCGGCGAGTTCCGCGTTCTTCGCATGTTTGAACGCAGGCAAAATCGCGTTCTGCGAGATGTGCCCCAAGCCGACGACGGCGTAGCGGATTTTCTTGCCGCCTGAAGCAACCGGGCCGGATTTTTTTGCGGATGATTTCTTGGAAGATTTTTCTGAAGAACGGGCGGCGGATTTTGGAGACGTGCCGCGCGAAGTGGCCGAAGGCGTACGTGCCATGGTTGTGGTGATTAAAGGGTTCAGGTGATGATGAATTTTAAAACTTCGCAAGCCAAAGGTGATTTCAAACTTGTGCGTGCTGCAAACGTAAGCGAGCCGCCGCAATAATTCAAGCGCGGCATGAGGCCGGTCTTAAGGCGGCTTCGCAAAGACGGTGCGAATCAAATATGCCGCCAATAAAAAGGGCGACATGGAGGTCGCCCTTAAAAGAACATGAGATCGTTGAAAAGAACACCAAAACAAAAGAACAGGTTGATAGACTCTTCATAGCAAATTCACTGTGGCCGCGTCAGCCCTGATTTGACGGCTTTCTACAGACCACTCGACGAGCATCGCCGCAGCGCAGAATTACTTGACAAGTAACATTTTTTTCGATTCGCTGAACGCGCCGGCGGTCAGGCGATAAAAATACACGCCGCTCGAAAGTCGGGACGCATTAAAGACGACGTTGTAGACGCCCGCTTCCTTGCGGCCATCGACGAGCGTGGCGATCTTTCGTCCGGTTACATCATAGACTTCCAACTTCACGTCGCTGGCGCGGGGCACGGCGTACATAAAAGTCGTTGAAGGGTTGAACGGGTTGGGGAAGTTGCGGCTGAGTTCAAACTTTTGCGGCAACGGCCCGCGCGTGTTGCCCGATGCCGAAGATGTGCCGTCCGTAACGGTGTGCGAAGCAATCAAGACACCGAATTCATCGACGAGCGCGAGTTGCACCGAGTCGGCACCGAAGACGGTGATTTTGCCGTACGCATTGTTGAAGTTTGCGTTGTTCAAACCCTGACCGCCTTTGTTCCATGTCAGCAGCGGCGGCGTGAGCGAGGCAAGCGTGGCGACAATTTTCGAGTTCGTAATATCCAAGCCGCCCGCCATAATTTCCGGCAGACCGGCCAGCGTACCGTCGTCAATGGCCGCGTTGTGCGAGTCGCCCGACATCATAATCACGTTCTTGATATTATTCGAGGCGATGAACGCGAGCAGCGAATCCTGATCGCCGGGAAAACCGGCCCATTTGTCGGCGAACTCTTCGGCGGCGAAGAAGCCTGTCGCGTTGCTGCCTGCGGGCAATCCTAAAACTTCATCAATACCGAGCACGCTGTCTTGCAGGGCGATACCGGCGTAGATGCCGAAGATTTGTGATTTGTTGAACGGCACGCTGCTCATCACGAACTTCCATTTGGCGGTCGAGTTCTTGAGCGCGTTCAAGAACCAGTCGTATTGACTTTCGCCTGTGCCGGGCGCGGCATTGCGTCCGAGAATCGAGTGCCCCGCGGGCGGCACGAATTCCCATTTACTGGTGCTTGTATTTTTTTTGAGGGCGTCAAAGTTCGGACGGCGTTGGGCGCGAAGATCAACCGCGAAAACTTCCACATTGCCATACGTGAATTTGTGATAAATCCCACGCGATTCATTGACGAGCGCGTAGCCCGGAAACTGTTCTTTGTAACCTTTGATGCTGTTCGTCCGCAGCGAATCGTTGAACGGCACTTCGCTCACTATAAAGTCGTTGAGTCCGGTTACTTTGTAGGGTGTAAAAAGGCTGACGGTCGAGCCGGAAGCGTTGTCGTTCATGTAGTCGTGATCGTCCCACACATAATCGACCGGCGCGAGCGTGAGCAGCGTATCCAAACCGTAATCGGATTTGAAGCGGGTGAGATACGATTGCTGCACGCGGCTGTATTGATTGGGAAAGAAATCGAAGTTGCCGACCGAAAGGTTCTCGGTCGAGTCGGGATACGACCAGTCGCCGATCTGCAAAAAGAATTTCGGATTGTCTTTGGCGATTTGCTTAAAGACGTTGCCGGGCGGCGTGGGCGAGGGCAACAGGCTGCCCGATTGCTGGCACGAGCCGAAAGCGAAGGTAAAAGTTGACGCCGTGCCTTCGAGCGGAAAGGTGGTAAAAGACGCCACGATGCCGTCGGCGCGATCAACGGGCGAGCCATCCAAGACGGCGCGGTAGAAATATTTGGTGTTGGGCAACAGGCCGCTGACATTCACAATCCCCGCGAAGTTCGTCGCTGCGGAGACGGAAGCGTTCGTGCCGGTTTGAATGCTTATGAACGATGATGTGAGCGAAACTTGAATATTCAAATTCGCCGATGCGTTCGTGCGAATCCAGAACCGCGCCGAGTTCGAGGTTACACCGCCGACGGCGATGCTGTTGGTAATACTTACCACCACACCGTTTGTGCCGTTGCCTTTAACGGTCTGATTGGTAGTTTGGGCGTTCGCGGACGGCGAAGCGACGGAAAGCCTGAGAAAAAGGACGAGGAGGAGAGCGATGCAGCGTTTCATTGGCATTGTTAGGTTTAGCGTGGTAAAGTGGGATGGAAATTGTTCAAGCACAAAGTCCGCAAACATACCAACGCCGTGTTACGGCTGTGTAACCAAACAATTACCTTCGTGTTAAGACATTCGCCCGCCTGAAACCCTGTTTTGAATGCCCGCCGAATTCGCCTACGTTGCCTTGCAATCCCACACGGCTTTCGCGCTTGTATTTTAAAACGGATAAACTACTCTAACGCCCTTTCAACACCGTCGTTTATGAAATGCATGAAGTCTGTTCTACTCATCCTTTCACTTTTTATCGTTGCGGGGTTCTCGCTTGCACAACCGGCCTTGGCCCAGCTTGAAAAAACATTCACCGCGCATGGCGGCCTTGCCAAGTGGCAGGCGCAGAAGCAATTGGATTACGCCGCCCAATTTCGGTTCGGTCCGTTCGCGTTCAAAGACAAACAGATGTTCAATCTCCAAACCCGCCAAGCCAAAATCGAAGGCCCGACTTACACCATCGGTGAAATGCAAGGCGACGTCTGGATCAAATCCGATTCCGGCATGAAAGCCCTCGGCGGAATGCCGCCGCGGTTTTACGCGCATACGCCGTTTTACTTTTTCTCGATTCCGTTCGTCTTCGGCGACGTGGGCGCACAGGTCGCATCGATGGGCAAGCGGAAGTTCGAAGGCAAAGAGTATGATGCGGTGAAGGTTACTTACAAAGGCGGCACGGGCGATTCGCCGAATGATTTTTTCGTCGTGCTGCTCGATCCGCAAACCGCGCAGGTCAAACTGGCCTCTTACAACATCAGTTATGCGGCGATGCGGCAGGGCAAATCGGTCAAGGAAACAAGCGGTGCCACATCGAACGTGATGGTTTATCGGGAGTGGCAAACAGTGAATGGCCTCATCGTGCCGAAGCGCACGGAAATTTTCGCGGCCAAGAACGACCTGCCGACCGGCAAGGCTGTCGGCGGAATCACTTACGACATGGTGCGCTTCAGTGAAACCGCGCCCGACGCCGGTGTCTTTGCCAAGCCCGCCAGCGCAGTAATCGACCGCTCACACATCGAACCTTAACGACCGGAAATCCCCCAGCCCCCTGACTGAGCCTGCCGAAATAAATTTCGGATAAGGGGGAGCGGAAGACGATTTTTTTTCGACTTCCCCCTTGTTCAAAGGGGGAATGAGAGGGATTTCAATTATTGATGCCCTTGCACGGCGCGGGAATGCGTCCGCCGCGCGTGATGAATGCTTGCGAACTGAACTTACTTACCGGCATGATAATCGCTTTGCCGAGCAAGCCGCCGTAATCTACCGTGTCGCCGACCTTCGTGCCGGGCGGGACGATGATGCGCACCGCGGTCGTTTTGTTATTGACAATGCCAATCGCGCATTCATCGGCGATGATGGCCGAGATCGTTTCCGCAGGCGTGTCGCCCGGCACCGCCACCATATCCAAGCCCACACAACACACGCTCGTCATCGCTTCAAGTTTCTCCAGCGTGAGCGATCCGCGTTCGACGCCGCGAATCATGCCCGCATCTTCCGAGACCGGAATAAACGCGCCCGACA
This sequence comes from Chlorobiales bacterium, assembly GCA_014380515.1. GTDB lineage: Bacteria > Bacteroidota > Chlorobiia > Chlorobiales > JACMJS01 > JACMJS01. Next base: position 9,071 of record JACMJS010000168.1, read on the forward strand.
TGCCGCCCACGTAACTCGAGGCCATCATGCCGCCTTTCTTCACCGAATCATTGAGCAGCATGAGTGCCGCCGTCGTCCCATGCGCCCCGACGGATTCGATGCCCATCGCTTCCAAAATCTCGGCGATGCTGTCGCCCCACAAGGGCGTCGGCGCGAGCGAGATGTCGACGATGCCGAACGGCACGCCCGATTTTTCCGCAACTTTCCTGCCGATGAGTTCGCCCGCGCGCGTAATCTTAAACGCCGTGCGCTTGATCACCTCAGAAAGTTCGCCGAAGTCGCAGTGTCCCGCTTCGCGCACGGCGGCGAGCACCACGCCCGGCCCGCTGATACCGACGTTGAGCGTGATGTCCGGCTCCGAGATGCCGTGAAACGCACCGGCGACGAACGGATTATCTTCCGGCACATTGCAGAAGGCGACAAACTTGCAGCAGCCCAAGGCCCGGGGCGTCTTGGCCGCGATTGATTTGATGATGTGCCCCAAGAGTTGCACCGCGTCCATGTTGATGCCCGCTTTCGTCGTCGCCACATTGACGCTGGAGCATATCCGTTCGGTGGCGGCCATCATATCGGGAATGGAATGGATCATCGCCCGTTCGCCCGCCGTCATGCCCTTTTGCACGAGCGCGGAGTAGCCGCCGATGAAATCGATACCGAGTTCTTTCGCGCATTGATCCAACACTTTGGCGAGTTCAATAAACTCCGCTTCACGAAACATATCGAACGGAATCGAGAGCGGCGTAACCGACAAGCGTTTGTTGGCGATGCGAATGCCATACATCGCCTCGACTTCCGCCGCCACCGCCAGATGCCGCGAAGCGAGAGGCATGATCTTCGCGCGGATTTTCGATTTGGCAATTTCTAAACTGTGGCTCGCACAATCGCGCAGACTGATGCCCAGCGTAACGGTGCGAATATCAAAGTTCTCAACCTCCGTCATGCGGAGCGTCTCGATCACTTCATTAAACTCGTACATGTATTGATATTTTTTGATTGTAGAAGTTTGATTGTAGAAACAGTGCGGCGGTGAGCGGGAAACTACAAAAGAAAAGGCGTCCGGTAGCGAACGCCTTTTATCATTCATGCACCCGCAGAACATTGCTGTGCGGCGGTTGCAAAAAACTATGCGGTTGCGCTGCGCGCGGTGCCGCGGTCGCGGAGGAGAAAGCACAAAATAAATCCGGCCACGAACCCGCCGATGTGTGCCATGTAGGCCACGCCGCCCGTCTCGCCCGTTTCCTCCGTGTTGGCAATTGAACCGAAGCCGTTCACAAACTGCAACGCGATCCATAATCCGATCACGACAATCGCGGGCATCGGCACGATCATACGCACGAACAGCACGCGGACTTGTCCTTTCGGAAAGAGCACGAGATAGGCGCCGAGCACGCCCGCAATCGCGCCCGATGCGCCGAGGTTCGGAATTGCCGAGTTCGGATTCACCGCCACCTGCGCGAGCGTTGCCGCAACGCCGCAGAGCAAGTAGAAGCCCAAAAATTTTGCGGGGCCGAAATGATCCTCAACATTGTCGCCGAAAATCCAGAGGTAAAGCAGGTTGCCGCCCAGATGCAGCCAGCCGCCGTGCATGAACATTGACGTCAGCACCGTGATCGCTTCGCTGCCCGGCTCATTTGTCAGTTCGCGCGGAATCACCGACCATTGAATGATGAACGCATCACCCGCGCTCAGTTCAAGAAAAAATACAAGGACGTTGATTGCAATGAGAATGTAGGTTACAACCGGCGTTGATTTACGCTGCGAGTTGTCGTCTCCGATAGGGAACATGGTAAGGTCTCCGTCGCTCCGCACAAAAGGCAAAAGCAGTTTTAGGTGAAAATGGTTTTAAAATAAAAATCCTGCGTGCGGCGATTGGTGTTCGCGGCACGCAGGAGATGGTTCAAATATACAGCGGCGAAAAATTACTTTTCAACCGAGAGCAGCAAAATCTTTCGATTCACATTGATGCGTTTCAATTTCGCCCGCTCGCCTTTAAACTCTTCGTTCTGTTCAAGTGCCTTCGCAAAATCGCGGAAGAAGCGCGACGAGCTATCATACTTTTTCTGCCACACGGTGTAATCGACCGTCTTCTCCGACGCGGTGATTTGCTTGCGCTCCGAAGTGAGTTCTTTCAACGCATCGTCAATCGCATCCGAGATCGCGTAGGGGTCGCTGAACTTGCCGGTGATTTTGAAAATAAGTTTGTATTGAATCCCGCGCACGATGTCGGCTTTCCAATAGGCGTCGATCCGCGTGAGTACTTTATCAATCGCGCCGCCCATCGCTTCTTCGATCAAGGCTGCGTCGGGCACGGACGGGCGTTCGGGGCTGTATCCGGTCTCGGTTCCCAACAACCGCGCGGTTGTGGTTTCATATGCGCGGCACGCCACGACGGCCTTTCTGCCGCCATATGCGCCTTTCTGCACGTCGCTGTTGAAGACGATATACACATCCGCGCCGATGGACATCGCCAGCTTGTAAGGCAAGTCTTCCTCCACACCCTTCAAATCCAACTGCATCTGATTGAGATCGTTGATCGCCGACATTTGCTCCGGTGCTTTGACATCATACCGCCGCGCGGTTAAAAAACTTTCGATCACTTCCGCGCCTTTTTTCAGATCGGGATCGGACTCGATCAGTTCCATCGGGTTTTCGCCTTTCGGAACTTCGGGCAACACCATGATGACCGGATTGCCTATCACGGTTGCAATCGTTTCCTTCGAGGTGGCGACGCCCAGCGCAATCATATCGTTCTTCAATTTCTCTTTATTGACGCGGACGAATTTCTCTGCCCGAATCGTGCCGTCGCTGAGGCTCACACGCGAAAGAATTTGGTTGCCGAAAAAAGTAATGTAGTTCGCAATGTTGGCGGTCTCAAAGAAGGTTTCCTGTTTGGCATTGAAGGCTTCTTTTTCGGCGGCGGTTTGCAGCACCGCGTCCGTCATGCCGCGCAGCACGAAATCGACGGCGGCTTTTTTTGAATCGGTTTCGGCTTCTTCCAACGTGCGCCCGATGCCTTTGGCGCGAAGCGTAACTTCCGAGGGCGAGTAGGCTTCGACAAACGTCGCCTCGCGCGATTTGGGCAAGTTCGTTGTCTGTGCCTGCAATTGCACTGCTGACGCGGCGATACAGACGATTGCAAAAGTGAAAGAAGAAAGAAGTGATGTCAAGCGTGATTTCACAATGGCCTCCTTATAGAAGTTGAGAGAAAAATATTTTTTATCGTCTTACTCCTTATGTCATTCTGAGCGCAGCGAAGAATCCCTCATTCCCGAAATTTAATTAGGGATTCTTCCACGCCTGAGGCATGTCAGAATGACAGAATACTTTTAATAATCAATGTTATCGCGCTTCGCCGAAGCTTCGCCGAACGAGATGCCCGGAATCGCAAACGAAATGCCGACGCTGAGCGTAACGCCCGAAAAGAAATTGGTGTTGAGCGCCGTCGCGCTGCGCTCGATCTCATCATTATTTTTATACTTCACGCGAAAGGCCGTCGGCGCAAGCCCGACGCGGTATCCGGCGCCGAACTGCACGATCCAATCGGGATTAAGCAAAATTTCGAGCGTGGCTTCGGGACGGATGCCGATGCCGGAGATGGTAAGACTTTCGAAAACGC
>JACMJS010000169.1 GCA_014380515.1 Chlorobiales bacterium
CTCCAATCCGACAGCGGCTTGTTCGCCGTGCCGCAGCACGCTATCAACTATCTCGAATCGCACGACGACAACACGATGTCGGATTTCATCCGCATTGCAACCGGCGAAGCGAAGGAAGGCATCAAGGTCAAAGCATCGAACTTCAAACTTTCCGAGCGGCAATTGGCCTTGAACAAACTCGCGGCACTTTACCTTTTCGCCGCACAGGGGCCGGTGATGATCCATGAAGGTCAGGAGTTCGCCCGCAGCAAAGTCGTTGCCGCCACGACGGCGATGGATACGAAAGTCGGCACGATAGATCACAACAGTTATGAGAAAGACAACGAGACGAATTATCTCAACTACGAGCACCGTGAATTGAACCGCGATCTTTACGACTACTATCGCGGCCTCATTGCCCTTCGGAAAACGTATCCGTCTTTGCTCGGCAGCGCGTCCAAAGCCCAAATCATGTTTGCGGAAACGAAAAGTGATTTTATGATCGCGTGCCGCATTACGGCGGCGGCCAACATCGCTTCGTTTGTTCCGCCCGTGCTAACAACGCAGAAGGATACTCGCGCCGCGGCCAAGAGCATCATGGTGTTGCTCAACGGCCACCAGAAAAGTGCGATGGAAACGGTGTTGCCCGCAGGCAACTGGCGCGTGCTGGCGAATGCGGCGAAGGTTTCAACGGCGGCTTCCGGTGAAGTCGTGCCTCAAGGAAAAATTTCCGTGCCACCGGTATCGGGTATGATTTTGATCGAAGAGTAAAAACTCGCCGACGGCGTATCGCCGTCATTCAGGTTTGCAGCGGCACAGCGGGCGGATATATTGTACTCCCTCGAAAAAGAGTGCGGCTTTGTTTATTCCCGCGGTTTGATTTCAACTTGTTTGGCAACCTGTTCGGCTGTGGTTAGGTGCATCGTCATTCATTTCATTCTGCTCGTGATTGCGGCAGATCGTCTATGCTCCGCCGCAACCGCGCAGACGGGACAGGATGCGGGAGTACGGTTGCATGAAGCCATCGCGGGCGAAGAGTTCAACGTCTTTCTCCCGCTCGAAGGCGCGATAGCTGATGATGCTCGGCGGTTCAATATGCTGCTGATCGAACATTCACGCGGGATAAAAGCGGTGCGCGCGGTTTTGATCGGTTCAACCGGCGGAACGCTCACCTTCTTCGAACTCAAGGAACTAGCAAGCGGACCGTCAGGATTGCGGGATGTTTTGCGAACGGCACCGGCGAAGTCCGGTCTCATTCAAAGCATGTTCGTTTCCGAGACGCCGTTTGACGCCGCCTCTTCCCCGCCTCAGGTGCTCTGCCTAACCCTGCGCGCGGCTTTTTCCGGCGACGCGCTCCGCACCGAGCCACTTGCGCTTGCGCTCGCCGCAGTTGCTAACGAGAAATCGGAAAAACCATCGACCGCGCCGCGTTCCGATAACGCCGCGACCGCCGAGCTCACAACCGCAATTTATCCGTTCGGTGAATTTTATTTCGAGGTTCGCCGCAAGCCGCAGACGGGCAACCTTGCCGCAAGTTTTTCCGCCGAACAAAAAGCCGTCGTTACCTTGCCTTCGGCGGAAGCGGCCACGCTGTCGCTGCAAAAAAATTTTACGCTGGAGTTTTGGATGCGCACGGTGGCTTTGCAAGGCGCGGTGTTTTCATCGTGGTCGGGGGCGGAGCGCGATGCGTATCCGCTTGAGGTTGAAGCGGAGCCTGACGGACGGCTTGCCGCATTTACGGCGGGACGGTTCGCCTACAAAAAAATATCGAGTCGAAGCATCGTGGCCGACGGGCGATGGCATCTCGTTACTTTCACGCACAGTGCCGCGCCCGGACAGTTGCCCGGACAATTAAAGTTTTATCTCGACGGGCGGTTACAAGACAGTTGCGAAACTCAAGCGGCGGACGCGGCGAAGAGCGTCCCGACGCTCGGGTCGCGGGCGGGCAAAGAAAAGTTTTTTCAGGGATTCATCGATGACTTCAAACTTTTCAGCCGCACCAAAACTTCAGCCGAACTTTCCGCACCGAAAAGTTATGACAGCGACGACGATCCGTCGCTGGTGATTTACGATCACTTCAACGATCACCCCGGCGCCGCGCTGCGCGGTGAATCCGGTTCGCGCGAAAAGCCCGACCGGGCAGGACTCATTTCAACCGGTCTCAGCCGCGAAGCCTCGTCGTTGCTCATGGCGGCGAAGGTTCGAAACTTTCGTACGCAGATCAATGGCCGCAGCGTGCGGCTCGGCTGGGAGTTCGAAGGCCGCTCCGACGTTGAAAGTTTTACCATCGAACGCAGCCTGACGGGTGCGGCCAATGCGGCGACGGCAAACGCAGCGGGCGCGGCGGCAAGTGCAGAAACTTCCGGCGAAATGAAGTTTGAATCCATCGGAACGGTGGTGTGCTCGGAGAGTCAGGGGCGGTACGGATTTACGGATGCGGGCGTTGGCGAGCAATCGTCCGTCGCATTTTACCGGTTGCGTAAAAATTCATCGGCGGTCTCGGGCAGAGCCGTTACCTATAGCGACGTCGTTAAAGTCGGGCTTGCGGAAACCAAATTGTTCCGGCTGTATCAGAACACGCCCAACCCGTTTAATCCCGCCACGAACATCGAGTATGAACTCTTTGAACCGTCGCCGGTGGAGATCGCCGTATTCAGTATGCTCGGCAAAGAAGTCATGCGGCTCACCAAGTCCATGCAACCGGCGGGCAAGTACCGGTTTATGTTTGATGCGGCGGAACGAAATCTTTCCAGCGGGATTTACCTCTATCGCATCCAAACGAACAGCGGCACCGAAACCCGCAAAATGATTTTGACGAAATAAATTTCGTAAGGCAGGGAGTTTTCGGCGCAGCGTTTCAACAATAGACCTTTTGCGAAAGTCATTCCCGCCATGCTGCTTTGAGTCCCGCATTGAGCGGGATCGGGAATCCTTCTTAATTCAGCTGCAAGAAGGATTCCGGTCAAGCCGGAATGACACAAGAACGACTTTAGCAAGAAGTCTTTTGAAGTTCCGTTCAAAGGTCGGAAGTTTCTTCGCCGGAAAAATTGCCAATTGACAAGAAATGAAATGA
>JACMJS010000170.1 GCA_014380515.1 Chlorobiales bacterium
TTCATTGATGTAGAATTTTAAGTGTGAATGAATCTGTGAAATGAAAACAAAAAAATGTGATTTGAGATGCTTTCATCTTCATAACGAACGAGCCTTTCGAATCTGGACATACTTCGAAAGTTTTTTTTGAATTTTTTTTCCGGCAAAACAGTCCTGATGGAAAATAAAAGGGGCGATGCCATTGCGCCGCCCCCGAAAGTATTTATATCAACCGGTGATTCATTTCAAGGTTGAAGTTTCTTTATTCATGCTCAAGTGCGTTTGAAAAAATTGCAAGCAGGTAGATTCGATGCGGGCGTGAATGGCTTTGCGGTCGATGTCCGGCGATTCGCCGTCGCCGAAGGCTTCGGACGCAACAAGTTTGCCGAACCACGTGCCTTCATCAGCAAAGACGAAATGTCCGGCGTGGGTTTCTACGGTGTCGATTGCGGCGATATGGGCTTTGAGAAACGCCGCCATTTGATCCGACGGCGCAATCGTACTTTTTGACGCGCCGAAGTAAAGCACCGGTTGCTTGATCGCTTGAAGGGAGGCCGCCGTAAAGCCGCTCATCACGGGCGTCGGGTCCATAATTACAAAGGCGGTGATGCGCGGATCGAGATAATTTTTTTTGTTACCGGCTGCGTCCGCCGCGGGAATCTTATAGCCCTGTGCGATGAGGCGATGAAAGCGGTTCGGGAGTTTATCCTCCGGCAGTGGTGCCGCAGCATATTTCAGGAATCCATCGAAGTCAAAGGCCGCTCCGGCGAGCAACAAGCCCGTGTGGCCGCCGACGGAATGGCCGATGAATCCGATGCGTCCGCTGTCAATACCGGCTGAATAGGTTTTATCCGCGAGCAACAAATCAATCACTTTGCTGACGTCTTCCGCACGTTTCCAGAAACGAAAAAGTTCTTCCTCCTTAAAATCATTGCGCGATTGACTGACGTGATGCGGCGCAGCGACTACGTATCCCCGCGCGGCAAGGAATCGACAGAGATAAGCGTAATTCCCCTCCGCGCCCAAGATGCCGTGCGATAACACGATGAGCGGAAATTTTTTTCCTTCCACCGGCGGCGCGTTGCGAACGACTTTCACCGGCTCGGTGATGGCAAACAGCGCGGCCTTCGCATAAACGTAATCGCTCTCCTGCGCTGCGGCACTGGCCGGATACCACAGTTCGGCAAGTATCTCGCGGTTGCGCCGTCCGTCTTTGAGTGAGACGGTCGCCGCGCCGACTTTATACAGCGATGTTTGCGCTGCCGCATCTGCGGCAAACACCAACAACCACACCGCTGCAACAACTCCGACAATCTTGATGACTTTCATAATGAACTCCTTTTAGGTTAGTTATAAATGAATTAGTGAGACACAAAAAACTTCCGCTCCGAAAGGCTTGCCGGTTGCGGCCTTGCAAGCAATTGACGCAGCGAAGCGATGTGTCCCAGCAGCGCGAGCGGCACAACGAACGTCGGTAGCCAGATGAATGGAAAAAAAGCAATGATGCGATTTGCCGGTTCATTCATAAACAGGCGGAACGGTACGGGCGACGAGAGAATCGCAATGACGACGATGTTGATGAGCAGCAGCAGGGCAACGATGTTCCACCCAATTGCCACGCCGAGCGGCCACGATTTTTTCACGAAGCAAAAGTAGGCGACGGCGGGCGCGGTCAGTCCCGCCAGCACATCAAAGTTCAAGCCTTCCGGCGTCATCTGCACCGGAATCACGCCGCCTTTATATAGCAACCACAAAATCAGTTCCATCACAATGCGAAATGTCTGAAACCCTACGAGCCACACGGCAGGAGCGGTTTCGAGAAAGCGTTTGAACATTGCCGTCCGGTTGAGTACCATGATGCCGATCAGCACCGGCAACGGCGCAAGCAGCACGCGCGGCGGCAACAGCGCGAAGTTTGCCAGTGCTCCCGAAGCCGCCAGCACTGCGGTAAGTGCAAGCCAGATTGAAATCACGGCGGCAACAATCCACACAGGCGGCACAGGTTGATCGCTTTCGGTAGATGAAATTTTACCTGTTTTTGCAACGGCAAAAATTACAAGCGAGGCGAGCATCAGCACCAGCGCGATAAAGAGCACGGATTCAAACAGCGACGTCATAACAAATCTCCTTTTTTCAGGTTGTAAAAAATCTTGATATGATTTTACGCACGCCGCCCCGTTGCCACTTCTCGAAAATTGCTTTTTATGGTTCGAGAGGCGGCGGCTGTAAACCGCAAAAAGCCTTCTCTCACACAGAAGGCTTGAACTTGACGGTTGCAGAGGGGTGATTTAGGTGTGAGCGCGGAATTGCTTGGGCGAGAGGCCGGTATGCGAGCGGAAGAGCGTGCTGAACGCGCCGAGACTTTCGAAGCCGACATCGAAGCAGATTTCGGTGATGGATTTTTGCGTGCGCGACATCAAAAACTTCGCCATCTCCAAACGCCGGGCGGTTAGATATTGATGCGGCGTTTGATGAAAGGCCGCTTTGAACAGCCGCAAAAAATGATGCGTCGATAGACACGCCACCTTGGACACTTCCGAAAGTTCAATTGAACTCGCCGCACTTGCATCGATGAACTCTTTGGCGCGGTTCAGACGGCGATACAGTTCCGCCCGCGTCGCTGCTTTCACCGCGGGCATCTCTGAAATCTCGCGCCGCACGCGCTCGTGAACTTGCACCAACCGCGCGGCAACATGGTGAAACTGTTCGGCTTCCCAGAGCGGCGAGGCGAGGCCGGAGTCAATCGCCGCTTTCATCCGCGCAAACACCGGCGAAAGCAACCCGTCGTGCGGGTATACTTTTTCATAGAAGGAGAGCGGTGATGTTTTCAAATCGTCTGGCTGATCAAGCAGTTTATCGGAAGGGGTTGTCAAGTTAGTGAGTGCGCCTTCGGCGAACGCGGGCATCAACACCAATCGCATCGCATCCACTTCAACTTCGGAGTGAATTTGATTCGAGTATTCTTGGCCGTGATTAAAAATCAGGTAACCTTGTTGTCCCAACCGAAATCGCGCGTGCGGCGTGCGGTGCTCGGAGTAGCCGCTGAAGTTGATCATCAGCGTGAGCGGGGAAGTGTGCTCCGGCCAGAAAAA
>JACMJS010000171.1 GCA_014380515.1 Chlorobiales bacterium
AAACCCAAACTCACCAAAGACGACCTCAAAGCGATCATCGCGGATTACGATATTCTCATCGTCCGCAGCGCAACCAAAGTAACCGCCGATATTTTCGATCTCGCCTCGAAGCTCAAGCTCGTTGGCCGTGCCGGTGCGGGCGTCGATAACATCGATCTCGCCGCCGCCACACGCAAAGGCGTCATCGTGATGAACACGCCGGGCGGAAATACGATCTCTACCGCCGAACATACCTGCGCGATGATTATGTCCGCCGCCCGCCTCATTCCGCAGGCGCATGGCGAACTGAAGCAAAACATCTGGGATAAAAAGAAATGGATGGGTTCGGAGTTGGAAGGCAAAATATTGGCGATCATCGGCCTCGGAAAAATTGGCCGCGAGGTTGCCAAACGCATGCAAGCCTTCGGCATGAAAACCATCGCCTACGACCCGATGCTTTCCGCCGACGTCGCTTCAAAGTTCGATATCGAGTTGCTGACCGTCGAAGAATGTTTCAAGCAAGCCGATTTTATTACGGTGCACACGCCGCTCAACGACGCCACGAAAAACATCATCAACAAAGCGTCCATCGCTACGATGAAGAAAGGCGTTCGCATCGTCAACTGCGCCCGCGGCGGCATCATCAACGAACAAGATTTAGCCGACGCGATTGCCTCCGGCCACGTCGCTGCCGCCGCGTTTGACGTCTTCACCGAAGAGCCGCCGAAGCCCGATCATCCGCTCGTCAAATCCGATAAGGTGGTGCTGACGCCGCACATCGCCGCATCGACGGTAGAAGCGCAGGAAAAAGTAGCGGCGCAAATTGCCGAGCAGATTGTGGATTGGAAAACCTCGGGGAAATTGGCGGGCGCGGTCAATGCGTCGGCGGTGGAACTCTCGCAGATGCCCGAAGTGAAATCGTATCTCACGCTCGCGGAAAAATTGGGATCGATGCACGCGCAGATTTCCGGCAAGGCCTCGAAGATCACCGTCATCAGTTCCGGCGACTTTCTGCGCAAGTTCACCGAAGCCATCACTGCCGCAACAGTGAAAGGCGTTCTGGGCGTGATGAGCAAAGCGGAAACGAACTATATCAACGCCGTTGCGATGGCGAAGGATTTGGGAATCGAAGTGAAGGAAGAGCGAGAGAAAGAAAATCCTGACTACACGAGTTTGATTCGCGTCGAGTATGAAACCGCCTCGGGCAAGCGCGTCATCGGCGGCGCGGTGCTCGGCACCAAGGAACTGCGCGTCGTGATGATCGATAAGTTCATTTGCGATTTCAAACCCGAAGGCACGATTCTCATCTACACGAACGACGACAAGCCGGGCGTGATTGCGGGCGTCGGCGCGAAATTGCTGCGCGGCAATATCAACATTGCGAACCTCTCGCTCGCGCGTGATGAAGAAAAGAAAAAAGCCTTAACCGTCATCACCGTCGACGATCAGCCCGACGATTCCTTCCTGCAAGAGATTGCCAAAGTCGACGGCGTTTTCGATCCGCGTTTCGTTCGCCTTTAATTTTCATGTCGCCGTAGGGGCGAGGCATGCCTCGCCCCTACAATGTTCGCCGTAACCTCAATCAAACATACTCGAACTTGACGCCGAATTTTTTTGAGATGATGTGCGCGCAGGAAATGCCGGAGTAGGTTACGGCAATCACGCCTTGACCGGGAAAGCAACTGTCGCCGACGGCATACAAATCATCGACCGGCGTCGTGTTCTGCGGCTTCTGCAACACAATTTGATTGGCCTTCAGCAGCGGCCCGTAACTGCCCTGATACCGCCGCAGATACCGTTTGTGCGTGAGCGGCGTGGCGATGAACCGGAGGTCAATCGCATCTTTGAGTCCCGGCAACACCCGACTGACGCGAGCAATCAGGTCATCGGCGTATTGCTCTTTGGCGGTTTCGTAATCGGGGTCTTTCGAAAAGCGTTTCGTCCATTGATCGGCGGTACTTTCGTTGAAGGCGTGCAAGACATGTTTGCCCGCCGGTGCGAGACTCGGATCGATCAATGACGGTGCGGAGAGCCGGATCGTGCCGCCTTTCTGATAAGTGTTCCAATCTTCGACGATGATGTGATGCACCTCGAAGCCTTCGGGAAACACGTTGGCATCGACGCCCAAGTGCAACTGAAACCAACTGGGCGCGGTGATGAACTTGGATTCATCGACCTTATACTTTTCATCTTTGACGAGCGTGCCGAACGTGTCCCAAACCGTCGCGTTGCTCACGACCGCTTTGGCGAAATACTCTTTGCCGCTTTCCATCCGCACGCCAATCGCTTTGCCGTTACGGATGATGATTTCGCTCACCGCCCGCCCTAAGATTACTTCGCCGCCGAATTTTTCGATGCCATCGACGAGGGCTTTGGCAATCGCGCCCGAACTTCCTATCGGATAATTGATGCCGCCGTGATGCCGGTCGGCGAGACAGATGCCTGCATTGACGAGCGGCGTTGCGGTGGCGTCCTGCACTGCCCACGCATAACACTCGATATCGATGAAGCGCAGCAGATTTTCATCTGTGATATACGCGCGGGCGGTTTTGCCCATCGATTTAAAAGTAAACCGCGCGAGGTCGTAGACTTTCTTCGGATGCTTGACGCCGAGTTTGGCAAGGTGCGCCACATCCTCCAACGATCCGGCGGGAAACGAACTGATGATGTCGTAGACGGCTTCCAACTCATCATAAAATTTGCGAATGCCTTCCGACTCGTGCGGGAATTTTTGGATGAGTTCGGCAAAAAACTTTTCGCGGTCGTAATGCGTGCGGACGGAATAAAAATGACCGGCGGAATCGGCGTCGGGCAGGTGGTAGTGAATCTGTACCGGATCGAAGACGGTTCTGACCTCAATGCCGAGCAATTCAAAGATGCGGCGGTGCAGGTTAAGCGTGCCGCCGGTGCCATGCTTGCCGAAGCCGTAGAACATGGATGCACCGGCATCGAACGTATATCCTTTCTTTCGGAAGAGCGACGCACTGCCGCCCGCGACGGTATGCTGCTCGAGCGTCAGGGTTGAAAGGCCGCGGTGTTGCAGCAGAGCCGCCGTCGTCAGGCCGCCGATGCCTGCACCGATGACGATTACATCAAGTTGATTCATCTATTTTAGTTGGAGCGTTGTTCCCAAAAGTTTTTTGAAAAATTGCAAGCCGTTTGAATCTTGCCCGCGTATAAGGATTCAGAATCTACCAAGTTTAAGCGAAAGAACAGAGTAGGTTTTCGGGTCGAAACTCTTTACGTTTTGGCGATCCGTTTATAGATGGCGGTGCCGAAAAATACCTGTATCGTTCTTTCGGCTGCTTCGGAAAAGTTCCGGCGGTTAAACATCACAACCCATAAAAAGAAAAGCAATGAAGACGAAGAAACCTACCGCAATGCTCCGCGACCGTGGTAACCTGCAAGAGTTCGATGAGCGCGTGACAAATTACGGTATCATCCCGCTCACCGAAGAAGAACTCGTTACGGTAAAAATGAAAACCGAAGCGAAGAAAACATCGACGCGCGTTACCCGCACCGAAATCCAAAAGCAATTGGACTTCCAAAAGGAAGCCATGATTCACATCGATTCGCTCTACAACTTCGCCGTGCGCATGACGGGCGACGCCGAAGACGCCAACGACTTGGTCCAAGAGACATACATGAAGGCGTATCGCTTTTTCGAGTCCTTCGAAAAAGGAACCAACTGCAAAGCGTGGCTGTTCCGAATCCTGAAAAACAGTTACATCAACAAGTATCGCAAAGAAGCCAAAGAGCCGAACAAGGTCGACTACGACGACATCAAAGAGTTCTATCACACCATCAAGCATAGTTCGCTCGATTCCAACGACATGCAAGAGCAAATTTTTGGTAGCCTTTTAGATGATGAAGTTTCCCGCTCGCTCGACACCTTGCCGGAAGATTTCCGCGAAGTGGTTCAACTCTGCGACATCGAAGGTTTTACGTACGAAGAGATCGCCAACATGGTCGATTGTCCGATTGGCACGGTGCGTTCGCGTCTGCATCGGGGCCGGAAAATTCTGCGGGATAAACTGGTCGAATACGCTCAACAGCATGGCTATCGCTCGGATATTGAAGCCTCGCGTCAGGGCGATGCACACAGCGAGGATATGCGTAGTGAGCTATTGTCCTAATCGTCCCAACTTTATTTCTTCTATCAACACGCAATACATGAAGATTGACATGCCGCTTGACATGCCATTGATGTTTAGGAAAATCTCGAACTGACATGAACGAACATATCGATTGTAAAACCGCACTGAGCCTGATGAGTGCGGCGGTTGACGATGAACTTCATGCCGAAAAGCTACAGGTGTTCCAACACCACGTCTCCGTTTGCACCACCTGCCGCGCCGAGTTTGATGCGGAGCGATCTACAAAGGCCTTACTGAGATCGAAACTCCGGCGCGTCGCCGCACCGCAAAGCCTCGTGGATGCAATTCGAAAACAGACGACGGCGCACAGCGCGGGTGCTTCGGTTTCCAAAGTCGCCGTTCAGGCCGTGCAGGAATTTCCGTTCGCTCAAGCAGGACTTTCAGCAGCGAAACGCACTTGGAAAAATTCTCTCGTCAATTTCCTTTACATCGATCCGCAAGTGCAGAGCCGCAGCAATGCGTTCTTCGCCGTCGGCTTGGCCACGTGCATTCTGTCAATGCTTGTCTTTGCGGGCTTTGTGCACGAGCGCAGCCGCGGCCACATTGACGGAACGGATTTGCAAATTGAACATAGCCCCGCTTCGAACATTTTTGAAATGACGACGACGGTCTATGAATCCGGTCTCGGCACCACGCCCGCCGAACTGCAAACCAGCAACCCGCAAGTCGTTTCGAACTACCTCGCCAAAACCCTTGGGTTCAGAGCCGATGTCCCGTCCGTTCAAAATTTTAATGTTGCTGGCTCACGGCTTGCGGCCTTCGGATGCGCCAATGGCGGCGAGATTATTTATCGAAACAAATCGTCTAAGTCGCAAGTGTCGGTCTTTGTGATGAACGAGAATGATCTCTCGCCGAAACAATCGATTCCCGCCGTCGTGATGGATTATATCTCCGAAAACCCGCACAACTTCTACCGCAAAACCTGTCCGCAAGGCCGCACTGTAACGATCTGGAAGTGGGGTACAGCAATCTATACCGCTACCACCGCAGATGTATCGCTCGACCTCGCCCAAATCACTCGCAATCCGAACTGGTAATTTTTGATTCGATCCGAACGATGCCACAGATGACGACGCCCCGACGCCCTGCTTTCTTTTTCCTCTTTGCTGCTTTGCTTTTTGCTTCAGCTTGCAACTCCAAAAAAATCCCGCCGCCGGTTGAACCCGCTCAACTTGCGATTGAAGTTCCGGTTGTGAAAGCATTGGTTGCGGTTACGCCGGTTGAAGATGTGGATGATACGAACCGCAGCGGTGAAGCGGCGAACTTTTCGTGGGAAGACACCGACGGCAATACCAAACAATTAACCGACTTCAACGGCAAGGTGCGCCTCGTCAATTTTTGGGCGACATGGTGCGGCACGTGCAACGACGACTTACCCGATCTTGTGGCGTACCAAGCCGCTCACGAACGCGACTTGCAAATCATCAGCATCTCGCTTGATGACGAGCCGCAAGAGCGCATTGAAAAGTTCGTCGGCGAAAAACAACTCAACTATCCCGTCATCATTGATGATGAACAAGAACTCTCGGCGGCTTACGGCAACATCCGCGTTGTCCCTACATCATTCGTTGTTGGCCGCGACGGCAAAATCGTTGCCCGTCTCGAAGGCGGCCTCGATAAAAAATTCTTTGCCGAAAAAATAGAGCCGCTTCTCGAAAAGAAGTAGATACCCTGTAGATACACTCACAAAAAAAGGGACGATGTGCGTCCCTTTTTTATTCTGATCGTAGGGGCGACAGCGAGTTTACCGAGCTTACGCTCTGTGGCCTCGCCCCTACAACGACGACGTGAGATGCGCGTTCAAAATACCGGCGTTTCTTCGTAAGTGCCGAACTCTTTTCGAAGCACTTCGCACATTTCACCGAGCGTAACATAAGCGTGCGTTGCAGTGATGAGATGCGGCATCAGGTTCTTGCCGTCGCTTGCCGCCTGTGCGATGGATGCGAGTGCGGCGTCCACATCGGCATTGTTGCGAGAGGCTTTCACATCGCGGAGCCGCTGGATTTGCCGCCGTTCGGCTTCGGGCGAGATGGTTAAAATCGGAATGTCCAACTTTTCACCCGGCTCTTGAAATTCATTGACGCCCACGATTACGCGCTCTTTGCGGTCGACTTCCAACTGATAGCGATACGCCGCATCGGAAATTTCCTTTTGCTGATAGCCTTTCTCAATCGCCGCCACCACGCCGCCCAAGCGGTCAATCGTCTCAAAATACTTTTCGGCTTCCTGCTCCATTTTTAACGTCAAGGCCTCGACATAATAACTGCCGCCGAGCGGATCAACGGCATTGATGACGCCCGTCTCGTGTGCGATCACTTGCTGCGTGCGGAGCGCGATCTTTACGGCTTTGTCGGAAGGTAATGCAAGGGCTTCGTCCATCGAATTCGTATGCAGCGACTGCGTGCCGCCGAGCACGGCTGCGAGGGCTTGCAACGCGGTGCGGACGATGTTGTTTTCCGGTTGCTGCACCGTGAGTGAACAGCCTGCGGTTTGCGTGTGGAAGCGGAGTTGCCACGAGCGTTCATTTTTTGCGTGATACTTTTCACGCATGCGCTTCGCCCAAATTTTTCGCGCGGCGCGGAACTTGGCAATCTCTTCGAAGAAATCGAGATGTGAGTTGAAGAAGAACGAAATTTTCGGTGCGACGTCATCGACGTCAAGCCCCGCGTCAATCGAGTGTTCGATGTATGCGAATCCATCGGCGAGCGTGAAAGCAAGTTCCTGCACGGCGGTTGAACCGGCCTCGCGGATGTGGTAGCCGCTGACGGAAACCGGATTGAACTGCGGCATTTCTTTGACGGTGTATTCGAACATATCGGTGATCACACGCATCGAGGGGCGCGGCGGGAAAATCCATTCCTTCTGCGCGATGTATTCTTTGAGAATATCGTTTTGAATCGTGCCGCGCAGATTTTTGAGGTTACGGCCTTGCTTTTGAGCGGCGGCGATGTATCCGGCCATCGCCATTGCGGCGGTGCAGTTGATCGTCATCGAGGTCGAGACTTCCTCCAAGTTGATGCCGCCGAAGATGACCTCCATATCCGCGAGCGTCGACATCGAGACGCCGCAGATACCGACTTCGCCCGCCGAAAGCGCATGATCGCAATCCCAGCCCATCAGCGCGGGTAAATCGAACGCGACGGAAAGTCCCGTCTGGCCGCGGGCGAGCAAATACTTGAAGCGTTCGTTGGTGTCTTCCGGCGTCCCGAAACCGGCGAAGAGCCGCATCGTCCAAAGTCTGCCGCGATAAAGATTGTTGTGAATGCCGCGCGTGTAGGGAAACTCGCCGCTGTTGCCGAGTTCGCCGGTGTAGTCTATGTGTTCGGTGTCGAGCGGCGTGTAGAGCGGTTTGATTTTTTCCCAACTGAGATTTTCATATTTGGCGGGCTGCTCGTTGGTCGCGCGGTTTTTTTCCTGCCACTTTTGAAAGTCGGCTTCAAGTTTTTCGAAATCGGCGGTTGGTGTAATTCCGGTGGACATAGTTCGTTGCGGTTTAAGATTCAACGGTGATGCTTTGACAGTGATGTCGCATCAAGATAAAACTTTTGCTTTCATCTCAAACTTGCCTCTTCGAAACAAAAAGGCGTCGGTACTACCGACGCCTTTTTGCCGTAGATGACCGTCAAATTACTTGACGAGTATCGCCGCGATGCGGGATTACTTTACAAGTAACATTTTTTTCGTTTGAACGGTGCTGCCGGTTTGCAGACGATAGAAGTACATACCGCTTGAAAGCCGTGAGCCGTTGAACCGCACGGTATATGTGCCTGCGGGCTGCCGCTCGCTGACAAGCGATTGAACTTCGCGGCCAAGCATATCGTAGATTTTTAACTTTACGTCGCTCTGTTGCGGAAGTTCGTAGCGAATCGTTGTGCTGGGATTGAACGGGTTCGGATAGTTTTGCTTGAGAATAAATTCTTTCGGCAATCCTGATACTTTTCCGTCTGAAGTGCTGAGCGTGATGTTGCCGCTGCTGCTGGTTGTCAGGACGACGGAGTTTGTGCCAATGGCGTAGCCTTGTCCGCCCGGAGCGAAGGTGATGGCGGTAATGCTTTCGAGTGTCGGGACGGATTGATCAATCCAGTTCGTGCCGCCGTTGGTGGTTTTGAAAAGTGCACCTTGTTCACCGCCGATGTAAATCGTATCGGCATCGATCATCTTGACGGCTAAAAGATTGGCAAGTGTAACACCGGTGATGGTTGTCCATGCGCCGCCGGAATTGTCGCTGCGTAAAATCGTGCCGCCCACGCCAACCGCAACGGCTGAACCAAATCCATTCGTGCCGGCAACATTGTTCCCTTTTGACAATTGAGATGCGCCGTAATATGAAACCGCGTTAAGATCATTCGACGTGTTGCTTGCAACGCTTTGCCAACTTGTGCCGCCATCTGCGCTGCGCAGAATCGTGCCGCCCACGCCGACCGCCACCGCGCTGCCGAAGCCTTGCACGCCGGATGCTGTGTTTCCTTTCGCAGCAACGCTTGCGTTGAAATCATCTGCGAGAGCGACGCTATTGAGCGCAGCCGTGCCAATCGATGTCGAACTCCAACTTGTGCCGCCATCCGCGCTGCGCAGAATCGTGCCGCCGACACCGACTGCCACCGCGCTCCCGAATCCACGTGTGCCAAAGGTGCCGTTACCTTTTGATACGTTTGCACCGGCGGTCGCTGCCACCGCGTTCAGGTCGCTCGTTGTGCCGCTGCTGACAAGACCCCAGTTGCTGCCACCGTCGCCGCTACGCAAAATCGTGCCGCCCACGCCGACCGCCACCGCGCTGCCGAAGCCTTGTACGCCGGATGCTGTGTTTCCTTTTGCAGCATTGTTCGGATTGTAATCACCGGCAATTGCAACGCTGCGCAACTCGTTGGCGTCGCTGACGTAATTGCTGAACCATGTTTCGCCGCCATCGGTGGAGCTGTAAATGTAGTTGTTGTCGGGACTGACGATCACGGCGACGGAATCATTGGCCGCAATGCCGGTAAGAAACTGGTTATCGTTGCCAAGGTCTCTGAATATCCAGCCGGTAAGTTTGGGCAATTGCACGAGCGGAAACTGTGCGATGTCGCTGTTGAAAGTCGTGAAGACGAATCCGTTTGAAATGTGCAAGGCACTCGACGTGTAGCCGTTGAAGCCGGTATCATACCAGCGGGCACCGCCATCGGGCGAAAAGTAAATACCTTCACCGAAAAAGACTTCCGTTCCGTTGGTACTTACCGGTCGGCCCTGCCGTTGCCGGTCGATCATGTTTCCGGCGGCTTTCGTTTTATCGTCTGCGTTAGTTCGTTGCGATGCGGCTTGCGCTCCGAAAGGCTGCCGGTTTGCAGGAAGATTGCGGAAAGGACGGGCGGCATCGATGGTTAATTTTTCCCGGTGCTGTCGCAGTTCGGTAAGTCGCTCCGACGCCGTTTGCGCCGTTGTCGGCTTCGACCATTTACTGCCTCCGCCTGAAGAGTTGTAAACGGAAAGGGCAACCGTATTACCTTCGGAAGCAATTGCCGCTATACCCTCCGCTTCAACATTGGTGAATGTCCAACTGTCGCCGTTGTCCGTCGAGAGGTAGAGTAAGTTGCCCACTACGGCGAGAAGCGAGGTGCTTGATTTTCCGAGCAGCGAGACGTTTGCAGGAATGGAATCACTGCCATTGTACTCAACCGGAAGCCCGTTGCCGGAAAGCGTCCAAGTGTTGCCGTTGTCGGTGGTGCGGTAAAGTCCCGAGTAGGTTGCTGCAAAAACATTGCCGTTGTAAGAGAGCAGGTCGTTCATTCCGTCGAAAGCAGCCGGAGCGTTCGGGAGCGGCAGCCATGTTTGGCCGCCATCGGTCGAGCGGTAAAGCGAATCTTGAAAGTTGTCGTAGGGGCTACCTGCGAACGCGAGAGTCGCCGCACCGTTCATGGCGATGTACCGGGCGGAAACCAAGGTGCCTTTGACCCATGTTTGGCCGTCGTTGGTCGAGCGGTAGAGCGTGTCGGGCGGCGGCAATCCACCGGCTGCCGCTGGCTTAGCAGCAGTGAAACCATAGACGTTGCCGCTGGCTAAAGCGAGCGAGCCTTGCGATTCTAAGATGCTAATGGATTCACGCAGGTTGGTGTCCGACCATTTTTGTCCGGCGTTGGTGGTGCGGAAGATGCCGTCATTTGTTCCGGCAAGAATCGTTGTACCGTTGGCTGTAAACACATTTGGATTGCTCGGCCCGGTCAGACCTTCGGTAAATTGCGACCAGTTCGCACCGTTGTTGGTCGAGCGAAAAATACCCTGTCCGTCGCTGCCGGCATAGACGCCGGAGCCGGAAGTTGCGACCGCGCCGCTGAAATTATACCCGGCAATACTTTGCTCCCAATTCACACCGCCGTCGGTGGAGCGGGCAACTTGATTGAAGTCATCAATGCCGAAATAGAACGACCCGTTGAATGCGATTTGTCGCGGCACATAAATTGAAAGTCCGCTCGCGGGTGTAAATGTGCTGCCCGTATCGCTGCTGACCGATAGAGTGTACGGGTAGTTGCCTTGGTAGAGAAAGGCTTTTGCGCCTTGTTGAAAAATAATTGTGTAATAAGTATTGCTACTCAGCCCGCCGCTGATGTTGTTCCATGTCGCGCCGCCGTCGGTGGAGCGGTGCAGAGTATAACTGTAGTTGAGGAAAGTAAAGAAATCGTAGCGTGTGGCCAGCAAGGTCGCGCCGTCCGCGGTGAATGAAGCGAGATACTGATCCGTGCCGAGCGGAAACGGCAGCACCGTCCAACTCCCGCCGTCGTTGGTCGAGCGGTAAAGCCGCGTATAAGCGTCGCTGGTATAATATCCCGACGCATACAGTTCGCCGCCCGTTCCGACAATGTCAGCGACAAAGAATGAATCCACCGAGGCTTTTTCCCACGCCGATTGTCCCGTCCGCAGTTTGTAAAGGCGGCCATAGCCATCAGCGGCGAAAAGCGTCGTGCCCGCTACCGTCATCGATCCGAAGTCGCTATTACTGCCATCATTGAATTGATCGAGGCCGGTGTTGAATGCCGTCCATGTATTACTGTTGTCGGTCGAGCGAACAATGCCGTTGCCAGTGCCCGCATAGACGGCACCGTCGTGCGCGATGATCACGTTGATGTCTCGGCTGCCGGAGCCATAGACCTGCGTCCATTGTGCATCCGCCTGTGTCGCCAATGAACCGAGCACCCAGAGTGCCGCGAAAAACATTATCCCTTTTTTCATAACCCGTTTTAACTTTTTGTGATTGATACGATTTTAGATTCGGCCTTTGGCGATTTAAACCACAGGTTGAATCCGGTTTCGGATTTCGGGTGAAGGTGTTTTTAAATAGAGATGCGGGTGGAATGTCCGAAGCGTTGTCATGTTTCGAAGATGCTTCAAAAACCGGCGGAGAGATCGGAGCACCGGTTGCGGACGCAGTGGTGAAGTGCGCGGGCAAGTATAAGATTTTTTGCGGCGTTAATCAACTGTGAAGCTATCTTTTACAGCGAATCGTCGTCGTCGCCGTTCAGTATCTCTATTAGGTTAACTGCGCCTGCCGCCGTATTTTTGCCGCTCATCATTTTTTCCAACCTCTTAAATCTTCACCGACTGTGGAAACGGTTATTACGACGCTCAGTCCGACCGAGCAAGAACTTACCTTGACGCTTCAGCCCGCCGAGTTTCAATCCGAAATTGACCAAAGATATAAATCCGCCCAATTGGCCGCCGAGCTTAAAGGCTTTCGCAAAGGCAAAGTGCCGATGGATATGATCAAGCATCTGATGGGCAAAGACATCGAACAGGATGCGATTGAATCGCTGGCCCAAAAATTTTTCGCCGACGTCGCCGATGAAAAAAATCTCAAGCTCATTGGCCGTGCCCGCATCCGGCACTTCGAACTTATGCCTGCGGAAAAACTCACGATTTATTTGCAATACGAAGTCGAACCCGATTTCACGCTCGCGCCGTTTGAAAACTATACGTTCAAACAAGTTCAGTATGAAATCGATCCGGCGGATGTTGAGCGCGAAGTGAAAGGCTTGCTCAAGCAGCAAGGCGTACTCATCGCCAGCGACGTCGAGGCGGGCGACGAAGATTTCGTTACCGCCGATATGCAAAAACTGGATCATCAAAACGTGCCCATCATCGGCAAGCGGTTTGAGAATCAAACCTTTTCACTCGGGGATACGAATCTCAATCCCGCCCTGCGCAAAGCCCTTGTGGGTGCGAAGTCGGGCGACGACCGCAATGTGTCGCTGGAGTACATCGACAAGGAAAACAAGCCGCAGCACGATCACTACCGCTTGAGCGTGAAGGAAGTCAAGAAGATGGATTTGCCGGAACTGACGGACGCGCTCGCCGAAGAATTGACGCAAGGTCGCTATACTGCCGCCGCGGATTTGCGCAAAGGCATTGAAGCGGAACTGACGGCGCACTTTGCGCAGCGTTCGGAAAATGATTTGCGTGAAGACATTGCGGCGAAGTTCGTCGACGACAACCGTTTCGATGTGCCGTCAGCGCTCATCGCCAGTTTTCAAAACTCGTTTGTCGAAGACGCCAAGCAGCGGCTCGGCGGTACTTTCCCGAAAGGCTTTGAGGTCGAAGCGTTCAAGCGTGAGATTCGCCCGAACGCCGAACGGCAAGCGCGCTGGACGATTCTCAAACGCAAACTCACCGAAACGAGCGGCGTAAAAATTGAGCCGGAAGATTTTAAAGCTCTCGCGGTAAAGGAATCGGGAGAGATGAAAGACGTTTCGCCGGAGCAACTCTTGCAATACTATACGACGGAACAAATGCGCTACGTGGTCGCCGAACGCATCCTCAACGAAAAGATTTACGACTTTCTCAAAACGAAAGTCAAACTCACGCCCGAATCCCGCAAGAGTTCCTCCGTCAAGGACGCCGATCCGAACGACGCCGAATAATTTTTTCTCTTTCTTATCCTTCCTTGTCAAAGGAGGTTAGGGGGATTCGAAACACATTGCAAAGCCGGAAAGAACTTTTCTTCTCCGGCTTTTTGATTAAACTTCCCGCCTCAAAAAAAATTGCGTCATGCCTACATCGTTGGAATCTATCAAAGCCACGCACCCGCTGACTTACAAACATTTCTCATCGCTATCGGGCGGCGAGGCGTGGCTGAACCGCGTCGTCGAACTTGATTCCTACTGGGCTAACATTGGCAACCGCGCCGTGCCGCATGTCATTGAAAACGCTTCGGCGCTTCCGAAAAACATCTCGCTCTCCGGCACATTCGATTTGATTTACGCCGGGGCGACGCTCGGCCTGCTGCACGCCGCCGCAATGACGCATCGCTACGGCAAATCCGTTTTGGTGATCGACCGCCACACACCCGCATCCACGCACCGCGATTGGAATATCTCGATGCGCGAACTTCACCGGCTGCGCGACTTGGATTTAATTTCCGAACCGGAATTAAAATCTGCGGTAACGAAAACCTATCGCACCGGCTTCGTCGAGTTCGCCGCCACACAACACAAAAAACGTCTCTTCATCGACGAGGTGCTCGATTGCGCCGTCGAATCCGACGTCATTCTTCAGAGCGCCCTTGAGCGAATAAAACAGCGGTCAACCAACCAAGTGCTCGCCGAAACCCGTTTCGAAAAATGTTACCTGACGGCGGACGGCATTGTTGTTCAAGTCCGAACGGCAAGTGATGTACTTTTTTTCAAAGCGAAAGTTTTGGTCGATGCGATGGGCGTGCTTTCACCCATCGCCATGCAACTCAACGGCGGTGTGCCGCAAACGCATCTGTGTCCGACGGTCGGGACGCTGGCGAGCGGCTTGGATAACATTGATTACGATCTCGGTGAAATTCTCGTCAGCACCGAACCGGCGGATACGGCGCACGGCAACCCCGGGCGACAACTGATTTGGGAAGGCTTCCCGGCGAGCGACACGGCATTCACATCCTATCTTTTTTTCTACGACCGCGCAGATTCATCGAACGATAAATCGCTGCTCAATCTTTTCGAAACGTATTTCGAAAAATTGCCCTCGTATAAACCGCTCGGTGCAGACTTTAAAATTCACAAGCCCGTCTTCGGCATCATTCCGGCGTATCATCACGCAGGGTTCGGCAAGGCACGCGAAACGGCCAGCGACCGTATCATTCTTTTCGGCGACGCGGCGTCGCTCTCGTCGCCGCTCACCTTCTGCGGCTTCGGATCAATGGTTCGAAACCTCGAACGGACGACGGCAAAACTTGCCGATGCGCTTGATAAAAATACATTGAGCAAACCGGCTCTTTCCGCCATCAGCGCGTTCGAACCGAACGTCTCGATCATGTCAAACCTGATGAAGTACATGTGTTACGACGCTGCGACGGACGCGCCGAATTTCGTCAATGATTTGATGAACGAAGTGATGAAAGTGTTGGACGAATTGCCCGTGCGTTACCGGCAAACGATGTTCCGCGACGAAATGTCGCTCGCCGATTTCACGACGCTCATCCTTACCGTCGGGCGCAAGTATCCGAAGATTTTTGAAATCACCTATCACAAGCTGGGGATTTCAGGGAGCCTTTCGTGGCTGCAAAACTGGACGGGCTGGGCGGCGAGCGAGTTGAAAAAATCCGTCCGCATATAGTTTTCCTCAGATGAAAAGATCGGCAAGTGCAAGCGTGAATCCTGTAAGCACAAGTGATTTCATTTTCGTTGCACATTCAAACCGCCGTTTAGCTGTAACGCCGCACCGGATATGACTCAGTCGCAGGCTCAGAAAAAAATAAACCGGCTTCGTCAAGAGATCGAAGCCCACAACCACCGCTACTACGTGCTCGCCCAGCCGAGCATTTCCGACTTCGACTTCGATAAACTTCTCGAAGAACTCGTTTTGCTTGAGTCGCAATTTCCCGATTTGGTTACGCCCGATTCTCCGTCGTGGCGCGTCGGCGGCGCGGTAACGAAAAACTTCCCGACGGTTTTGCACCGCGAGCGTATGATTTCGCTTTCAAACACTTACTCCGCCGAAGACCTTACTGAATTTTTGAACCGCACCAAAAAAACTTTGGAAGGCGAAGGCTATCCGGCGTTTTCATTCGTCGCCGAACTGAAGTTCGATGGCATCGCGGTGAGTTTGCGTTACGAACATGGCAAGTTCGTTCAAGGCGCGACGCGCGGCGACGGCACGGCGGGCGATGAGATCACGCAGAATCTCAAAACGATTCGGACGATTCCGCTCACGGTTCAAAGCAAGCCGCATCAAGCCTTGATCGATCAAGGTTTCGAAGTGCGCGGCGAAGTGTTCATGCTCAAATCGGATTTTGAAAAGCTCAATGCCGAACGTGCAAAGTTGTTCGAACGATCCCGCATGTCTCCGGCGGATGCTGTGCCCGCCGAAAGCGAACCCGCTGATGCCGCGGAAACGGACGCATCCATCACTTCCGTTGCCGAACCGAAGATGAAAGCGAGCGAAAAACTTTTTGCCAATCCGCGCAACGCCACCGCCGGAACATTGAAGCAGCAGGACTCGCGCGAGGTTGCCAAGCGAAAGTTGACCATGACAGCGTATTCGCTGCATTCACCCGCTCTTCCGAACACTACCACGCACGCTGAACGCTTGGAAATTCTCCGCGATTTGGGTTTCAACGTCAGCACGGATTACCGCGTATGCCACTCGCTCGAAGAGGTGCAAGATTTTCTTTTGCATTGGGAAACCGGACGCGAGAATTTGAGTTATGAAATCGATGGTGCGGTGTTGAAGGTCAATGAAATCACATTGCAAAAACTTTTGGGCGAGACTTCGAAAAGTCCCCGGTGGGCAATCGCCTATAAATTTTCCGCCCGCCGCGCCGAAACAAAATTGAAAGATGTAACCTTTCAGGTCGGACGCATCGGCACGATTACACCCGTCGCCGAACTTGACCCCGTGCGGCTTGCGGGATCAACGATCTCACGCTCGACCTTGCACAACTTCGATGAAACCCGGCGGCTTGACGTGCGCATCGGCGATACGGTGATCTTGGAAAAATCCGGCGACGTGATTCCGAAAATCATCAGCGTCAATCTCGAAAAGCGTCCGGCGGATGCGCGGGAAATCATGCCGCCGGAAACGTGTCCGCTTTGTCGAACGCCGCTCGTCAGGCGCGAAGCCGAGGTCGGCTTGTATTGTCCGAACGAGCAAGGTTGCGCGGGACAAATTCGCGGACGGCTTTTGCACTATGCCTCGCGGAATGCGATGGATATTGAGAACTTGGGCGAGGCCGTCGTTGATCAGTTGTTCACGGCAAGTTTGGTTCGAGATGCAGGCGATTTGTATGTTCTGACGAAACCCCAACTCTTGGAACTGGATCGCTTCGGCGAGAAGTCGGCGGAAAATTTACTTGCGGCGATTGCGCAAAGTAAATCGCGCTCGTTTGCGAGATTGATTTTCGGCTTAGGCATCCGGCATGTCGGCCTTGCGACCGCGCGGGTGCTTGCGGATGCGTTTGCATCGATGACGCTTTTACAAGCCGCCACGTTTGAAGCGTTTCAAAATACGCCGGAGATCGGCGGTACGATTGCGCAAAGCGTTGCCGATTATTTTTTGAAATCTGAAACGAAGGTGTTGATTGATAAACTCGAAGCAGCGGGCGTCCGTTTGCAGAGCGATGTGAAATTGAAAATCGAAAACGCGGCACTTGCAGGAAAGACGGTGGTTTTCACCGGATCGTTGGAAACGCTTTCGCGCGATGCCGCGGGGCAGTTGGTGCTGGAGCGGGGCGGGAAACTTTCAGGAACGGTCAGCAAAAAAACGGATTACGTCGTCGCGGGCGGCGAAGCCGGTAGTAAATTGGAGAAAGCTAAATCGCTCGGCCTCAACATTTTAAGTGAAACGGAATTTTTGAATTTGATGGATGTGAATAAATGATGAAGATGATCCGGACATCGATGCTGTTGGCACTGCTTGTCGCTACGCCCAAGCCCGTTGCGGCACAACCGGCACGCGATAGTATCGTCGCCATCCGGCAATATGTTCAGCCGGAAGTGAAAATGTTTTTGGGTTATCTCGCCCGCCCCGTCAATGCCCGCTACGGACTTTCGCTCGGCTTTGCGTCGTCGGAACAAATCGGTTTTCTCATCAACTTGAAATTCAATTCGACCAACCGTAATTACCGGGTTGTTCAAAAGACTTCGCCCAATGAACCAACAAATATTTTCAACTTGCCGGAGTTGGATGACAACCGTATCAATTTTACGCTCGACTTCGGCATCACGCAGCGTCTTGTTTCAAGCATCTATGGCTATGTGTCGCTGGGATTCACATACGATACACGGCTCATCAACTATCAAAACATTCCGAACTCGTTTTTCGGTGATGCAAATCTTTCAGTCGCTGACTTTGAAAACTACGGTCTGAATCTTGGCGGCGGCGTCATTTTTTTTCCGGTGCCGTTTCTGTTTTTACAATTGGGAATTGACAGTTCGGTAGGTTCGGCCAACCTCGTCGGTCTTGTGATCGGCGGCGGCATCTCCGTGCCGCTTTTCATTTCATTGCGTTAGCCTGCGGAGGCAAATCCCAAAGTGCTTCGCATCCATGTTTCAATGAGCCGGTTCATCTCCTCCAACTTTCCCGCGAAGAAGTGATCGGCTTGCGAAACGATGTGCACCTCTTTCGGTTCACTCACCTTTTCCAGTTCCGGCAAAAGTTTTTCCAACGGATTAAATTCATCGCGGTCGCCGTAGATGAGCAGTTTCGGTTTGGTGCAGGTGTGCAGCATTTCCGTTTTGAACATCCGCACCGGCAGGCCGAGTCCGATGAGCGCGCTCACCCTACGGTCTGTCGCGCCGACTTTCAAGCCGACCCACGCTCCGAAAGAGAAACCTGCGGCGACAAGCGGGACGCGGGTTTGCGGGTATTCGTTCAGAATAAATTCCATCGCCGCCCGCATGTCATCTTCCTCACCGATGCCGCCGTCATAGATGCCTTCCGATTCCATCACGCCGCGAAAGTTGAACCGCACGACCGCGCCGCCGAGATCACCGAGCGTTCGCGCGGTACTAACGACGACTTTGTTGTGCATCGTGCCCTGAAACTGCGGATGCGGATGGCAGACGACGGCGAGAAACTTTGCGTCTTCGGCAGGATTAAAAATGGC
The DNA here is from genome assembly GCA_014380515.1 of Chlorobiales bacterium. Lineage (GTDB taxonomy): Bacteria > Bacteroidota > Chlorobiia > Chlorobiales > JACMJS01 > JACMJS01. Next base: position 18,193 of record JACMJS010000171.1, read on the forward strand.
CTGAAGTTTTCCCGCAGGCCCGTTGATAAAAAGATGCTTGACGAGTTTCATGCTATTTCCGCGCGGTGTAAAGGATGGCGGTCTCAAACGTCATCGTATGAAACGCCGCATCTTTGAAACCGGCTTCGGTGAGCACGGAAAGAAATGCTTCGCACTGCGGAAAGGTTTCGACCGAACGCGGCAGGTAGTCGTAAGCGAACGACGCATCGCTGACGAGACGGGCGATCTTCGGCAGAATTTTTTTAAAGTAAAACAGGTACAGCCTGCGAAGCCACAACGGACGCGGGATCATCGGCTCGATGATGATGATGTGTCCGTCCGCTTTCAACACACGGCACAGTTCAGCGATGCCCTTTGGCAAATTCTCAAAGTTGCGCACGCCGAAACCCGCCGTAACCAAATCAAACGTGCCGTCTGCAAAGCGAAGCGATTCCGCCGTTCCGAGTTCGAATTTAATCTTCGGAGCTTTCACGCGGGCGACGTCCAGCATCTTATCCGAAAGATCAACACCAACCACGTTTGCATTTTGCAGTTCCGACATTGCAACCGCGAGATCGCCCGTGCCGGTAGCGATGTCTAAAATTTCGGGCCGGGCGACGGCTTGTAAAAACGATGCGGCGTATTGCTTCGCCCGCCATCGCCAATAAAAGTCGTTGCCTGCACTGAGCAAGTGATTGAGGAAATCATATTTCGGCGCGACTTCATCGAACATCTCGCGGATGCCCGCATGTTGTTTGTTTTTCAGGAGGGATTCGGCGGCGGTCATTTCACTTCCGGCGTCGCGGGCAGGTTCGGGCATTGATTTATTTTTTTGCGTAAGCATCCTCGGCATTGAAGACGAGTTTGTCGGTAATGACGAGCGAGCCGTCCGGTTGGACTTGGCGGTAGAAACATGATTCATAGCCGGTGTGGCACGCGCCGCCCGTTTGCTCAATCTTCAAAACAATCGCGTCGCCGTCGCAATCGAGATACATTTCTTTGACGGCTTGCGTGTGGCCTGAAGTCGCGCCTTTGAGCCAAAGTTCCTTGCGGCTCCGGCTCCAATAGCAGGCTTTCTTTTCGCGCAAGGTAACTTCCAAACTTTCGCGGTTCATGTACGCGAGCATGAGAATTTTTCCCGTTTTGAAATCTTGTGCGACCGCAGGCACGAGGCCGTCTTTATCAAATCGCACCGCATCGAGCAGTGTGGCGGGCACTGTCGCGGGTGGCGTTTCAGGAGCAAGCACTTCGGATGGCATTTATTTTCCTTTTCCCTTTTTAAAGTTTTGAATCGTTAAATCAATTTCTTCCTCGCGCGGCACACTGGAGGACAAGCGGACGAGTTCGTTGCTTGCGGAAGTAACCGCCCGCGTTGCACCATCAAACTTCAACCACAACCGCCCGATCTTTTCGCCGTCGTGTCCCGCCGAGACGCACATCGTCTTGCCGATCTTCGTCAAGTCCATTTTCTCGTACTCCGTCGATGTGGTGATAATCAAACCGACGCTCGGAAATTTTTCAGCAATCTTTTTTTCCATGCCCAATTCTTGCGAACGCAAGAGCAGCACGGTCATATCGGGATTCTGCGATTTCACCGCCGTCATGGTTTCTTCGAGGGTTTCCATCAGCGGACGAACCTTGAATCCCAATTTCGTTTCGCTGCTGGCGTTTGAATACGCGCCTTCCGTCATCGCGCCAATGACGGCCACCGAAATTCCATCGACCGATTTGATAAAGTAAGCCGGTGCGAGCGTGCTGCCGCTGGGGTTTTGAGCACTCGCCGAAATCAGTCGCTCGCCGCTGAACGCACCAGCCAGAAATGATGCGCCATAGATAAATTCCTGTTCGCCCAAATTGATGGCGTCGTAGCGCATCTTTTTGATTAGCGTAACGACGAACTGATCGCGCGATTCGTTCTTGCGGTAGGTCGAGAGCACGTTGCCCGCATCGAGCAACAATACTTTGTCGGGGTAATCGCGCCGCGTTTCGTTGATGATCGTGTTGCGCCGCGCAAGGCCGCCGAGCGTCTGCGAGCCGCCGCAGTTGCACTCTTCCAAGTAGCCGTTTGTCGCGCCGGTAAAGAGCAGTACGAGTTGCTTCTCCTGCGCGGTTGCCACGATGCTGCACAGGAACAACATGAGCAGGGCGGTTAAAAATGTCGATGTGTGTTTCATCGCTCGTGAAGGAAAAAAGTTTGACAAGTTATTGGTAGATCGGCACAGTGAAGTT
>JACMJS010000172.1 GCA_014380515.1 Chlorobiales bacterium
AAACGTCTCACCACCGCAAAAACTTTCGGATCGATACAAAGGTATTCTCAGTCGGGAAGTTGGGCAAAAACTCAATGAACACATTGAACAAATGCGTAACGAATGGGACCGTATTTAATCGACACCAACGTCATATCCGATTATTTTTCAGCGTCGATTCCGGCTGCCGGACTGCAATTCATGGATGCAGTGATTGACGCGATTCCAAACCTTTCGATAATCATACAAATAGAGTTGCTCTGCTGGACAATCGATGCAGATACCGAAAAGAAAGTAGCAGGGTTTATCAGCGAGAGCCTTGTTCTGGATATTACTCCTGATGTGATTGTCCAATGTGTAAGCTTACGCAAAGGCAAAAGTAAAAAGATAAAAACGCCTGATGCCATCATTGCCGCTACCGCGCTCGCCCACAGCTACACGCTCATTACCAATAATGAAAAAGATTTCGTCGGCATTCAGGGTCTGAACATTGTCAATCCGCATAAAGTCTAGAAGTACCTTGCAAAGTTTTTCCGTCTATACATCTCATAAAAAGTCAGAAGTTTTTCGGGCGATGCCCTTGCAACAGCAGGTTCGGGGCGTATATTTGCGTCCCTTAAAACGCTATCCAATCAGGGCGCTGTAGCCAAGTGGTAAGGCAGAGGTCTGCAAAACCTTTATCGTGAGTTCGATTCCCACCGGCGCCTCCAAAGTCCCCCAATGACGAATGAAACCCGGACGCATGAAGAATTAAAAGTTGTTCGTCGTTTGCCTTTATGCTGATTCGCCGCCCGCTCCTCATCGCCATCAACCTCATCGTACTCGCCGTGCTCTTCGGCTATGTTTTCTATCCCGCGCTTTCAAGTTTCATCAACAGTTTTCACATCGGTTCAAGGCCGCTCGCGCCGTTCGGCTTCGTTGATCTGTTCATCTCCGGCGCGGCGACGCTCTCAAATTACAACGTTGTTTTCACGTCGCCCTCCGGCGTGCAATCGCTCGTCAATACGCTGCTGCTTTCGGTAGCGTCGGTAATCACTTCCGGCGTCTCAGGTGTATTGCTTGCATTTGCGTTCTGGCGATTTACATTTCCATTCAAACGGGTTTTGTCTCGCTTGTTTCTTCTGCCGCTGGGATTGCCGCCGATTGTCGGCGTGTATTCCTTTCAATACCTGTATGCGGAGTCGGGATTTTTGCCGCAACTCTTGCAACATGCGCTCGGACTTTCAGAACCGCCGTTTTCCTTCACCGGATTTTTCGCCGTCCTGCTCGTGCACACATATTCTTTTTACGTGCACTTTTTCCTCTTCAGTTACGCCGCCTTTTCGCGCGTGGATTATTCGCTCTTGGAGGCTGCGGAAAATCTTGGCGCAGGCAAAGTGCGAACTTTTTTCAAAGTGCTCTTGCCGCAAATTTCCGCCTCGCTCTACTCCGCCGCACTCATCGTCTTTATTCTCAGCACCGCTTCTTTCACCGCGCCCTTGATCTTCGCCGACCGGATGCCGTTCATCACGACGGAGATTTACAATCAAAAAATCGGCGGTAATTTCGGGGCGGCCAATGCCTTGTCCGTCGTGCTCGTCGCCGTCTCGATGGGCTTGCTGTATTTGTTCGAACGATGGAACGGACGGAGGAATCCGCCGCGAAGCCTTGCCGGACGCGGCGCAGCGCGCGGTGTGCCGTCCGAATCCGGCATAGCGAGATGGATGTTTCTTGTGCCGTTCGCGCTCTGGTTTCTCTTCGTCATGCTGCCTGTGCTGACGCTGCTCGTGGTCTCGCTCGCCGACCTTTCGCCGTCGTCGATCTCCGTTTTGCCGGAGCGATACACGCTGGGCAACTACATCAAAATTTTTACGACTGAAAATTTCTACACGCCGTTTTTGAACAGCCTTACGATGGCGACGCTCTCCTCGATACCGAATCTCATTTTCGGCGCGATGGCAGGCGTATTGCTCGTGCAGCGCAAAATTTATGCGCGCACCGCGATCTCCATTTTACTGCTCTTGCCGCTTGCCGTGCCCGGCACCGCGCTTGCGATGAACTTGCTTTCCGCTTTCACGAAACCCTCCGTGCTCACGCTCGGCGTGCCGCTTGCAAATACCTACGCGATTCTGCCGCTCGCCTATTTCATCCGCAACATTCCTTACATCACACGCAGCGTCTCCAGCGTGCTGAATATTTTTGACTATTCGCTCACCGAAGCCGCATCCAATCTTGGTGCATCCGGCACAAACGTGGTGCGCCGCGTGGTGCTGCCGATAATCTTGGCCGCCGTTACTTCGGGATTTTTGTTCACTTTCATCAACGCGCTCGGCGAGTTCGTCAGTTCGATTGTGCTTTACAGCGCGTTCAACCGTCCGATCTCCGTCGACATTTTTTCCGAGCAGCGCGATTTCAACATGGGCGTCGCCGCTGCGCAAGGCATTTTGCTGATGCTGCTCGTCTTTGCGATCACCTCGCTCGTCAGTTTTATTTTTCGCAGCCAAAGCAAACTTTCCGAGTTCGATTTCTAGACAGACTTTTCGATATCAACTCCTCGCCTCATTTGAGCCTGACGAAACAAGTTTCGTGAGGAGGGGCGCAGAGGTGGTTTGGTGAATCGCGTTCCAAACCCCCCCGTCCTTGCGGACACCCCGCCTTACCGGAGGTGAGGAGCGTACCAAGTTTGATTTTTAACGCCGCTCCGCCCGTGCGATATTGTGCCGCCCGTGTAACTTCAAACCGTAATTTTCAATGCGCCGCGTGCTCGACATTCTACTCGACTTCAAAGAGTATCTCGCGCTCGTCGTGCTCTGTTCAATTTCCCTTGGACTTTTTGCACGCTCAGAAAGCCTCGCCATTCGCGGCTTCCGCAGCTTCGGCCTTGAAGTGTTCGGCACGGCGGAATCCGGCATTACATTCATCACGCGTTATTTCGGATTGGGTTCGGAGAACGAACGCTTGCTTCAAAGCAACCGCGAACTTTCAGGCGAAGTGAATTTGCTTCGCAGCGCGCGCGAGGAAAACGAACGGCTCAAAACATTGCTCGCATACAAGGCATCGGCGACGTATCCGGTGAAACTCGCGCGGGTTATCGACCGCACTTTCGGCAGCGACCGCAATTTGCTCACGCTCAATCTCGGTTCGGCAGACAGTGTGAATGTGGATATGCCGGTCGTTACGGATCGCGGCCTCGTCGGGCGCGTGGTGTTGGTCTCGGCGCACTACGCGGTGGTGATGCCGGTGATCAACCGCGATTTCAAAGTGCCGGTTTATAACGAACGCACCCGCATCTACGGCATCATCAGTTGGCAAGGCGGCGACGAGCAAAAAGCCGCGCTGCAAAATATGCCGGTCAGCAGTTCACTCAAATCGGGCGACCGGTTGCTGACGACGGACTTCAGCACGTTTGCCGCGCCGAACACGCCCGTCGGCACGGTCGAAAAGTTTGAAGTCTTTCAAGGACAGATTTTTTACAAAACGGATGCGCGGCTGGCGGTCGACTTCACCGCGATTGATCAGGTCTTTATTGAAATGCGTCCGCCGGAAAGCGAGCGTGATTCGCTGAAAGTTCGTGCCAAAGAATTTCAGTAGATACATTGCGATGCATTCACCGTCTATCTTTTTCATGTAAAAACCGCTTCACTTTTTGCCACAGCGATACCTTATCTATGCCGCGGTTGCGGTCGCAGCCGGATTCATTCAAAAGTTTCTCTTCGCGCGGCTGGCCATCGGCGGCGACGCGCTCGGCATGACGAGCCGCTTGCAACCGGATTTGATTTTGGTGCTACTCGTCTATCTTGCCCGCACCGAAGGCCAACTCACCGGCACGACGTCGGGATTTCTCAGCGGCCTTCTGATGGATTTTCTTTCGGGCACGCTCGGCGCGAATGCGTTTTCAAAAACCGTGAGCGGGTTCGTCGCCGGATATTTTTCGGATGCCGAGCAGCGGGACAACCAAACCGCATTTCTCGTCGCGCTTGCGGTCAGCAGTTTCACCGGCAATTTTTTTTATTATCTCCTGATGAGCGCGCTGACGATTCCTATCTGGAAACTTCTGCTGATCTATTCACTCGGCGGTGCGGTCTATAATGTGCTGATCGGCTTCGTCCTTTTTCACGCCCTGCTCAAGCGGCTTTAATTTTTTGACCGTTACGCTTTCTGTCATTCTCTGGCGACGCTGTAAGGGCGAGGCAGGTCTCGCCCCTACGAAGACAGATACAACTTTAATGATGCAACGAATTTTGAAACGATGAACACCAATATTTTTTCCAACGCGATTCGCATTTCGATTGTCATTATCGTCGGCGTCTTGCTTGGCCGGTTGTTTTACCTCCAGATTATTCAGCAGGCGGAGATGGGCGACATCGCGGGGAAGAACAGCGTGCGCCGCATCCCGATTGATCCTGCCCGCGGCGTCATCTACGACCGCAATGGCACCGTGATCGTTGACAACCGCGCGGTCTACACCGCTCAACTTGTGCCCTCGGAATTCGACCGTTCGAAACTTCCGCTGCTTTCGGAGTTGCTCGGCCTCTCGGAAAATTATATCAAGGAGCGCATCAGAGATGGTGAATTATATAACCGCTTTGCGCCCGTCAAAATCCGGCGCGACTTGGATTTTAAAACGCTCGCGCGGCTGGAAGAAAACCGGTGGCAGCTCGCCGGTGTCGATTTCGTACAGGAGCACAAACGCGCGTATCCCGTCGGGGCCGAGGGCATGTACGCCTCGCATATTTTCGGCTACACGAAAACCATCTCCAAAAAAATCTTAGAAAAACTTCCGAAGGACAGTTACTCGCCCGATGATTTGATCGGCTACAGCGGCCTTGAAAAAATGTACGAGCCGCAACTGCGCGGCCAAAAAGGATTCCGGTTGGTTACGGTCAACTCGCTTGGCAAACAGGTTTCCGATTTCGGCGGCGGGGCGCAGAACATCGTCGCGGCGAACGGCAACGACCTTTTGCTCACGATTGACGCGGCGTTGCAGGCACAGGCGGAAAGTTTGCTCGTTGCCACCGGCAAATCCGGCGCGATTGTGGCGATGAACCCGCAGAGCGGCGAAGTGCTCGCGCTCGTCAGCAAACCGGATTATGATCCGAACGTGCTCAGCGGATTTATTTCCGGCAATGTGTGGGGCGAACTTGTCATGTCGCCCCAGAAGCCGCTCTTCAACCGCGCGGTGCAGACGCGGTATCCGCCCGGCTCGACGTATAAAATGGTTTCCGCGCTCGCCGGGTTGCAAGAAGGCATCATCACGCCGCAAACGATTTTTTCGTGCAGCGGACATTTCCGGTTCGGCGATAAAGATTTTTTGTGCCATGAAGGCCATGGCCATGGCGCGGTCGATGTTACGCGGGCGATTCAAGTATCGTGCAATAGTTTTTTTTATCAGTTGATGTTGAAGAACGGTTTTGATCGTTGGACGCGCTACGGACGGCAGTTCGGCTTCGGCGCGAAAACCGGCATCGATATTCCAGATGAACAAACGGCGATCTTGCCGTCGATTGAATACTTCAACAAAAAATACGGGCCGCGAAAAATCGGCTGGACGGACGGCTTCCTGATCAGCCTTTCAATCGGTCAGGGCGACATGGGTGCCTCGCCGATGCAGATGGCGTGTTACGCGGCAACGCTCGGCAACGGCGGCACGTATTATCAGCCGCATCTTGTGCAAGGCTACCGCGACCGCATCACGCAGCAGGAAACGAAATTGCAATTTGCCGCCCGCGCAATTCCCATTGATAAGAAAAATTTCGACGTCGTGCGCAACGGGATGCGGCTTTGCGTCGAGAGCGGCACCGGACGCGCGGCCGCACAAAAAGATATTGTCGTTTCCGGCAAGACGGGCACCGCGCAAAATCCGCACGGCGAAAATCACGCATGGTTTATCTGCTTTGCGCCCTACGACAAGCCGACGATTGCGCTGTGCGTGATGGTCGAAAACGCCGGACAAGGCGGACGCATCTCCGCGCCGATTACAGGCAAACTGCTCGACTACTATTTTCATAAAACCTACACCGGCCAAAGTCAAGTGGCCGCCGCCGCCGCTGCCGAAGTCGATGAATAATTATTTCAAATTCAAATCACTTTTTTGCTATGACATCATACCAAAACTATAAAGCCGCCGATAAACTCATTGAAGAATACATCGCGGATTATTTGCGAAACAACCGCGCGGCGAAGATGCTGAGCGAATTGCTTGACGATGCAGGCGTCGGGTTGCGTCCGCTCGTGGATCATATCACGATTCGAACGGCGGATGTTGAAACGCGGGCGATGGAATTTTTGCAGATGGGATTTATTGAAGACCTCTCGCTCGGCGTTGTTGAGCATGACAACTGGTGGGCGAAAGTTTATCGCCGTCCCGGGCTTCCGGCGATTTTCATTGACCAAGCCTTCGAGGGCGAGCGGGGTACATCATCCATCATTCCCGCGTGGGTGGAAAAGTTCGGCGACCGCACCTTGCATCACGTTGCGGTCAGCGTGAGCGAGATCGAACACAGCATGTCCGCGCTCTCGAAAAAAGGCATTGCGTTTTCGGGTGAGATCACAGGCGATCCTCAAACACCGCTGCGTCAGATTTTTACCAAGGCGGATATGAAAGACGGCCTTGCATTCACAGTGCTGGAGCTGGCGGAGCGGCGATGGGGCTATACGGGCTTCCACTCGCATCAGGCCAATACGCTGATGGAATCAACGCGGTAACCGAGGGCAGACGATGATTCCAACCAAGTATGAACCGGGCACGAACCTTTGATGCACGCAGACGATAGATCGAAACCGATTGCCGATGCCGCCGAAGTTTTCAAAGCGGAGTTTGAGATTGCCGCGAAGGCTGAGCAATTGATCGCTGCGGGCGGCAAAGAAAAACTCTTGATGCTTCTGGAGTATCAATCGCTCGTCAAAGAATACAAGTCGCTGTTGCAACACGCCGTCAAGATGACCAACATCAGCGACATGATTCAGCGCAAACTCATTCGCAGCAGCGAGGCTCTCGAAGAGTCAAACGCGAAACTCATGGCCGCCTACGCGCAGTTGCAAGAGGCGCAAGAAAAATCAAATCACCTGTTGCTCAACATTCTGCCCGAAGCCATTGCCGAACGCTTGAAGAAAGGCGAGACCATCATTGCCGACCGCTTCGAAAATGTTACCGTGCTCTTCGCCGATATCGTCGGCTTTACCGCCATCTCATCTCAGATTTCCGCTGAAGCTCTCGTCAGATTGCTCGGTGATGTCTTCACTTTTTTCGATGACCTTTGCGACCGCAACGGCTTAGAGAAAATTAAAACCATCGGCGATAATTACATGGTTGTCGGCGGCCTGCCCGAAGCGAAAGCCGATCACGCGGAATCCGTCGCGGAAATGTCGCTTGAAATGTTGAGCGGCCTGGCGGAGTTGGAATCGGCGAAGCGGATGAACCTCACCGTGCGCATCGGCATTCATACGGGCGCGGTCGTCGCGGGCGTGATTGGCCGCAAGAAATTTGTGTATGACTTGTGGGGCGATACCGTCAACACCGCGTCGCGCATGGAATCGCAAGGCGTGGCGGGCAAAGTGCAAGTTTCCGAAACGACGTACAAGTTGCTCGAAAGCAAATATCTGTTCGGCGCCCGCAGCAGCGTCAGCGTGAAAGGCAAAGGCGAAATGCACACTTACTTTTTAACCGGACGTAAGTGATATGCTTTTAAAATTGTACGAACAGCGGCGGTTTCTTTTGGTGCTACTTCTCTTCATGTTCATTCAACTATCGGTATTCATCTTGCCGGAAACCCTTGATGAATTGTATCTGGATTTTTCAAAAGCCCTATTCCTTTTCTCGTGGCTGCTCTACTATTGTGGCCTCATCTTAGTTTGCAATAAAATGGCGGCGTTCTCTTCAATGTCGTTGAAAGCCGTCTTAGCGGAACTCTCGTTGCCGCTTTTGTCGCTTCTTGTAACCAATGCCATTGTTTTCTTGGTGTATTTGCCGAACCTTTATTTCAATCCTGAAATTAATTGGTCGTTAAAAGACCCAGCGGATCGCGGGGCCGATCCGGTGTTGATCTTCCAGATTTTTCCGGTTGTTCAACTCCTGTTGTCATACCTGATTATTCTGGGAAATGTTGTTGCATACAGAAGACAAGCATTTACAAGCAATGGGTAAGCCTTCGCCGAACGATTTACTTTATTAAGATTGAGACAGTTATGATTTTGAAAACCGATACTTCCGAAGTGCAATCATTTCTTGAAGACGCAAGCACACTGCGCGATGGCCACACGCAAGGCGTCTACTTTCCTGAGACCTACGAGGAAGTCGCTGAGCTGCTCAAAGACTGTTCCGAACGCGGCGTGCGCCTGACCATTTCCGGCAACGGCACCGGCACCACCGGCGGCAGAATTCCTTACGGCGACTTCATTTTGGCCACGAATAAATTCAACCGGATTTTATCCATCCAAAAAAATCCCGACGGCACCGGCCTTGCCACCGCGCAATGCGGCGTGTTGCTTTATGATGTGCAACAGGAAGTTGAATCGCAAGGCTTGCTCTACCCGCCCGACCCGACCGAACGCTACTGCTTCATCGGCGCGACGATTTCAAACAACTCGTCCGGCGCCCGCACATTTAAGTATGGCCCGACGCGCAGTTTCATCGAACGGTTGAAAGTCGCTCTCACCACCGGCGACATTCTCGATATTCCGCGCGGCACATTTTTCGCAGATGCGGGCGGCAGGTTTGACGTCGCACTGCCAAGCGGCACGCATCTTTGTTTTAAAATTCCCTCTTACCGGATGCCTGATACCAAACATATGGCGGGCTACTTCGCCAAACCCGAAATGGATTTGATCGATCTCTTCATCGGGGCGGAAGGCACGCTGGGCGTGGTTTTAGAGGCGGATTTAAGATTGCTTGCGAAGCCTGAAAAAATTTTCAGCGTCGTGGCGTATTTCGATGATCGTGAAAAAGTGCTTTCGTTCGTCGATGCCGCACGTTGGCAGTCGCAGGACAATTTGAAATCGCAGCATGAAGGCGTTTCGGCGCGGGCGTTGGAATACTTTGATCAACATGCGCTTGACTTTCTGCGGCAGAAACACCGCACGATTCCCGATTCGGCGGTCGGCGCGATTTTTTTTGAGCAAGAAGTTACAAGCGGAAATGAAGATCGGTTGCTTGCCCTGTGGTATGAGTTGATGGAACAGCGCGGCGCGTTGATGGAACAATCATGGTTTGCCCAAACGCCGGACGAGCAACAGAAACTGCGCGACTTCCGCCACGATTTGCCGGTGCTCGTCAATGAACTGCTCGCCCGCACGCAGCAACGCAAAATCTCAACCGACATGGCCGTGCCGCACGCGAAGTTTCGGGAATTGCTTGAGACCTACGACAACGGATGCACGGCGGGCGGATTTCATTACATCATTTTCGGGCACATCGGCAACGCGCATTTACATCTGAACATTTTGCCGCGCAACAATGAAGAATTTTTGCGGGCGAAGGAACTCTACAAAACTTTCATCACGAAAGCGATTGAACTCGGCGGGACGATCTCAGCCGAGCATGGTGTGGGTAAAACGAAGTCGGAGTATTTGGCCGAGATGTTCGGCAGCGAAGGGATTGCGGAAATGATTCGAATCAAAAAAGTATTCGACCCGAACCTCGTGCTCGGCATCGGCAACCTGATACCGGAAAAGTTTTTGAAAGCAGACGCACACGCTGCGATTTAACTTCGCTCACTTTTACACTGACGACGATGCAAACTTTGGCAAAGCCTGTAACCTACGCCGAGTACCGCGCCTTGGACACCGACGATCATTTTCTTTACGAACTCATCAACGGAGAACTCGTGCAAAAATCCGCGCCCTCACCGTTTCATCAATTGATCTCCGGCAACCTTTACACCAAGTTGCGAGCCTTTGTCGAAGGTCAAAATTTGGGCACAGTGCTGTTCGCGCCGGTTGATTTGTTCATTGATGATAACAACACACCGCAACCCGACCTGATGTTTATCGCTGCCAAGAACAGGCACTTCATTACAAATGACGGCGTATTCGGCGCGCCGGATTTGGTCGTTGAAATTATTTCGCCAAGTTCAATCACCCGCGACCGCGTTGAGAAGCAACGGCTCTACCACCGCTTCGGCATTATGGAATACTGGATTGTTGATCCGCAAAACAAATCGATTGAAGTCTATACGCATACGCCTTCCGGCTATGAAGTGCACGCGTTCGCAGCGGAGAAAGGTCAAGTAGTTTCAAAAGTGCTTACCGGCTTCGAAGTGCGGCTCTCCGACATCTTCACCTGATTTGAAGATCATTCGAAGAATCTTCGTAGGGGCGACTGCGAGTTTAGCGAGCTACCGCTCTGTGGCCTCGCCCCTACAACGGCGTTGTAAAACATTATTCGGAAAGTTTCTCGGTCAAAAATGATTTGACTTGCGCAAGCGAAATGCGTTCTTGAGCGGCGGTGTCGCGGTAACGCACGGTTACGGTTTCGTCTTTCAAGGTGTCGTGATCGATGGTAAAGCAAAAGGGCGTGCCGATTTCATCCTGCCGGTAATACCGCTTGCCGATTGAACCGGCGGCATCGTACTGCACTTTGAAACTGCGCTGTAACTCCTTCACCAACTTCTCGCCTACTTCCGGCATTCCTTCTTTTTTCATCAACGGAAATACCGCCGCCTTCACGGGCGCGAGCCTCGGACGCAGCTTCAGGGTAACGTGTGTTTCGCCTTCTTCTTCCGCTTCCGAATACGCATCGCAAAGCACTTCCAAAAATGCACGGTCGCAGCCGACGGACGTTTCGACGACGAACGGAAGGTATTTTTCTTTCAACTCCTGATCGAAGTATTCCATGCTCTTGCCGGAAAATTCCTGATGCCGCTTCAAATCGAAATCCGTCCGCGAGTGAATGCCTTCGACTTCTTCGGTGCCGAACGGAAATTGATACTTGATGTCGAACGCGGCGTCGGCGTAGTGCGCCAGTTTATCATGCTTGTAGAACGACAGTTTTTCCGGCGCGATACCGAGCGATTCGGTGTGCCATCGCATCCGTTCTTCCTTCCACATTTCAAATGCCGCCGCTTGCGTGTTCGGCTTGACGAAATACTGCATCTCCATTTGCTCAAACTCCAGCATCCGAAAAATGAAATTGCCTTTCACGATTTCATTGCGAAACGCTTTGCCGATCTGCGCGATACCAAACGGGACTTGCAGCCGCGAGGCTTCCCGCACGGTGTGAAAATTGACGAAGATGCCTTGCGCGGTTTCCGGCCTTAAATAAACGTCCGCGCCTTCACCGGCAATCGCGCCCAAAGATGTTTTGAACATCAGGTTGAACTGCCGCACTTCCGTCCAATCGAACGCGCCGCTGTCGGGCGATTTGATTTGCTCGGTGATGATGAGATTGTAAAGTGCCCGCGGCATGTCATCGGCGTTTTGCGCTTCGACGAACGCGGCCATCACGCGGCTGGCTTCCTCAACCTTTCCCTTGCGCTCCAATTGTTTGATGTAGCCTTCGATCAGGTGATCGGCGCGGTAGCGGAACTTGCTCGTTTTGTCGTCGATCATCGGGTCGCTGAATCCGGCGACATGGCCGCTGGCTTCCCACACGCGCGGGTTCATCAAGATCGCAGCATCGAGACCGACGATGTTATCGTGCGATTTCGTCATCGCGTCCCACCACACGTCTTTGATGTTGCGTTTGAGTTCAACGCCCATCGGACCGTAATCAAAGGTCGCAGCGAGGCCGCCGTAGATTTCGGACGATTGAAAGACGAACCCGCGCCGCTTGGCGAGGCTCGTGAGTTTATCCATCAACGGCGTTTCTTTTTTGGGCTTGCTCGGTTTGACGGACTTGTCAGAATGATCGGAAGGATTGGAAGACGCAGGTTTTTGATCGGACATTTGAAAAGAAATAAGGTGAACCGGAGACGGTGTGAAAAATGATGCAAAGAATATAATCGAATCCTTTCTTGCTCCCCCTTGCCCGAAACCTGTTTCGGCAGGATCAATGAGGGGCTGGGGGGATTTACCCGTTGTTTGCTTGGTTGCCACACGTGCCCGTCGTATATTTTTGCGACACGATAACGCCCCAAACCCGCGCGAGGCCATGACCAGATTGCTTATCGACGGCTACAATGTTGCGCACAAGTTGGGCTTGAAAATCTCGCGGGATAATCTTGAACAGGTTCGCATCTCGCTTGAACAAAAGCTTTCGCGTTATCTCGCCGAAAAAAAATGCAGTATCACGCTCGTCTATGACGGACGCGGCATCCTTGAAAATCAGAGTAGCGTCGGTAAACTCAAAATTCTTTACACGCCGGGCGGAGAAACCGCCGATGCCCGCATCAAAAAGTTGATCGATGCCGAGCGTTCCAAATCGGCACTTACCGTTGTCAGTTCCGATCATGAAGTCGCCGGTTACGCCCGTGTTTCCGGCGTCAGATGCCTTTCGTCTGAAGCATTTACACGGGAACTTTCCCTATCTTCCGACCCGAAAGCGGCACACGGAAGCGCGGGTAAACCGGTTGAGCCGGACGCCGGTGCCGAAAAACCGGCGATGAACGCCACCGACTTGGCAAAATGGAAAACGCTTTTCGGCGAATAGTTTTTTGATTCTCGGCAGCCTCTCTTCATTTGTCATTCCTGCCCCTCCGCCGGAGGCGGACAGGCAAAGCGTGGCCGATCCTGCGTAGCGGGACGGCGGGAATCCGGTGCGTTTTTCAAGATGAAGATAGATTCCCGCCGTTGCGGGAATGATATATAAAGCCAACGCATCCTTTCCTGAAATGCGCCGAACTTATCTCCGAAACGTCCTCAAAGCGGAATCTTGATCATGAGAACTACCAAGGCAATTCTTTTTTCTCTCGATGCTTTAACGAAAGCCAAATCGGAGCGCGACCGCGTCGACGAACGCATCCCGGAACTGAGCGTAACGCAG
>JACMJS010000025.1 GCA_014380515.1 Chlorobiales bacterium
CCGATGGGCATTGACATCCGCGATCAACTCACCGACATCGAAGTCAAAAACATTATGCTGCTGCGTCGCTACGAAAAGTATGCGGAGAATTACTACGACGGCTACGGCAGATAAAAAAAACGGTCTTGTTTGAAAACGCAGGCGATATTGTAAGGGCGGGGCCATAGAGCGTAAGCTCGGCAAACTCGCCGTCGCCCCTACGGAGACCCCCTACGAGACGAATACGATTCTTCACACGCGGCTCGATGGTGAAACCTGATTTCGTATGAAAGAGATATGAAAATCTCCGCTTCGGAATTTCTGATTCTCCGGCGGATAGCCGTATATTTGCGGCTCAATTTTTAAACCTTTAATTTTTCGAGACGATGAAAGAAAATATCCATCCCGTGTATCTGACGGCGACGGCGACCTGTGCCAACTGCGGCAACGTGTTCAAAACCCGCTCAACCGCGCCTACGCTCAAGGTCGATATTTGCAGCAATTGCCACCCGTTCTTCAGCGGCAAGCAAGTGCTCGTTGATACCGCTGGCCGCGTCGACCGCTTCAACAAGCGTTTTGCCAAGAAAGAAAAGTCTGCCGAACAAACGGTCGATCAGGCCGCCGAACAAACGGCCACACCGGTAGAGAACGCCTAAGTTCGCACCGATGGGAAGCAAAGTAAACCAATGCTCAGGCTCTGATGATGCGCTGCATTTGCAGCAACCACAGGGCTTGAGCATTTCTTATTGCAACGTTTCGAAGTTCATTTGAAATCGGATAAACCATGGTTAAAGATATTTTACAAGCGGCGGAACAGAAAATGAAAAAGTCGCTGGAGAACGTCCAGACGGAACTGGCGTCGCTGCGGACGGGCAGGGCGAGTGCCGCACTTCTGGACGGTATTAAGATTGATGCCTACGGACAAGCCTCGCCGATCAAGCAGGTCGGTAATGTCAATGTGCAGGACACGAAAACCCTGATGGTGCAGGTGTGGGACAAAGGCTTGGTGCAATCGGTCGAGAAGGCGATTCGTGAAGCAAACTTGGGACTCAATCCCGTCGCTGAAGGTCAGAGCGTGCGCGTCAGCATTCCGCCGCTGACGGAAGACCGGCGCAAGGAGTATGTCAAGCTCGCTAAGAAATTGGCGGAGGACGGTAAGGTCGCCATTCGCAATATCCGCCGCGACGCGGTTCAGCAAGTCGAACGTTCGGAAAAAGACAAAGCGATTACGGAGGACGACAAGACGCGCGGCAAGAAAGATGCCGACGTCCTCACCCAACGCTTCGAGAAAACCATCGATGAACTGACTGCGAAAAAAGAAAAAGAAATTTTAGATGTTTGATACACCTCCGGCGACGAGCACTCTTGCAAACATTGCAGCATCAAAAGCCTTCGGGAAACCGGAGGCTTTTTCAATTGGCGTCGGGGTTTGGGGAGACACGAGAACAGGCTGGATATTGCAACTCGTCCCGCGATTGGATAACTTCAACCGGCATCGCCACATTACCACCCCGGGCTGCAAACCGGACTGCGAACATGAGCCAAGGTTTTTTTGATCCGCATTACAGATGACGACCACATTGCAAACCCCCGCTAATCCCGACAAGCCGTCCCGTCGCCGTACTGTGCGGGAGAAAATTGATCTCTTTGCCGCTCCGGCGTTGCCGGTGCTGCCGCTCGCCCGGCCTGCAATCATTTCGCAGTTCGCGCTGATAAGTCGCCGCAAACTCTGCACGGTGATTGCGCCGGCGGGCTACGGCAAAACGGTTTCCGTGGCTTTGTTCGTCGCCGCCGCCAGAGCGGAATACTATTTCCGGTGGCTCGTGTTGCAGCCCGCCGACGTATCCTTCGCGTTTTTTCTGCCGCGCTTCATTCAGGCGATGGCCTCGGCGTATCCGCTCTTTGAACCTGCCCTGCGCGTCCGTCTTGAAACCGCAAAAGTTTTTGCAAAACCGGCAACCGCCGCCACAGCAGATGCGGCTTCGGGAGATGGACTGTCGCCCGAACAGGCCGAGCGGTTGGGGTTCGAGGCCGGAGAAGTTCTGGGCGATTTGCTCACGGACGAATTGATCTTGGTGATCGATGATTATCATCTCATTGGCGAAAGCCGCATCGTCAAAGCTTTTATCACCGGCCTCATCGCCGGAAGCCCGCCACATTTTCGACTGATCCTGACTTCTCGAACGAGCGTCAATTTGGATGTGATGCGCCTCGCCGCGCGGCAACAATTGCTTGAAATCACCGCCGATCAACTTGCCTTCAGCGCAACCGAAATCCAAAAACTTGGTGCGACGGAATCATCACCAGTGGCATCGGCGGCTTCGGCGAAGTTCGCCGCAAGCCTCTACGAAATGACGGGCGGATGGGCGGCGAGCGTGGCGTTGGCCTTGAGCGTCTCCGGGCGCGAGGCGTCGCTGCAAGCACCGGCGGCGGATGATGAGGTTATCGATCAGAGTGCGGGCTATTTGATGCGATCCAAGCCAACGATCTACAAATATCTTTCCGAACAGCTCTACGACCAGCAACCGGAGGACGTGAAAAGATTTCTGTGCGCCACCGCGCCCGCGCCGCAGTTTGATAAATATCTTGCGGAAAAACTATTCGCAGCTTTCACGCTTGAAGTCGCTGAACCCGCCGCGCCGCAACCGCAGAAACCAATTGCGGTCATTGTCGAGTCGGTTATCGCGCGCCTCATTGCTGCGAAACTATTGCTGACACCGGCGGGAAGTTCGTCTGAGGCGGCGTTGCGGGAAGAGACGGCGACTTATCAGTATCATCATTTGCTGCGCGACTTTCTGCTGACGAAACTTACCGAAGCCGCCCTTCAAAAACTTTACACCGTGTGCGGTGAGTACGCGGAGGCGGCGTCGCCGTTCGAAGCCACGGCATTTTTTATCATGGCGGGCGAGGGCGAGCGGGCACTCTTAACGCTCGTTCGCTTGAGCGATTCGGGTGCGGCGGAAAACTTCGACAGTCTTCAGCACCGGCTTGGGGCCGTCGCCCGATTGCCGCTCTCGCCGCGAAGCCGGATCAAACTTATTTGCGTGCAGGCGCGAACCGAACAGCGGCTCGGCAATGTGTCGCTTTCCGAAGCGATGATCTTGCCCCACCGTTCCGCATCGGTTGATGCAACGGGCTTGCCGGATGATGCGATCTATGAAGCCGAATCCATTCACCTCGAAAATCTCTTGTTGCAATCGCGCTTTACGGAACTGCGGGTGGAAAGCCGCCGGTTGCTCGATGTGCTGACCGCGATTGAAAATACATCGCTGCCCGTGTCCGTCGCAGTGCGTGTGCGGGCGATGACGCTCTACGGATACGCACTCTCGGTGCTTGCACCGGCATCGGGTGAAAAGGAAAAGTTGCTAAGCGAAGCGATGGCGAATCTTGAACAGGCATGGCGACTGGCTCAGAAGATGGGATCGCGCGAGGCGGAGTGCGAAGTGCTCCGGCTGCGATATTTTGTGGCGAGGCAAGTCGGGTATGCGGGGGCACTTGCAGCGTTCAAAGATCGTGAGCCGCTGTTGCCCTATATCAGTTTGAAATCGCGGATTGATGCCGTGCGCGATCATGCGTTTTTGCTGGTCGCCGCGGGTGCGCTGCCGGAAGCCAAGCCGCATGTGCTCGAATGTTTACGGCTGTCCGAACAAGCATTCTATCAAAGCAGCACTTATACGGCCAAGTTTCTTTTGGGAACATGCTTCGTCGCCGAAGGAAAATTTGACGACGCCCTCGAGTGCTACGATGAAGCGGCATTGTACTATGCCGGTGTCTCGCGCGATATTCTCATCACCGTGCTGTGGATGAAAACCATCTGCTGTTTTTATATCGGCGATGCCGCCGCTGCCGAACGTCAATCCGCCGAATGCCGCGCGGTTCACGCTTCTATCACACCGCCGCGCCCGCTGCTGACGGTTCAGATGCACGCGGCACTCTGCTTCGCTGCTCTTGCCGATAAGGAATTCGGGACAGCATCACACGCACTTGAAACTGCATTTCAAGCCGTTGATGCGTCGAGTGGTGATACGAACAGTACTCACGTTGAATTGTACCTCTTTGCTGCATACCTTAACGCCGTGCGCACAGAATCGGGTCGCACTCCGAGTATCGAAGCCTTTATCGCATCGGTAACATCGTATTTAAAAGCTATTGACACGGCCACAGTTGATTTGCGACATCAATCCATTTTCTACTATTGGCGATTGGCGGAGACCGTGTTGCAAAAATTACTTGACTTAATCACTGCACCGCCTGCAACGCTCGACGATTCAGAAAAACGTCTCCTGCGAGGAATCAACTTACCGCAGGTACAATCGCTTCTGGCCGTTGTGATCAATTTTAAACGGCAATTGGGCGTCTTGCCGGTTGCTCCGTCGGTGATTAACGCAGGCGGAAAACTTGAATCCTCGCTTGCCACAGGTGGTCAGCAAGGCGTTGCAGTGAAAGTACGCATCATCACTTTCGGAGGCTTGCAAGTCTTTCTGGCGGACGCCGCCACGCCTACTTTGACGGACACGGCCTTTCAACGCGAGGCGGAAAGTATCGCCTTCAAACTTTTGCTGTTGAACCATCGCCGTCCGGTAACCGCAGAAACTTTTTATGAAGCCATCTGGCCGTTTTCTAAATCGGTAAATCGTGAGAACATGTTGCGCGTTACGCTTTCGAACGTACGCCGCCGCTTCATTGATACGGGCATCGTCAGTCCCGAACAGAAGTTCATTTTGAAAACCGAGCAAGGATACGCTCTCGATTTCGGACTGCACGGCACACAATACTTCTGCGACCTTGAAGAATTTAATTTTTGTATAGAGCAAGCCGCCGCTGCCCGGTTGTCGCGGAATGAGGCCGCCGCGCTCTACCGTAAAGCTGCCGCCCTATATCAGGGAGAATTTTTGCAACACGATCATATTGAAGAGTGGCTCGCACACATCCAAGAACGCATGAAGGATAAGTATATGGATGCCCTGCTGTTCATTGCCGAAACCGCGCTCATAGAAAAAAACAATCACGAAACCATCGAGCGATGCACCAAATTGCTTGAGCTTGATCCGGTTTCGGAGCGCGGGCATGAACTGCTTATCATCGCTTATCTCAATCTGAACCTTCAATCCGAAGCGTTACAGGCTTTCCGCATCTGCCGTAAATCCTTCCGGCGGGAACTCGGCAGTTTTCCGCCGATGCGAATCGAACGCTTGATCAAAACCTGAACCGCCTTTATCACTTCCCACTTTCCGACCCCGCTATCTCTCCGCCTTCTGCTCAATAGACTTCTTTCATCAAATCCTATTTTCGTCGTCTGGCCTTCGTCGTTCCCGTCCGCGACTTGTGATCCTCCAGCTTTGAACAGGAGGCTTATGAACCTTTGCCTCAAGGGGGAATCCAACGCATTCGTGTTAGAAAGACTGGCTGCCCGCCCTTGCGGGAATGACAGAAATGTGTGAACCTCTACCTCGTGCCATACCTCCACCCATTAGTTTATACATTTAGTATTCGATTTTGATCGATTCCTAAAATCCGACGACCTTTGAAGCCACACCCGCCTGCATTTTTGATTCAAAAATGGCATTTTCCCCTGCCGCAAGACCTTTGCATAATTTCGCTAAAGACACGGTAAGATAATGAGTTACGGGAAAAGCGTTAATCGAACCGTTAACGTTGAAACTGTATCTTTGCATTGTTAAAAACGCCGACTGAAAATTAAAGCGTCCGGCAATTTTGCTCGAACGCCAGAGAGCGGAAATTATTTCTAAATTTACAAACAGGAAAAACATCATGTTCTACATCAGCGATTTCATTCTCACACTTTGCGATACTATCCTGCAACCCTGGCCTAAGCCATAATTCTGATTGCTTTGAAATGCTTTGCATGAAGATTAATCAGAAGGCATTCTTAGACCCAAAATCAAGAGAGGCATATCATGTTCTACATCAGCGATTTCATTCTCATGCTTTGCGAAGGTACTCTACAGCCGTGGCCTAAACCATAGTGGCAACCGCACACTAGTATATTTACAGATTCTGCATTTGTTTTTGTAGAAACAACCGTTCGATATACATACTAAAGTATGTATAAATATAAATTACCCAATTGTTTTGAATGTACTTAAATCAATCGCAGTTATGACGATGCGAACACCCTACGCTGCATCTGTGCCGGAGGCCAGTATGATCTCTCAAAAATTCACACTGGTCTTCACACAGAAGTCGCC
>JACMJS010000026.1 GCA_014380515.1 Chlorobiales bacterium
CGGCAAACGCAGCGGCAAGCCTTGCATTCGCGGGACACGCATGACGGTAACCGATGTTTTGGAGTATCTCGCCGGCGGGATGACGCAACCTGAATTGCTCGCAGCGTTTCCTGACTTGATGACTGAAGATATTCTCGCCTGTCTTGCTTTTGCAGCCGACCGCGAACGCAAATTGGCTTCGCTGCCGGATGAAACTGCTCTTTGACCAGAATCTTTCGCCGCGATTGCCGCGCACGCTTGCAGATGTTTTTCCTGAAAGTTTGCACGTGCGGGACATCGGATTGCGGGATGCCAATGACGTTGAGATTTGGAATTATGCAAAGCAACACGGCTTTATCATCATTTCGAAAGATTCAGACTTCCAGCATCGCAGTTTGCTGTTTGGAAGTCCGCCAAAATTTATCTGGTTGCGCGTAGGAAATTGTGATGTAAAGACGATTGAAATCATGTTGCGAGATCACGCGACGACTGTGCAAATGTTTGGTGCGGATGAAAAAACATCTTACTTGATGTTGCCCTGAGCATCCGAAAAAGTTTTGAGTTTGAAACAACTAATCTGAAAGGAACAATTATGGCATTTGCAATGGGACCAACCCCGACGAAACGAGACTTCTCTCGAATTAAAATCAGCATTGCCTCGCCGGAAAGCATCCTCGCCCGTTCGCGCGGCGAAGTGCTGAAACCGGAAACGATCAACTACCGCTCCTACAAACCCGAGCGCGACGGTTTGATGTGCGAAAAGATTTTCGGGCCGACCAAAGATTGGGAATGCTATTGCGGCAAGTATAAGCGCGTGCGCTACAAAGGCATTATCTGCGACCGTTGCGGCGTTGAAGTAACAACGAAATCGGTGCGGCGCGAACGGATGGGACATATCTCGCTCGCCGTGCCCGTCGTGCATACGTGGTTCTTCCGCTCGCTGCCTTCGAAGATTTCCGCGTTGCTCAATCTCTCGACGAAGGAACTGGAACGCGTCATTTATTATGAATCTTATGTGGTGATCAATCCGGGCGAGCCGGGCGAGAAGCAAGGACTTTCAACGCTCGATTTGCTCTCGGAAGAAGAGTATTACAAGGTCATCAGCGACAACGAAGAGAACCAAGATTTGGACGACGAAGACCCGAACAAGTTCCTCGCCAAAATGGGCGGCGAAGCGGTCAAGTTGCTCTTGCGCCGTCTCGATCTCGAAATGCTGGCGAAGCGTTACCGCGACGTGCTTCGTGAAAGCACCTCCGAACAAAAACGCGCCGATGCACTCAAGCGATTGAAAGTTGTCGAGGCGTTCCGCAATAGCTTCGAACCGATCACGAAGGAATCGAAAAAGAAAGAAGAGTTCAGCCTCGATGCACCGGAGCCGTACCGCTACGAAGGCAACCGGCCTGAGTTCATGGTGCTCGATGTCATTCCGGTCATTCCGCCGGAACTGCGTCCGCTCGTGCCGCTCGAAGGTGGCCGGTTTGCGACGTCGGATTTGAATGATCTCTATCGCCGCGTCATCATTCGCAACAACCGGCTGAAGAAACTGCTCGACATCAAAGCGCCGGAAGTTATTCTCCGCAATGAAAAGCGGATGCTTCAAGAGTCCGTCGATTCGCTGTTCGATAACTCGCGCAAAGCCTCGGCGGTGAAGTCAGGCGATTCGAATCGCGCGTTGAAATCGCTCTCCGATTCGCTGAAGGGTAAGCAAGGCCGGTTCCGTCAGAACTTGCTTGGCAAGCGCGTCGATTACTCTGGCCGTTCGGTGATCGTCGTCGGGCCGGAATTGAAATTGCACGAGTGCGGTCTGCCGAAGGATATGGCGATTGAACTCTTTCAGCCGTTCGTGATTCGGCGGTTGGTCGAGCGCGGTATTGCGAAGTCGGTCAAGTCGGCCAAGAAATTGATCGACCGTAAAGACCCCGCGATTTGGGACATCTTGGAAAAAGTGATCGATGGACATCCGGTGCTTTTGAACCGCGCGCCGACCTTGCATCGCTTGGGCATTCAGGCGTTTCAGCCCGTGCTCATTGAAGGCAAGGCGATTCGCATTCACCCGCTCGTCTGCACCGCGTTCAATGCGGACTTCGACGGCGATCAGATGGCGGTGCACGTGCCGCTCTCGCAAGAGGCACAATTGGAAGCGATGATTCTCATGCTTTCATCGCACAATATCATTCTGCCGCAGTCGGGCAAACCTGTAACTGTGCCGTCGCAAGACATGGTGCTCGGCATTTATTACATGACGAAGGAAGGCAAAGGCAAGAAAGGCGAAGGCAAACTATTTTATTCGTCGCAAGACGTGATCGTCGCTTACAACGAAGGCGGCCTTGACTTGCACGCAAAAATCAAAGTGCGTCCCGACGGCCAGTTCATCACTGAAAAAATGGTGAAGGTCGGAGAGAAGTTTATGGAGACGACTTGTGGCCGCGTGCTCTTCAATGAAATCGTGCCGCGTGAAATCGGGTTCATCAACAAGGTGCTCGATAAAAAGCAGGCGAAGGATTTGATCGGCATCATCCACAAAAAGTGCGGCAATGTGAAGGCTGTGGAGTTCTTGGATAATGTCAAGGAACTCGGCTTCTCCTACGCGATGCGCGGCGGCTTATCCGTCGGCTTGGCCGATGCGGTTGTGCCGAGTGAGAAGGAACGCCATATCAAAGATGCCCAGAAGGAAAACGCAAAGATCGTCCGCGAGTACAACAACGGCACGCTGACCGAGAACGAGAAATACAACAAGGTCGTCGATGTCTGGCAGAAGGCGACGAACCTCGTTGCCGACGCGTCCTATCAAACCTTGCGGCGCGATAAGGACGGATTCAACGTGCTCTTTATGATGTTGGATTCCGGTGCGCGTGGTTCGCGCGATCAGGCCAAGCAATTGACCGGTATGCGCGGACTGATTGCGCGTCCGCAGAAATCGATGTCGGGACAACCGGGTGAAATCATTGAGAACCCGATCATCTCGAACCTGCGCGAAGGACTTTCGGTGCTCGAATACTTTATCTCGACGCACGGCGCGCGTAAGGGACTTTCGGATACATCGCTCAAAACGGCGGATGCCGGTTATCTCACGCGGCGGTTGCACGATGTGGCGCAAGATGCGATCATCACCGAAACCGATTGCGGTACGACGCGCGGCATTACGCTCAACCGTCAGCTCGAAGAGGAATCGGGCAACAAGATCAAGTTCCACGAACGCATCGCAGGCCGCGTTGCAGCCTCAGATATTATCGATACGCTCAATGATGTGGTCATTGTCAAAGCGAATGACATCGTAACCGACGAAGCGGCGGAACTGATCAAAGACAACATCGGCGTAACCGAAGTCGACATCCGTTCGGTACTGACCTGTGAAACGCGGCGCGGCATCTGCTCGCGGTGCTACGGCACGAATCTCGTAACGAACAAGCTCATCGAGATGGGTGAAGCCGTCGGCGTCATCGCGTCGCAATCGATTGGCGAGCCGGGCACGCAACTCACGCTTCGCACCTTCCACCAAGGCGGTGCAGCTCAGGGCGGCGCGGCGGAAACGGAAGTTCGCGCAGGCTTCGAAGGCAAGGCCGAGTTTGAAAACGTGCGCACCGTCCAATCGACGCAGATCGACAACGAAGGCAACGCCGATGAGAACACGCTCGTCATTCGCAAGAACGGCAACATCAACATCGTTGATCCGGCGGGCAAGGTGTTGAAGAAATACACCGCGCCTTACGGAGCGAAGATGCACATCAAAGACGGACAGCCGACGAAGAAAGACACGGTTATCTACAGCGTTGAACCGAACAGCACGCCGATCATTTCGGAATTTGAAGGCAAGGTTCATTTCGTCGACATCGTTAAAGGCACGACCTACAAAGAGGAAGTCGATCCGCAGACGAGTTATGTGCAGCGCGTGATCATCCAATGGCGCGGCAAACTCAAAGCAACCGATGTGCGCGAACCGCGCATCGAAATCCTGAGCAAGAGCGGCGCGGTGCTCGCAACTTATCCCGTGCCGATCAAAGCGAACTTGCTCACTTACGACGGCACTGAAGTTGCCAAAGGCACGGTGCTCGTGAAAGTGCCGCGCGATCTTGGCCGCGTCGGTGGCGACATTACGGCGGGCTTGCCGCGTGTAACCGAACTCTTTGAGGCGCGTAATCCGGCTGATCCCGCCGTGGTTGCGGAGATCGACGGCACGGTGAGGTTCGGCGGACAGAAGCGCAACAACCGCGAGATCATCGTCTCCAACGAGTTCAGCGAATCACGCACGTATCTCGTGCCGATTGGCAAGCACTTGCTCGTCAATCAAGGCGATGATGTACGGGCAGGTGATACGCTCACCGACGGCGCGATTTCGCCGCAAGATATTCTGCGCATTCAGGGACCCAATGCGGTGCAACAATACTTGGTCAATGAAATCCAAAAGGTGTATCAAATCAACGCCGGTGTGGAAATCAACGACAAGCATTTGGAAGTCATCGTGCGGCAAATGTTGCAGAAGATCGTCGTTGAGACCGCAGGCGATACGAACCTGATGGAAGGCGATATGGTCGACCGTGCGTACTTCAAGGAAACCAACGACGCGCTGATAAATATGGTGCGCATCACCGTGAAGGGCGATGCTTCACGCAGCATCAAGGAAAACGAACTCTACGACCGTGAAGAAATTCTGAAACTGAACCGCGATTTGAAAAAAGCGGGCAAGGATCAGATGGAGTTTGAGACGGCAGAGCAAGCGACCTCGCGTCCGATCCTGCTCGGCATCACGAACGCCGCGCTGCAAACGGAGAGCTTCATTTCAGCGGCCTCGTTCCAAGAAACGACGAAGGTGCTGACGGATGCGTCGGTTGAAGGCAAGACAGATAACCTGATGGGCTTGAAGGAAAACGTGATTGTCGGTAAGCTCATTCCGGCGGGCACAGGACTGAAAAAATACCGTCCGCTGCGTCTCTCGACGGAGCAACGTTATTCGGAAGTTACCGCGAACGGTGCGGAAGTCGCGCCGGTCGAAGTCGGCGACTAATCCCTCTCAGATCATTAAAAGAAAAGGCAAGCATCGGAAACGGTGCTTGCCTTTTTCATTTTATTTCCATGAACCATCATTATAGGGGCAAGACATGTCTCGCCCTGTATTTGTTGATGAAGGCGGGCGAGATATGTCTTGCCTCACGGAAGGAAATCATTCAAGCGTTTGAGCAGCGGCTGAATTTCCCTATCCCAAAATTTCCAATCGTGGCCGCCTTGCACCTCGTGATATTCGTACGCTGCGCCGATGGCGCGAAGTGTATCGGCGAGTTCGCGGTTGCGCGGGAGAAACGGTTTCAATCCATCTTGAATCCCAATGGCGAGATAAATGTAGGGCATCGCTGGCGAGCCGGACGAGCCTGAAGGCTTTGGGGACATGGCCTTAGAGAGTTTGAACGGATCATACTTTGATTTCACGGTTTCCGTCGGAGCACCGAAAGTCTGTTGAAGACTTTGAACGCCGAAGTTGCTGCGTCCGCCATCCAACGTAAAGTTATCACGGAACAAACCGACTGCGCCGCTCAAACTTCCGGCGAACAGAAATCTTTTCGGATAGCGAAGCGCAAGCACCACCGCACCGTAGCCGCCCATCGAGAGTCCCGCAATGGCCTGCTTCGCCGTATCTACATTGTATCGCCGCTGAATAGTTGCGGGCAAATCGGTGATGAGATAATCTTCAAAGCGTTGCTTCGCATCGGTGGCGGAATTGACGTACCACGAGTTCTCGCCATCGGGCATGACGATGATGATCGAATGCTTTTCCGCGTAGGTCGAAATTTTGGTGAGCGTCGTCCAATTGGTATGATCGCCGCCGAAGCCATGCAGCAAATACAACACCGGATAGCGATACGCCTCACTGTATCCAGCCGGCAAAATCACCACGAAGGATTTTGTTCTCGATAGACTCGGCGCAAACGCACTGTCGAGCTTGACGGTCGTTTGTGCGGTTGCTGTTGTCGCAAAGAGCAGTAAAACAAAGAAAAGTTTGTGCATTGCAAATCAATTTTGATTAAGGCCGAGTTCCGCGCAGCGTTTTAACAAATCATCGCTGATGAAACCGGATTGATCCAAGTTGTAATCGGAAAGGGAAATCGTGGCGAGATTATCGAGCATCAGGCGACAGATGGCAACCGTGCGAAGTAACTCTTTCTCGCTGAACTTGGTATCGAGCCGCAAACACAGATGCGTAAAGAGATGCGTGCGATCTTCGAACTCGCGCACTTTGGCGAGGTGCGTAACTTTTTCCGCGTCGCTGTAGGATAGCGGCAGCTCTGCGCTCGTGCGAAGTTTAAACTTGTGCAGTTGCATCAAAACGCTGAAGGTTTCATCGGAGGCCGAAACATCGGTGGCTTTTGCGATGAACGCGCCGGGCACGAGCGAAAGCCCTGCGTGTGCGAGCATTTGAACAAGTGAAAGCACTTTTTGTTTAGACGCCGCCGCGAGTGAAAAAAGATGTTCCGGCGAGAACGCAGCAACCGTGCGGGTTTGCGCGGCCTTCGATATAACCGACGTAATGAAATTCAAATCTCCGTGCCCGGGCGCGAACGCGAGGTAAATCATTTTCGAAGATGTCGCCGCGACTTCACTTTGAACGGCGTCCGCAGGTTGAGCGGCAACGAAAATACGTGTGCACTCCAACGTACGCAGTGAATGATAACGCTTGGCCTCTCTGCGGGCGGCGTCATAGAACGTATCGAGGGCTTTTCCGCCGAGCAATTTATCGGAGGCCGCAAGAAACGCCTTTGCTTCGTCGATGCCCAAGCGTTCGCCCCGCTCAATCTTCCCGACGATTTCTTCCAGCGGAATTTTTTTGC
>JACMJS010000002.1 GCA_014380515.1 Chlorobiales bacterium
CGAACACCGTTTCCAAATCGTGGTAGCCGTCAGCGCGTTTGGCGGTGATGAACAGTGCCAGATTTATTTTCGCGTAGGCTTTAAGTATCTTCGTCAATCTTTATCATCGAAGGGTTTTACCGAAAAAAAGGCCGATGAACTTTACGCAACTCACCTACGAAATCCAAAACCGCATCGCCCGTATTACGCTCAATCGCCCTGAACAGCGCAATGCGTTAACGTCCGTTTTAATCTCGGAACTCCGCCAAGCCTTGCGGGACGCGGACTCTGAGCCGGACGTGCGGGTGGTGATGTTGCAATCTACCGGCAAAGCATTTTGTGCGGGATTGGATTTGAGCGAACTCGGAAAAATTTCGGAGATGAGCGCGCTTGAGAACTTGGCTGATTCCGAACAACTTGCGTTGCTCTTTCGCCAAATGTACACGCATCGCAAACTCGTCATCTCGAAAGTTCAGGGAATTGCCGTTGCGGGCGGTTGCGGCCTTGCAACCGCCGCCGATATTATCGTGGCCGACGTCAGCAATGCCAAGTTTTGTTACACCGAAACTCGCATCGGGTTTGTGCCTGCAATTGTTTCCGCCCTGATCCTTCGCAAATCGCGCAACGCCGGTGTGCGTGAAATGCTGCTGCGTGCCAACATGATTTCCGCCACCGAAGCCTTGAGACTCGGTTTGATTAACTACGCCGTGCCTTCAAACGAACTCGACGCCGCAACGGAAAAAATCGCGGAGGAAATTTGTACGGGCACAAGTCCCGCCTCGATTGAACTGACGAAGCGGTTGCTCTGGTCGGTGGAGACCATGAGCGGCGACGATGCTTTGAACTTCGCCGTCTCGATGAACGCGCTCTCGCGGACGACTGAGGATTTGAAAAAAGGCGTTGGCGCATTTTTGAACAAAGAAAAAATTTCGTGGTGATGAACGGCAAGTCAAAGATCAATCGATTGAATCAACGGATGAATGGAATTTGCCTCGTGGCGTTTTCGCTGCTGATAACTTCAACCGCGCAAGCGCAGTCGCAGGCCGAAGCGATTGGCAAAGCGGTAACGACGGGCAACTTCGGCGCACTGCAAAGTTTGAAAGCCTCGTCCTTCTCGATGCCGAGTGATGAACGCTTGGTGCTGACCGCGCTGCTCGAAGCCGACGGCGAATCGTCGAAAGCGATTTATGAAAAGGTGCTTAGCGAATACCCCGGGTCGTCGCTCGCCGATCTCTGCCGCACCCGTTTGATTGAGTACCGTTCAGCGACAAATGCGGCCTCGCCCGCGCTGGTGCCGCCGCCCGCAAAGCCACAGCCCACGCGGCCTACGGATGTTCGATATACCTTGCAGTTCGGTTCGTTCAGCACCAAACCCAATGCACAAAACCGCGTGCAGGAATTGAAAGGCAAAGTGCCCGCGAAAGTCGTTGAGGTCAAAGACGCTTCCGGCAAAACGGCTTACAAAGTTCGATGGGTGAGTTCGACCGCCACGCGCGAAGAGATCGATCAGTTCGTTCGTACGCTGCCCAAACTTGCCGATGATCCGTTCGTCGTCGAAAATTAAAACCACAGTTTCTTTTTCGTCATGCTTCACTGTGCTTGCGCTTCGTTCTGAATGACGAAGATTTTTTACTGCGTCCTATTTCTAAATCCGCTTTCTAAACCCGTCGATGTCTGAACCTCTTCCTGAAAACATTGTCGCCGAGTCGCCTGAGATGCGAGCGGCGGTGGCGATGGCGGTGCAAGTGGCAGCGGCGGATGTAACCGTGCTGATCACGGGTGAATCGGGTACGGGCAAGGAGGTCGTTGCGTCGCTCATTCACAAGCGAAGCAAACGCCGCGAAAAAAACTTCGTGCCGGTCAACTGCGGCGCGATTGCTTCCGGCGTTTTAGAATCGGAACTCTTCGGACATGAAAAAGGAAGTTTCACCGGCGCATCGGGCGAACGCAAAGGCTACTTCGAAACCGCGTCGGGCGGGACGATTTTCCTCGATGAAATCGGTGAGATGCCGTTGGAGACGCAAGTCAAACTTTTGCGTGTATTGGAATCGGGCGAGGTGCAGCGCGTCGGCGCATCGAAAGCAATCAAGATCGATGTCCGCGTGATCGCTGCGACGAACAAACGGCTGACGGAAGAAATCGAAACGAAGCGGTTTAGGGAAGATTTATATTTCCGGCTGCGCACGGTTGAGATCGTCTTGCCGCCGCTCCGCTCGCGCCCGGCGGATATTTTGCGATTGACGGAAAAATTCGTGCGCGACTTCGAAAGGAAACACGGTTTGAAGTTCACCGGCTTCACCGCCGAAGCCACCGAACTTTTACTGTCGCACCCGTGGCCGGGCAACGTGCGCGAACTGCGAAACTTGATTGAGTCGCTCATCGTGCTGGAGCAAACGGAAAAGATCACGGCGGAACGGTTGGAAAAATATCTTCACCGTGATGCGCCTCCGGCATATTCACTTGCAGCCCGTCATACATTTCCGCCGGACGAGCGCGAACTGATTTACCGTGCATTGCTTCAACTTGAAATGCAAGTGGCCGAGATGAAAACCATGCTCGCGGAACTTGTCGCTGGGCGATCCGAGCCGCCGCGATTGTTGCTGCCCGCCGC
Organism: Chlorobiales bacterium; assembly: GCA_014380515.1. Taxonomy (GTDB): domain Bacteria; phylum Bacteroidota; class Chlorobiia; order Chlorobiales; family JACMJS01; genus JACMJS01. The sequence continues at coordinate 2,591 of JACMJS010000002.1, forward strand.
TGCCGCACCGGATAAGGCCGGAGAGGATGATGTGAATCGTGAGGCGGAGGAAAAACTGACGGCGAAAACCTTGCGCGGGATGTTGCAATCTTTTTACGACGCCGCCGAGAAGCAAGGTGAAATGCCGTCGTTGCCGGAACTCGAACGCTACGCGATTGAGCAAGCGTTAAAAAAGTTCAAAGGCAACAAACGCAAAACCGCCGAAGCCTTGGGCATCACCGAACGCACGCTCTACCGCAAACTCGCCGAAAAAAAATCGGAAGAGGACAACGACGCGTGATGGCGGCTCTGCGTGGAAAGACTATTTAGCGAGCAACATTTTCTTCGTCGCTACAAAGTTCCCGCTCCGCCCGTCGCTGCCGCCCGCCCGCAGCCGGTAAAAATAAACGCCGCTCGATAGTCCCGCCGCATTGAAACTCACACGGTAACTTCCTACTGCTTGCTCGGCATCGACCAGCGTTGCAACTTCGCGCCCCAACACATCAAAAACTTTTAAACTGACTTGACTAACGGCTGACAACCGGTAACTCACGATCGTATTCGGATTGAACGGGTTGGGATAATTTTGCGAAAGTGCGAAACCCATCGGTGTGCCGGACGGCGGTTGCGGCGTTGATAATGTGAGTTCGTTTTGTTGCACCGCGCGAAACCGCAGTTCGGCATGAGATACCGGTGCAGCATCCATCACGCTCGAAGCCGGTTCGCCGTCCGATTGATAAACAATCGCAACTTGCCGCGCTGCCGAAACCGGATTGAACTTCGAAACGCTCGGATACCGGAAGTCGTGTTCAGGTGCGGTTTCAAGGGCGACGGGCGATGACCACGAAAGTCCGCCGTCGGTCGAACGGATGAGATACACATTGAAGTAATTAAACCCCGCCGCCGAAAGTCTGGAAGATGCGGCCTGAAATGCAACGAACACCGTGCCGTCATCGCTCGTACCGACGGACGGATAATCAATCGGAAAAGTATTTGTTTGCGGCTTGTTGAGCGCGCCGGAAAACGAACTTGCGAACGCGGCTTGCATCGCCGGAGCATCGATCATTTTCTTGAGACCGTTTGCCGCCGACCAATGGTAGATCGATGCCTGTTGCTCCGCATAAATTCCACTGGTGAACTTTGCTGCACCAAAGACGATCTGAAGTTCATCGCCGTTGTATGCCGCATCCAAACCGCCGCGCGCTGCAACCGAATCCGCGCCGACGACGAACGGAAACGGCATGATGTTTTGAAACGCACCGAAAGTTTTGCCGCTATCAACGGACTCAGCGTAGCGAACGGACGCGCCTTCGGCAGCCATACTGCCGCGATGCACAAGGGCAACTTTGTGGCCGTCGGCGGAACGGGCAATCGTATGGCAATCGCCG
>JACMJS010000173.1 GCA_014380515.1 Chlorobiales bacterium
AAATGCAGATTCTTCGCTGCGCTCAGAATGACAGAAAAAATACATGCTTCTAAAACAATGATTCATTCACCGCCGATGGTTGAACTTGACTTTTTAAAACACGTTCCGATCTTCAAAGGCTTGCCCGGCCCCAGCCTTCTCGAATTGCAATCGATCATCACCGAAGAATCATATCCGCGGGGCACGGACATTATCAAAGACGGCGATAAAGGCGAAAGCATGTTCGTGCTTCTCGATGGTGAAGTGTCGATCTCCAAAAATCTCACGATGCTGCCCAGCGACACCGACCGCAAAGATAAAGTGCTGTTCCGCATGAGTTCCGAAAGTTTCGCCGTCTTCGGCGAGATGGCGCTCTTCGAAAAAATCAGCGAGCGCACCGCCACCGTAACCGCGACGCGGGATTGCAAGGTCGGCGTGATTCAGAAGCAGGATTTTTTGGCGATTGCCACCCGCAGCCACGAACTCGGCTACATCGTCTTTCGAAACATTTCCGAAATTTTGAGCGAGCGACTCAAGAAAGCCAACAAAGATATTTTAAAACTCACCACCGCCCTCAGCCTCGCCCTCGATGAATAATCTTTTTTTCGTCCGTCCTTCCTTGTTCCGTTCTTCGCCTGTCATTCCGGCTTGTCCGGAATCCTTCTTGAATGAAAGATGAAGAAAGATTCCCGACGTGACGGGAATGACAAAAAGAAAAAAACAGGTTGAATCAAACATCAATTCAATGATAACATTTCCTTTCCTCCGCATACTCGCAAGCATATTTTTTTTCGCCGCGCTCGTTTCATTCGATCCTCAAGCCAGCATTTGCCAAACCGACACGACCGAAACTCCTCGCCCCAACTCGCTCAAAGCAGGTTCATGGGCGATGATGGTTCAGATCGAAGGTGCAGTAAGATTCAGCGGCTATCTCGGTACGGTTTCAGGGAAATATCACATTACCAACAATGAAGCCGTTCGTATAGGTATCAGTTTTAATACCTACGCCGACATCGAAAATAAAAATGACGATAACACACGTTCCTACAGTTCGCTTGGATTATCAATTCAATACGTTCATTATCCGAAATCCACAGCTACGGTACTTCTCTTTTTCGGCGGTGGTGCATTTTTTGAAAACAGACGCGAGACCGATAAGAATGAAGTTATCGGCACGTCAGAATATTCCAACTCCTACTTGGGCTTGTCCGCTTTATTAGGTGCAGAATGGTTTGCAACCAAGTAGTTCAGCGTTCATGCGGAGTTCGGAGCAGAGGCATACATAAATCTTTATCAGCGTAGTTCTACAACTTCAAGCGGCGGTTACGATGCTTCATATAAGATTGAACTTGTGCCGTTGAAACTTGGCGCATCCGTCTACTTTTAATTTTCCATGAGTACACTTTTTACCAACGCCCGCCTCATCAATCCCGCCGAACGCTTGGACAGTACCGGCGCGATTCAACTTTCCGATGGCGGCCTAATCGAAGCGATTGCGTTCGAACCGCAAACGCTCGAAGCTGCGATGAATGTCCGCGTGATTGATTTCACGGGCGGTATCATCGCGTCGGGCTTGTTCGATATGCACTGTCATTTCCGCGAGCCGGGTTTCGAATACAAAGAAACCATTTCAAGCGGCGCGGCCTCGGCGGTCGCGGGCGGATTTACAGGCGTGGCGGTGATGCCGAATACCGAGCCGTGCATCGATCATCCGGGCATCGTCCATTACATTCAGCACCACGCAGCTTCCCTGCCGGTTGATATTGAAGTCATCGGCGCGCTCACCGCCGCGCGCAAAGGTGAGAAAATTTCCGGTTACGCCGACCTCGCCGCCAGCGGCGTCAAAGCGTTGAGCGATGACGGTTCGCCCGTAATGAACTCCCGCGTGATGCGTCATGCGTTCGAATACGCCGCCGCGTTTGGTCTCCTCGTCATCCAACATTGCGAAGACACGTGTCTTACGGACGGCGGCGCGATGAACGAAGGTTATTATTCTTCCTTGCTCGGCTTGCGCGGCATCGCTTCAATTTCAGAATCGATTGTTGCATCGCGCGATCTGTCGCTCGTGCGCTATCTGGCGGAGGGATTGCCGGAACATTCACCGTTGCGACCGCGCTATCACATCGCTCATATTAGCACGCGGGAAACGTTGAAGTTGGTCAGAGAGGCAAAGGCGGAAGGCTTGCAGGTTTCGTGCGAAGTCGCGCCGCATCACTTCGCGCTTTCGGATAAAGATGTTTTCGAATCCGGCTACGACGGCAACTTCCGTATGAACCCGCCGCTCCGCAGCGACCGCGACCGTGAAGCCGTGCTCGAAGCCCTCGCGGACGGCACCATCGATTGCATCGCCACCGACCACGCGCCGCACGCTGAACATGAAAAAGATTGCGGCTTTGCGCAGGCGGCGTTCGGCATCGTCGGCCTTGAAACCGCCGTCGGTTTGACTTTTACGCATCTGGTTGAAACGCATCTCGTTACGCCCGCGCGGGCGATTGAACTGCTCTCGACCGCGCCGCGAAAGCTCTTACAGTTGCCGGAGATTCACTTCAAAGTCGGTGCACCGGCGAATCTGACCTTCATCGATCCGAAAGCGGCATGGACGGTGGACACCTCGAACTTGAAATCAAAATCGCACAACTCGCCGTTTCACAATGTGAGACTCACCGGAAAGCCCGTCGGCATTGCAAGTAAAGGGCGGCTCATTTTAGATCACGCGCGATTTGCCTGAATCCGAACCCCTGTCAGCCTGAGGCTGACGTCCCCTTTGCTAAAGGGGACACTGTCAATAGAAAACCCTTTGCGATTAACTCTTCAATGACTCTTAACCACTGTCCCCTTTGGATAAAGGGGACGTCCCGCCGGAAAGCGGAACAGGGGTTCGAACAAAGAATTTGGGCTGCGAAAAAACTTCTTGTATATTCACCGCTCAATTTTAGAATCACAGATTTTTCAGATCATTTTCAGACATGGCAAAGAAGCAATCATTCGGCGATAAGAATTCAAAGAAAGCCAAAGAAGCGGCGGTCAGAACGATTAAGCTCGTTTATTCAACCAAGTCGCAAAAGACGGGCGAATGGCGATTCGCCGAAAAGTTCGTCAAAATCCCCGCGGCGGGCGACGAAGGAAAATTGCTCGAAGAAGAAATTCGCAAAGGATAAGAGTTCCTTTTTGTACCATCCGAAGGCGTTTTCAGAGACGCCTTCTTTTATGGAACTTTTTCAAGTGCGAATGATTTGCAATTAGGCAAGAACTTCCGCACGTTTTTAAAACCTGTGTACTATGACCGAACGCCCGTCCGAACGTCAGTTTAATAACCCGCCGAATGTACCCGGCAAACTCACGCGCAGCCTCAATTTGGATTCGCTCGGTTTTTCAGCGTCTTTGATCTGTGCGCTTCACTGCGCGCTTGTGCCGCTGTTCATCACTTCGCTGCCGCTGCTCGGCCTTGAGTTCCTTGCCAATCCTGCGGTTGAAGGCACGATGATTCTGACGGGTCTGGCAATCGGCATCACTTCGCTGGCACACGGATACTTACATCATCACCGCAACTTTGCCGCACTTGTAATTTTGGTGGCGGGTTTTGCAATCATTGCCGCGGGACATCTTACCGCTCTCGTGGCTTACGAAAGTTTGGTTACGCCGCTCGGTGCGGGCATAGTGGCATTTTCACATTTCGTCAATTGGCGATTGTGCAATCACGATCAGAAACATGCGCACAAAGCCGATCACTGCGAGCCGCATTCAAACGCATCCTGACGCAGCATCACAGGTGAGAAAAATTTTCACATATTTTCTGGCCTTCGCGCTGTTCGCCCTGAGCACATCGGCGGCGACGCATTTGCATCTACATCATCCCATTCATAGTTCGACCGGCACTGCGGCGGATACGGTTTCGTTTGGCGAAGAGCAACATGAACCCACATCGGCACCCTGTCAATTTTGCGCCGCCCAAAGCACCGTTCATTTTCTGATGCCGCTGTTGCCCTTCTCGCTTTCCGGTGCGGCCTACTCTCCAGCTTCGTTCACAGCTTCAGAACTCCTTTTCTTCCCGCAAATTTCCTTCTGCCTTTCCAATCCCCGCGCCGCGCCTGCGACCGCCCTCGCCTGATCCGTAGCGGATTTTCAGGCCTATACAATTTCACATTCCATTCGTTTTGCTCAGCGTTGTAGATCGTCGTAGGGCTTTCCACGCGCCTGCATTCATACAATTCATTTCATCATGCTTACTTCAGGTTTGCGCGGCGGCGGATCGATTTTCGGTTTGCTGATTTTCAGTCTGGTCGTTTTCACCGGCACACCGGCCACAGTGCCGCCGTATTTATTTGCGCAGTCGCCGCCGAGATTTCGAATGATCGGCAGAGTTACAGACAAAGCTACCGGAGAAGCGATCACCGGCGCGAGCGTTGCGGTAACGGGCGCGGGTCTCAACACCGGCGCGGTAACGGATCAGGACGGGCGTTACGCGGTTTCGAATTTGCCCGCGGAACAGGTCGAGGTGCGCTGCCGCTCGGTCGGGTATCGGGACGTGAAAAATTCACTCGTGCTCATCGCCGATACGGTTCAAAACTTTTCGCTCAGCGTAGAGGCCGTCAAGGCGGATGAAATCTCCGTAACCGCGCAAAGTGAATCTTCCCTGCGACAGTCGCCGCAATCGGTGTCGGTGATGACGGAAAAAGATTTGGATTTGCATCGCGGGCAAACGCTCGGCGAAACGATGGCGCAGTTGCCCGGCATCACCGTGCTGCAAACGGGGCCTTCGGTGTCGAAGCCCGTCATTCGTGGCCTTCACAGTCAGCGCGTGGTTATTCTCAACGCGGGCGTGCGTCAGGAAGGACAGCAGTGGGGGGCGGAGCACGCGCCGGAACTTGATCCGTTTGTAGCCGCGCGGATTGAGGTCGTCAAAGGGGCAAGCAGTGTTGAATACGGCGCCGATGCCATCGGCGGCGTCATTCGAATCGAGCCGCGGGAGCTGCCGCACGCGGCGGGGCTTGACGGCAGAGTATCGATGAATGTTTTTTCAAACAACCGTCAGGGCGCGCTGTCGGTGTTCGTCGAAGGCGGTTTGCCGTGGCTTGACGGCTTCGGATGGCGCGTGCAAGGATCGGTGCGTAAAGCGGGAGACGCAGCCTCGCCGGACTACGGATTGCTCAACACAGCGTTCAGCGAACTCGATGGCTCGATCAGTTTGGGCTATCAAAAAGCATGGGGCGACCTGATGCTTTATCTGAGCTACTTCAGCACGGAACTCGGCATCTTCAAAGGCTCGCATGTCAAAACGGTTAATGATTTGATCGCGGCTTTCGAATCGGAATCACCCTTCATTCAAGGCGACTTTTCTTATAGCATCGGCTTTCCGAAGCAGGTTATTCAGCACACACTTTTTTCGCTGCGCTCGCGCGTGCATCTCGGCGATGCGGGCGATTTGATTATCGAAGGCGGAGCACAACAAAACAGCCGTCAAGAGTTCGATGCCTACAAAGGCTTTCAGAGCGTGCAGCCGGGCGAGCGTCCCGCGTTCGATCTCATCCTTGAGAGTTACAGCGGCTCGGTCAAATTTCAACACCGGCCTTGGCACGGCTTCTTGGGCACGGCGGGCGTGAGCGTGATGCAGCAGCAGAATGCCAACTTCGGCGGCGCAGCTCCGACGCTCATACCCAACTTTTCCTCGACCACAACCGGCTTGTATTTTAAAGAGGAATGGATACAATCGCCGCTGACGCTGAACATCGGTGCGCGCTTTGACTATCGCTCGCTGGGTGCCGAGCCTTACGCTTCGTTTCTCTTTCCATATCCGACGGCGAGCGAGCAGAAGAATTTTCAGGCCATCACCGGCGCGGCGGGCGCGATTGCGGCACTCTCGGCGTCATGGACGCTTTCGGCAAGTGCGGCGTCGGCGTGGCGGGCACCGAGCGTCAATGAACTTTACAGCTACGGCGTACATCACGGCACCGCGCAGTTTGAAATCGGAAATAGAAATCTCGCCGCCGAACGCAGCCTTGGTTTAGACCTGACGCTGCGCGGCAAGAACGAGAAAGTTCAAACGGAAATTTCCCTGTTCACTAATTCCATCAACGGATTTATTTATCTCTTCCCGCGCGAAACCCCGTTCGTTTCCACGCGCGGCACATTCCCCGTTTTTGAATACCGGCAAACCGACGCACGGCTGACGGGGCTTGACGGCTCCGTTGAAGTTGAAGCCCTTGCATGGCTGCGATTGACGGCGGGACTTTCACTTGTGCGCGGCGTCAATCTTTCGGAGCAAGACGCGCTGATCGGAATGCCCGCCGACCGGTTGCGACTCGGCGCACATTTTCATCTGCCCGCGTTTGCCGGAGTGCATGATCCGTTCGCCGAAGTGAACAGCACGCTCGTGCGGGTGCAAGATCAATTGCCGCGTATCATCACACCCGCCGCGCTGCCGCCGAATCTTGAAGGCGTGGTGAACCTTGACGAACTAGGTCGCTTCTACAGCCTTTTGCTTGGCTCGCCCGCAGGATATGGGATTGTAGATGTAAGTGTGGGCGGCGAACTCAATCTGTTCTCGTTGCCGTTGCAACTCACGCTTTCGGTACAAAATCTTTTTGATCAGCGTTACCGCGACTACCTCAGCCGCTTCCGCTTCTTTGCCAACGACCCGGGACGCAGCGTTGCCCTGCGCGTGCAACTGCCGTTCGGCATCGCGCCGCCGCATTGACAAACACCTTGGCAAAAACTTGTTCTTTCTCTTTTAATCCTGATTCAACTTTCTCTTAATCATTAACCACAATTCACCATGACTCGCATACTCAACATCGCACTTATTTTATTCGCCGTCCTTACCGCTGTAGCGATACAAGGCTGCCGCACAGCAGATGATCCGGTTGGTCCTGACCCGGGTCCGGGCGACAATGAAACCGTTACGACCGTACGGCTTACGCTGACGAACAGCGCGAACCCCGCAGATATTCGCGTTGCAACTTGGCAGGACGTCAATGTCGACGGCACGCCGGACTCCGCGACGACGCTCACGCTGCAACAAGGACAAACTTACACGGGCACGATTAAACTTCTTGATAAAACCCGCACGCCGGAAGTCGATCAAACCGCTGAGGTTGAGGAAGAATCGGATGCGCATCAGTTTTTCTACGATGTAACCGGCGCAGCCCAACCGCGCATCACCTTTACCAAAACGGATGCGGATGGCAACGCACCGCCGTTGCCCGTCGGCATTGCGTACAGCGTAACGGTAACCGCCGGTGCAGCCGAAACCGGATCGCTCCGCGTCCGGCTTTGCCACTATGACGGCGTACCGAAAACCGCTGCGCCCATCACCGATACCGACATCGACATTACGCTTCCGGTGAGCATCGCGCCGTAAGGTTATTTCGGTTGCCGAATAAAAAAAGGGTTCATCGTTGATGAACCCTTTTTGATTTTACATGAAGTGCGTTGTTCCTAAAAAGTCAGTGAGCAGGTTTTCGAGGCGCGGGTAAAAATGAAACTTTGTTCTTGGCCGTCCGGCGCGGTGATGAGCAGCAGGTTTTGTTGATCGGCGTATTCACCGAAGAGCGCGGTGTTTTCAACGACGGCGGATTTAACGATTACGCCTTTTGGCAGAAGCAAGTCGAAGGTGAGGACGCGCGATTGATCGTCCGTCGTGATCGAAATGAATTTCCATTCCGGCGCGAGCGTCCCGTTGGCCGTAAACTTGATATACGTTTTTACATAACGGGCGACGGCTGAATCTATTTGTAGTTTGGCCTGTACCGGCGTGGCTTTAGCGGCATCGATGGCGAAAGTGTTCTTCAAGGCAAGATCGAAATCATCGCGGAAGTACGTCAGTTTGCACGAAACTTTGTTGCCCGCTACCGTGCCGATGAGATAACTCAAATGCACATCGTGGAAATCCCCCGCGCCCCCTTTGAGTAAAGGGGGTTGTAAAAATCCGAATTGCAAAAGCAATAAAATCATTACTCTCATTCTCATCTTCTCTTTCAATTTTTTCATCTTCCGTTGTAGGGGCAACAGCGAGCCCGGACGAGCTAACGCCCATGGTGTGGTTGCTCTCTTAAGACGGGCGACGACAAGCATCGCCCCTACAACACCAAATCGGTTAAAGAAATGCTATGGCATGATGGCAGTTGAATCGGACGTGAGCCAAGTGTTGTTGGTGCGGTCGCTGTCGGGCATTTTCTCTTCGGGGTCAATCTCGACGCGGATGAGCTTCTTCGGCAGCAGCACGCCGGTCGTAAATGTTTGCGAGGTCAACCAGACTTCGACCGGCAAGTCGCGCCGGAACGACGTGCTGTCCTCCAGCGTCAGCAGCATCTTGACGGGCATAACGAGTTCCTTCTGATTTGAAATCGAAATCCGCGCAAAGGTTTGCCCCGAGCTATCGGCCTGCATCACCGAATCAACGCCTTGATCCAATTGTCCCGTCGTATAAAACCAGCCGCGCCAAAACCACGATAAATCTTCGCCCGCCGCATCGTTCATCGTGCGAAAGAAATCAACGGGACTTGGATGCTTGAACGCCCACCGCCGGCAATACTCGCGGAACGCAGCATCGAACCGCTCAGGTCCTAAAATCTGTTCGCGCAAAAGTACCAGTCCCGCCGCAGGTTTGCC
>JACMJS010000027.1 GCA_014380515.1 Chlorobiales bacterium
ACCGTGCCGCCTTGATAAGCGGTGTATTCGCCCGTCGCCGCCAATGCCAGCCGGTAAGTGCGCAGCGTCGTGCCATTTGCAACTTCGGGGCGGGACACGCGGCCAGCCGAGCGTGTGCGCTGAGCGACGAGTTCCGCAATCCTGCGCGACATCGGTGCATCGGTGTCGGTTTGGCAGCCGTCGGAAGCGGCTCGCTGCTTCGAGCGCGCATCGAAATCTTTTTTGTAGTAGGAAATATAAGCATCGGTGCTGGCCGTGCTGTAGGGATCGATGAACACGGTACCGCTTGGGGAAAGGATCATCGCATGAAAGCCTTTCGGCGTGAGGTCGAAGCGAACGGTGGCGGCGGGATCGTCAATGCCTTGTCCGGCGTAGGTTTGAATCTCAGGATACTTCGCCGCCAGTTCCGGCGCCATGACGGGCGAAAGGACAAACCGGAACCGTCCGCTTGTGCCGTCGGGCAAGGGAAGTTCGATGACCGATGATGAAGTTTGTAGCCGCTGACTTTTCTCGGCGGGTGCGGCTTGAAAGCGTTGCTCGAGCTGCGAGCGTTGCACCGAAACCGTTCGATACTTCAGCGGGATGATCGTCCGCACGCCGCCCCGTGCGGCGGCGGATTCAGAAATGTTTTGCCAAAGATTACCGCTCTGTGCCCGCGCGGCAGGTGCAGCGGCAACGAGCGTCAAGAAGAAAAGAATTTTTGAAATGTGTTTGGTCATGCTGTGCGATGTTGATAGGTCTGAGTGTAACCGAGCGTTGAGAACCGCACACTTTACGAAAAAAGAAATTCTCTCCCAACCTTCACTGCACTTTTCCAAAGTTCCATAAACAAAGCCCGAAGAGCGCGGGTGAAATAAAACGGGCTTCCCGAGCATTGCTGCCGTGGGAAGCCCTAAGGAGGTGCTATGAAAGCCACACAGAAACCATAAACTGTGAGGCGAAAAGATCAACGAAACCCTTCCCGAAAAAGTTTTCACCGAGCCAACGTTTTTTCGCATTACCGCCTTTACCGCTCCCTTATGATTGCAAACACTTTCAACGTGCGGCGGCACAAACCCGCAACATGCTTCCAACTTGGTAACAACTTGTTAATGTGGCGGAACATGGCAGAAACTCGCCGCTTTCCTATCTTCGCACTCTCTCAACCGTCAACCTGACAGTGCACCACGATATGCGTATCCGGCTACCATTCACATTTACACGCCTTCCTTTTTTTTCTGTGGCTACCGCAATTCTTTTTTGCCTGTGCGTACTTTCCGCCGCTTCGGCGCAAGGCCTCATTGACGATAAAAAATTTACGAGCGTCGGCAACATCCGTTTGGGTGTAACCAACTACGGCGTGGTGGGCAACGGGCAAGCCATTGCCGGTGCGAGCACCACCCAACCCTCGTGCGAATACCCGCGCGATTCGCGGATCGAGCATCTCTTCAACGGCGGCCTGTGGATCGGTACGAAGCAGGGCAGTGTTACCAAAGTTACAACGGCCAACCTCGTGCAATCGGGCAACAGCAACGGCAACCCGACCAACACCGGCTATGAGTTCAACGCGACGTCGGCGATTGGCGTGCAACAACGCTCGTCGCTTTTGGAAAGCGCGGTCTATAACATTAACGCCGTCAGCCACCAAGATTACCTCGCCGACTTCGCCGACACCGCCGTCCGCCGTCCGGTTACGAACGCCCTGATAAACGATCACACGCCGATTGGCGTCATCGTGCATTCGGAGAGTTATGCTTGGAATTTCTCCTTTACCGATTTCTTCGTGCTCGTCAACTACACGATTACAAACCGCGGCTCGGCGGCGATGGAAAATACATATCTGGGTATTTTCACCGATGCCGTCGTTCGCAATACGAACAGTATCACCTCGCGCGGTTCGGAGTATTACAACAAGGCGGCGGGCGGATTCATCGATTCGCTCGGCACGATGTATAAGTTCGATAAGGCCGGTGAGCCGGATGCCACGAGGAGTTACGTCGGTATCAAATTTTTGGGTACGCTGTTTGGCGGCAAACTTTACTCGCCAGCAACCGATACGGCCTATAAGGTCAACTATCAATCGTGGCAGTTCAGCGGCACTGCGTTGCCCGCGCCGGTGAATGACTTCGACCGCTACGGTAAAATGTCGACCACCATTCCGCCTACCGATCCGCTTCGAAACACCTTGAAAACGAACGACAACCGCGTCGAACTGATTTCCGCGGGGCCGATTCCGCGCATTGAAGTCGGCGAGAGCGTAACGGTCGTCTTTGCGGTTGTGTGTGCCAAAGCCGTCGGGAGCACGGCCAACTACACGGCGGATTCCATCAGCTCGAAGAAAACATTTTTTGAAAACATCGGCTGGGCGCAGCGCACCTTCAACGGTGAAGACCGCAACGGCAACGGCGTCTTGGATACCGGCGAAGACCGCAACCTCAACGGCAAACTTGACCGGTATGTATTACCCGCGCCGCCGCGCACGCCGAAAGTCAAAGTGCTGGTGCAAGATCGGAAGGCCACGCTCTATTGGGACAAAGCCACCGCCGAAGAATCCATCGACCCGATTTCAAACCTCAAAGACTTCGAAGGCTACCGCATCTACCGCACCAACGCGGGAGATGATTTGGCGGCGGGCATTACTTCATCGCTCAATCCCATCGCGCAGTACGACCGCGCGGGCGACCGCTCGGGCTACGACAACGGCTTCGCCGCGATTGCCTTGCCCGCGCCCATCACTTTCACCGGCGATACAACGCAGTATGCCTACAAGTATCAACTATCCAACTTGCTCAACGGCTGGAAATACGGCGTCGCCGTAACCGCTTTCGATTCGGGTGACGCCGCCACCGGCCTCATCTCGCTGGAGTCATCGAGCCTGTCGACGCTGAACACGATTGTGCCCGGCAGCGCGGCGGCGAGCGACGATGAGAAATCTAAAAAAGTCGGCGTCTATCCGAATCCGTATTACGTGCGGGCGGCGTGGGACATAACCAAACCGGCGACGGGAGGCCAAGCCCCGACACCGCTGCGGGACGGGCGAAAAGTCTATTTCTCGAACTTGCCCGAAGAATCCGACATCACGATCTACACCGTATCGGGCGACGTGATCGACCGCTTCACACACAGCATTTCGAGCGGTGGCACGGAAGCTCCATGGGATATCATCAGCAAGGCCGATCAGCAATTGGCTACCGGACTTTACATCGTCAGCGTGCGCAATACCCGCACCGGCGACGTCCGCACCGCGCGTTTTGTAATCATTAAATAGTTGTTGGAACGGCGTTCAAGATTTAACTCCCCGCCTTGGATAAGGAGGATTGTCCGCAAGGACGGGGCGGTTGAACGAAGATGATTTCTTCAATCACCCCTGCGCCCCTCCTTACGAAACCTGTTTCGTCAGGCTCAAATGAGGAGGGGCGTTTTTAAGGCGCGACGCAATGAATAGAAAAAGAGTTATCGAAATTTTCTCTTAATACTTAAACATCACGAACCAATGATAAAATCACTATCACGCTTTTTGCTGCCGCTGCTGCTCACGGCGGTTGCCGCGACGGCGGCACTCGCTCAAACCTATCCGCAGATTCTTATCTCGGACATTAAAAACAAAGACCTCGACTCCCTGCTCGTCAAGCGGTCGTTTGCGCCGCCGCCGTGGGGCAAAACCATGCTGAACTACACTGGACTAACGAACCAAGCCGCAAATGCGATTGCCGTCGTCGATACCGTCGTGTTCATCGGCCAAGTGGTCTGGGCACCGCAATTCTCATTTAAGAACACAACCGACGGACGCATTTATTTTTACCTCATTGATACCGCTAAAACCGCGAGCGGTACAACCATGCCCTACGGCGGCCTTGCTTTCTACGATATCGTCGGTACGTCAAATAAAGACAGCTCGACTTACGGCCTCAACGAAGGCGACATTGTTAAACTCACCGTGAGATTGTCTCAACGTTTTTCGACTCAAGGTTCAGGCTTCGGCCCGTTCTATGCGACGACGATTGAGCCGGACAAAGACAACAATACGACCTACGAATTGCTCGACATCGGCGTTGCGCCGCCCAAGCCGAACATCATTACGCTCGATTCCTTGTTCGATGCGAACGGTTTCGTCCGCTACGACATCGGCGAGAAATACGACAACTCGCTCGTTACGATTGTGGCGAGCAGCCCGTCGGAAAAACTGATCGCCTCCAGCACAACCGTCTCGAATGGCCGTTACACATGGAGCGTGCAGAGTGGCAACCGCAAATTGGCCATCGGCGACAACTCTAAGTTTCTTCGGGCGACGTCTGCGGGCGGCGTTGAGACGGCGGAACTCTATGTAACCCCGCCGCAGGGCAAGGTGGTTGATAGCCTCACCGGCTTTATGGGCAAAGTGAACATCGCCGGGTATCCCGACAACGGTTCGCAGAATTACACCGGTGCAACGGGCCGCACATACCGCATCCACCCGAAAAATCCGGCGGTGGATATTGTGCTCAGCGATGAACCCGTTCCGCCGCTCTATGTCAGCTCAACCCGCAATCCGCTGGCCGCAACCGACGCGCAATCCGTCAAGGCGATTGTGAATGTACAGGAAGTCAATAGCGGCGGATCGACGGATTCTGTGTTTGTGTTTTATTACACCACCAATTCGCCCGACACGCTGCTCAAGGCCAATTACACCGGAGCCTACACCCGCCTAAGCACTTCGCTCATCGCCGGTCCGACCGGCGGCGTTACAACTTGGGAAGCCACCATTCCGGCGTTTCCGCAGGGAACTTACGTGGCCTATTACTATACAGCCTACAACAGTGTCGCCGGTGTGCCCAAGTCGCAGAACTTCGGTGCTTATACCGCAGACCGGACGGATTTGAACCGTGCTCAGTTCTTCTATCAAGTCGGCACGGGCACCTTGCGCATCCGCGACGTGCAATTCACGCCCTACACGGCCACGAGCGTTTCCGACGCGCCGCTCGCCGGACAAAGCGTTACCGTTTCAGGCCGCGTCGTTGCCGATACCTCGGATAACATCAGCTACAGCGGCGCGCCCGCCCACGCCCGCTCGCTCTTTATTCAAGACGCCCGCGAGCCGTGGAGCGGCATCGGCGCGTTCAATTTCAGCGGCGCGGATGCAGGCGGCAATGCAGTGGTGAAAGGCGATTCGGTTAGCATTTCCGGTACGGTCGTCGATTCATCCGGCTTCACGGTGCTGCGCAGTTACACGGTTACGAAAATCGGAACTACGAACGCGGGCTACGATCCGCTCACCACGCCCGCAGGCACGCTCCGCGCGAGCGGTGAATCCTACGAAGGCGTGCTCATTCAAGTCGCTCCGGCCTTCGTCGTCAATGACGCTTCCGATGGCACGGGTGGCACCGGCTTCGGCGAGTTCTCCGTCGGCGACAGTGCCACCGCAACAAATGCAAACGGTTACCGCATTGATGACGGCTCACAAGCTCCGTTTATCGGATTCATTAACCCGCAACCCGTCGACCGCACGAAGGTGAATATCGGCGATCAGTTCGTCTCCATCACCGGCATCGGCTTCTGGGGCAACGGCAACTATAAAATGATTCCGCTGAAGACGGGCTTCGTCGGCTATACGGCGGATGTGCGTCAGGAGAACAGCGGCGTTGCGACGGCCTATACGCTTTCGCAGAACTATCCGAACCCGTTCAACCCGAGCACGACGATCAAATACAGCGTTGCCGGTCGCGGTGAAGTCTCGCTGAAAATCTTCGACATACTCGGCAGACAGGTCGCTACGCTCGTCAATGGCGTGCGCAACAACGGCACCTACGAAGTTCAGTTCAATGCATCGCGCTTCGCCACTGGTCTGTATTTCTATCGCCTGCAAGCCGGCGGCACGGTGCTGACGAAAAAGATGATGCTCATCAAGTAATTCGGGAATTGATTCCGGTTTGTAGGGGCGAGGCATGACTCGCCCCTACGTTGAAAAACAAAGATTCGTAGGGGCAACCCTCGTGGTTGCCTGAATATGGGTCTCGTAAGCGTCTCCGGTTTCTTGCTGCAAAGCCGGAGGCGACTTACAAATTCTATTTCAGAACAATGCCAAAACTATGAAGCGTCGCTTCTATTTTTTTACCGGCGTTCTCGTGCTGCTTTGGCTGGCGGGATGCAGGGACGCGGTTGTCAATGCGCCGAATACTTTCACCGCGCCCGAAACACGGCTCGTGGTTGATACGATTAACGTCGTGCAGAAAAGCACCGTGCGATTTCAATGGTCGGGCGAAGTGCCGGACGGCTTCGTCGGCGGCTACTTTGTTTCGTTCGATAAACAGAATTGGACTTTCACCCGCTCGCAGGACAGCACGTTTAATCTGACGCTGTTCAGTCTCGATACAACCTACACGCTTTACGTCTCCGCCTGCCGCACCGACGGCGGCAACAAAGTTTATGATACCGCATCGCCCCGCGGCACAATCAATTTCGGACATGAGCCGTTCACCGACCTTGACGCCAACGGCACGCGCAGCGATAATGAACCCTTTACCGACATCGGCCTCATTGATGAATCGCCCGCCGAACTGCGGATACCGGTTGAGAATTCACCACCGAAATTAGATTTCACCACCGGCAGCGACGTCCCCGATTCGACGTTTCCCGCCGTACAGTTCACGCTCCAAGTCTCCGATCCCGACGGCAACTCGACGATTGACCGCATCGAACTTTCACTCAACGATTCGCTCTTCTTGAATCCGCTCCGCATCACCGGCATTAACGACTTGCTCATTCTAACGATTGAAGCCCGCGACCCGCGAAGTTCAACCACCGACGCCAACGTCTATCTCGGATCGAACCCGACCGCGCTCACGACACCACTCAAAAACTTCAGGCTCGATAACACCAACGTGCTCTACGCCCGCGTCTTCGATGCCGCCGGCGCCGTGAACGACACGCTGCGCAGTATGCCCCGCAAGCGAGATACCGTTGGGTGGTACGCCCGCCGCGTAACAAGCACGCTCCTCATCGTCGATGGCTACGGCGACGTCTCGCGCGATCCGTTCCAATCAACCATAGCCGCCGACGGCTTCATGCGCGATTCGGTGATGACGAAAATCTTGAACGGCAAATTTTCCGGCGCGAACCGCTACCAAACCTTAGAGATCAAACGCTACATCATCGCCTCCGGTGTTTTGCAACGCATCTTAGGCTTTTACGACATCAGTTTTTGGTACAACGATCTTCGCGCCGCCGCCAGCGACCCCGCCGACAACGCGCTGTCGCTCGATCTCGCCCAAAGCGTGTTACCCGCGTTGCTCGCGGGCGGCAAATACGCCTTGATGTGCGTGGCCAGCAACAGCACTTCGATCAACACGAACGCACTCGGTTTCAGCACCGCACAAACTTTCACCGTCGTCAATGCCGTCAGCGACACGACCAAACCGCTCTCGCTCAAAACCCGCTTCGTGCGCGAGGACGCCGGTTATCCTGAAATCATTTACAACGGCATTGCGCTCGTGCCCGGCTTTTTGCTCAACGGAATGCTCTTACAGCCCGGCGCCGAACCGATTTACCGCTTGCCGAACACGGCGCAAGGTTCGGCGAACTACGTCTGTGCCCGGCGGCGATACACCAACTTGCAGGGACTTGAAACCGGTCGCTTGATTTTCTGCACGGCGGGCATGTTCAAACCCGTTCGCACCGAATCAGGCAGCACGACGACGAACTTCACCGCGCTGCGCGCCTTCTATGAAAAAGTTTTCAAAGACGAATTCAATCAAGTGCCGTTGTAAAACTCCCCCTCGCCCCCCTCCGTTGAGCCTGCCGAAACAGGTTTCGGACGAGGGGGTGTCCTGCCGTGCGGGACGGAGGCGTCCGAATGTTGAAACCGAAAGCTCATCGAAATGAACCATCGCTTACACATTTTTTTCTTGGCCGTCGTTGCGGTGCTGTCTTTACCGGCGGGCGTACAGGCGCAGGTGCCCGTGGCCAAAGGCCGTATCAGCGGACGCATCACCGACGACAAAACCGG
>JACMJS010000174.1 GCA_014380515.1 Chlorobiales bacterium
CCGGGCGCAATCCCAATCCCGCCGACTTGCGCCGCGAGCGCATCGGAAATGTAGTCGCCGTTGAGATTGAGCGTGGCGATCACGTCGTACTCCGCAGGCCGCGTGAGAATTTGCTGAAGGAACGCATCCGCAATCGCATCCTTGATCATAATTTTCCCCGCCGTTTCTTTGCCGCCCGATTCTTCCCATGAAATCGTTTTATCGCCGTACTCGGCCTTCGCCACTTCATAGCCCCACTCACGGAAACCGCCTTCGGTGAATTTCATAATGTTGCCTTTGTGGACCAGCGTAACCGACTTGCGATTATTTGCAATCGCATATTCAATCGCCGCACGTACCAAACGCTTCGTGCCTTCTTCCGAAACGGGCTTGATGCCGATGGCGGACGTTTCGGGGAATCGAATGTTTTTCGCGCCCATCTCCTTTTGCAAAAAGTCAATCACTTTTTTGACTTCCGGCGTGCCCGCTTTGTATTCGATGCCCGCATAAATATCCTCCGTGTTTTCGCGGAAGATGATCATATTGGCCGCTTCCGGCTTCTTGACGGGACTCGGCACGCCGCTGAAGTATTGCACCGGACGGACGCACGCATACAAGTCCAGCATCTGCCGAAGTGCCACGTTCAAACTCCGAAATCCCCCGCCGACGGGCGTCGTTAGCGGACCTTTGATCGCCACGATAAATTCCTTGACGGCTTCAATCGTGTCGTCCGGCAACCAGATTTCTTTTTCGTAGAACTGATTGGCTTTTTCGCCCGCGTAGATTTCGAACCAATGAATTTTCTTTTTGCCGCCGTAGGCTTTTTTCACCGCCGCATCAAGAACGGGCTGCGAGGCCTGCCAGATGTCTTTGCCCGTGCCGTCGCCTTCGATAAACGGGATGACGGGTTCATCGGGCACAATGAGTTTCGTGCCGGAAAGCGTGATCTTCTCGCCGGTCGCGGGCGGGATTAATTTTTCATATCGGGAAGCCGTCGCGGTTGCCATGGTTGGATTTGATCAATTGAAAAGTTCGATTGGAAAATGTGCGTAGCGAAGTTTTGAAGTAGCGTCTTTTTGACGCCGGAGGCCAAGATGGCGAGAAGTATAAAAAATCTTCGTATCGGAAAAAAGTTGTTCGCTTTCTTTTGGCTTGTAGCGTTACTATTTCGTTTTTAGATTTGCTCTAACATCGTTACACAACACCTTTTCATCTATCAATAATGACCACAACAATTGCTGCCCTTGAGCAAGAACTCACTTCCGCCGCCATACCGCAAGACCGCCTTACCACCCTCAATGAACTCGCCACGCAACTCAAGGATGTTGATACAAAACGCGCGTTGGATTTTGCGACCGAGGCGCATCAACTTGCCTTGCGACTGGGAGCCAAAGAAGGAATTGCTCGAAGTCTTTTAATCATGGCGGATTGCAACGGACTTCTTTCGCACTTCGCACAGGCCATTGAAGAGGCAACCGAGGCTTATGCTCTTTTTTGTGTCTTGGATGACAAGATGGGTCAGGCGAGAGCCATGGTTGAAATCGGCATTTCTCGAAACAGTTTGGGCGACATCACCGGCGGATTGGAATCTCAAAGAGCAGGTCTTGCCCTTTCAGAAGAGATCCAGGATCAAGAAGGTATGGCCATCGCCCTGCAAGGGATCGGGCTTTCTTATTGGCATTTGGGCGATAATCCAACGGCGCTCACTTTTTTCGAGAAAAGTTTGGAACTCGTCAGGGCGACAGGAAATGTGTTTGGCGAGATTTATGTGCTCAACAGTCTCGGCGCGTTTTACTGTCAGTTGAAAGAAATTGAAACGGGCATCGCGTTTAATTCACAGAGTTTGTCTCTGGCTCAAAAGGTCGGCTTCGACCGCGGAGCGGCGATGTCGTTGGTCAATTTAGGAATCGCCTATAAAAATCTGGGTCAGTATCAAAAGGCTTTGACGACCTACGAACAAGCCGTTCTTATAAGCGAGCAACTTGAAGACGGTTGGATCAGTGCCCAGGCCACGATGAATCTTGGATACATACACGAATGTTTAGGTGATTATCGGGAGTCCATCGAGTTTTACCAGCGCAGTCTTGTTCTCTCTCAACGTATCGGAAATAAAATCACGGAAGTCAATGCGTTGTATAACATTGGCCGTCTCAACGTCAAACTTCTGCAATTTGATTTGGCCGAACAATTTCTTTACGACAGTTTGAAGCTGGCTGAAGAAATACAACATCACGTTCACCTTTACAATGCGCACGAGGCACTCACCGATTACCATCAACAACGGGGAAACTTCCCAAAAGCACTTTACCATCATAAAATTTTCCACGAATTAAAAGAGAAAGTTTTCAACGAAGAATCCGATAAGCGCATCCGAAATTTGCAAGTGCTGCATCAAGTAGAGCAAACCAAAAAAGATGCGGAGCTTGACCGGCAGAAAGCCGCCAAATTGAAAGAACTTGATGAATTCAAATCCCGGTTTTTCGCCAACATCTCGCACGAATTCCGCACGCCGCTCACGCTCATCTTGGGTTCGATGGAGGACCTCCTTTCTTCAAACATCGTTTCTCCGCACGCAGATACGGTTCAAGTCGCTCAGCGAAATGCGCAGAAGCTGCTGTTGCTTGTCGGCGAATTGCTTGACCTTTCCCGCTTGGACGCCGGAAAACTTTCGCTCAATATCTATCACGGTGATCTGGGTCGCTTTCTCCGAAATACCGTCTCGTGCTTCTCGTCGCTGGCCGAGCAAAAACAAATTTCCCTCTCCTTTCATGCAGATGTTGATGCGTCCGCGGCTTATTTCGATGCGGATAAATTGGATAAAGCGGTTTCGAACATCCTCTCGAACTCGTTCAAGTTCACAGTGGGCGGCGGTGAGATTCACGTTTGGCTGACTTTATCTCAACAGGCTCAACCGCACGCGGACACACAACGCACCGACATTGCAACTATTACTATTTCGGATACCGGCATCGGCGTTCCCGAACAAGAATTGCCTCATGTTTTTGACAGGTTTTACCAAGTAAGCAAAACCCACACGGAGGGGACAGGCATCGGATTGGCATTGGCCAAAGAACTCATCGAGTTCTGTCGCGGAAAGATTGAAGCTACAAGCGTCATCGGCAAGGGCACGACGTTCGTCATCACCTTACCGGTTTCCGCTGCGGCATTTTCAACTGGCGAGTTTCGATCCAATGAAATATCAGATCATCCGACGCACGCCGTTCAGGTCGTTGCGGCATTACAACCCGTGAGCAGCGAACGAGAAATCCACTCACCTTCCACAAGTACTCGGACAAAACACGCGCCGCTGATTCTTGTCGTTGAGGATAATCTTGAAATGAGCGATTATATCTGCCGCCATTTACAATCCGGTTTCCGCGTCATCACTGCCGTTTCAGGTACAGACGCCCTTGCGAAAGCCAGTGAGCATGTGCCCGACCTGATCGTCAGCGATGTGATGATGCCGGAGATGGATGGCTACACGCTTTGCCGTCATCTCAAACAAGCGGATGCCACGAGTCATATTCCCGTGGTGTTGCTTACCGCGAAATCGTCTGAGGACAGCAAACTTGAAGGTCTCGAAACCGGCGCGGATGATTATCTCACCAAACCCTTCAGTCCGAAAGAGCTGCTTGTTCGCATCAAAAACTTGATAGAACAACGCCATCGCCTCCGCGAGCGGTACAGCCAAGTGGTTCGAGTTGAGCCCAGTCCAATTCCCGTTGCCTCAGCCGATGACGCGTTTTTGCAGCGGGCGATGACAGCGGTTGAAACACATCTTTCGAATGAAGCATACACCGTTGACCATCTTGCAAAAGATATTTATCTCTCGCGTAAGCAACTTTACCGCAAACTGCTTTCACTGACGAATCTTTCACCCGAAAAATTCATCCGTACGCTTCGGCTCAAGCGGGCAGTCCAATTGCTTGGTCAAAAAAAGGGACAGATTTCAGAGGTGTCGTATCAAGTAGGTTTTAGGAGCACAAGTTATTTTACAAAGTGCTTTCGTGAGGAATTTGGGGTTTTGCCATCGGCGTATGTTGCTTCTGCATCGCCCGAAAGTGCAGAATGAATGAAGCCGAACCGAAGAATGTCCCGTGAGTTACAGAGAATGTCCCATAATTGATAGCCGTTTGTTTGAGTGTGCTCTATTTTTGCATTGCCTCGCTTGTAGAAGTTAAACGCAAGCAAGTGGCTTACTTAATCACACTTTAAACAACGAATCACTATGATCAGAAACATCTTCGGCATTTTATGCCTCTTCGCACTTTCGTTCGTGCTTTCCGCTTGCAAAGACAATCCGGCTTCCGATGAAAGTTCACTTTCTCAATCGAGCGTCAATTCTTCGGGTAAAGGGAACTCTACCGCTTCGGTGTTTTCTGTTTCTTTCTCGCAAGCAGGTTGGTCGTTTCAAAAAAATCTCGGTGGGGTTAATTACTACACGAACACGATTACAGCAGTCCCTGCAAACGGCTCTGGAAGCTATAGTTATGAATGGCGTATCAATGGAGTCTTACAGGCAGCTAGTACGGGCAACTATGTAGTATTGGAGTATATTACTTGGCAGCAAAATGTCTCAGTTTCCTGCACGGTAACTGACCTAAATTTAGACAAGATCGCTACGAGAACTCAAAACTTTTCTCCTTGGTTGCAGTAATTCAGCTTTTTATTGTTA
>JACMJS010000175.1 GCA_014380515.1 Chlorobiales bacterium
AATTACTATGAACACATCATTCGCAACGATGAAGACTTGAACCGCGTGCGCGAATACATTTTGCTTAACCCGTTGAAATGGAATCTGGACAAAGAAAACCCAATCAATAATTAAAACTATGGACGCATATATCGTGGCCGGACGGCGAACCGCCATCGGCAAAGCCACTCGCGGCGGCTTCAGATTTACAAGGCCGGATGATCTGGGTGCGGATGTGATCAAACAACTCCTCGCCGATGTGCCCGCCCTCGATCCCGCGCAGGTTGATGATCTCATCGTCGGCAATGCGATGCCGGAAGCGGAACAAGGGTTGAATATGGCGCGGATGATTGCCTTGATGTCGCTGCCCGTCAGTGTGCCCGGCATGACGATCAACCGTTACTGTGCGTCGGGACTTGAAGCCATCGCCATTGCTGCCGGAAAAATTCAATCGGGACAAGCGGACGTCATCATCGCAGGCGGCGCGGAAAGTATGTCGCTCATTCCCATCGGCGGCTGGAAAGTGGTGCCGAATTACAAAGTCGCCATGTCGCACCCCGATTGGTATTACAACATGGGATTGACGGCGGAGCAAGTCGCCAAGGAATACAATGTTTCGCGCGAGGATCAAGATGCGTTCGCGTATCAGTCGCATCAAAAGGCCGTCGCTGCGATTGAAGGCGGACGGTTCAAAGATGAAATCGTGCCGGTTACGGTTGAGGAAGTGGTGCTCGATGAAAAGATGAAGCGCCGCAAGTCGTCGTTCGTCGTCGATACCGACGAAGGTCCGCGCAAAGACACATCGTTAGAGAAACTCGCAAAACTCAAACCCGTCTTTGCCGACAAAGGCGCGGTAACCGCAGGCAACTCTTCGCCGACCTCCGACGGCGCAGCGATGGTGATTGTAATGAGCGAACGGACGATGAACTCGCTGGGGTTGAAGCCGATTGCGCGGTTGATGTCTTATCACGTTACCGGTGTCGAGCCGCGCATCATGGGCATCGGACCGGTTGAGGCCGTCCCGAAAGCCTTGTCCAAAGCGGGACTGCAGCTGGCCGATATTGAACTCGTCGAACTCAACGAAGCCTTTGCGTCGCAATCGCTCGCGGTGATTCGAAAATTGGATTTAAATACCGAGACGCTCAACGTCAACGGCGGCGCGATTGCTCTGGGACATCCGCTCGGTGTGTCGGGCTGCAAACTTTCGGTGCAACTCATCAACGAAATGCGGCGGCGCAAGCAGCGTTACGGCATGGTTACGATGTGCGTCGGCGGCGGACAAGGCGCGGCGGGCGTCTTCGAAGTGTTTCAGGACGGCGAAGAAGCGAGGCCGATGAAAAAAGCCACAACGGAAAAAATCGAATTGAAAACTTCAATACAAACACCGGCGAAACCGGAGCCGGCGAAGTCAGAAATCGCCACTGCAAAACCCGAAACACCAGATGGAAAAACGGGAGCGATTGATGAAGTGCTTGAGATGCAATTCACTGCTGCACAGGTGCAAGCAAAATCGCTGAAGGAAAAACCGGAGAACGATGTGCTGCTTAAACTTTACGCGCTCTACAAGCAAGCCACCGACGGCGATGTGCACGGTGAAAAGCCGGGCATGTTCGACATCGTTGCCAAAGCGAAGTATGAAGCGTGGTCATCGCAGAAAGGGAAAGGAAAACCGGCGGCGATGAAAGATTACATCAAACTCGTTTCAAATTTATGGCCGCCCGCGAAAAAATAAAAATTGTAGGGGCGACAGCGAACTTGATGAGCTAACGCTCAATGTCGTCGCCCGTCTTCGGGGCAACCACAAGGATTGCCCCTACAAAGAGGATACAATGCCTCTTTCATTGTCTCAGAAAAAGGATTGAATTCAAATATCTCAAACTCAAAACAATCTAGGAGAAACCGATGGAAACGACCACCGCAGTCCGCAAAACCAAAGGCGGCGAATTTTTAATCAAGGAAACACCCGCCGAAGACGTCTTCATCGCCGAAGAATTCGACGAAGATCAAAAGATGATCGCGCAGTTGGGTAAAGATTTTCTCGTCGCCGAAGTCTATCCGAAGCTGGATGAAATCGATTCGCTCAAAGACGGCGTGATGGCTGGCTTGATGACGAAGGCCGGTGAGCAAGGCTTGCTCGGCATCTCCGTCCCCGAAGCCTACAGCGGCTTCGGCAAAGATTTCAATACGACGATGGTCGTGGCGGAAGTGATCGGCGCGGGCTACTCTTTCGCTGTCGCGTTCGGCGCTCATACCGGCATCGGCACGTTGCCCATATTATTTTTCGGAACGGACGCACAGAAACAAAATTACTTACCCAAACTTGCAACCGGCGAATGGAAAGCGGCCTACTGTCTCACCGAACCCGGCAGCGGCTCGGACGCGATGGGCGCGAAAACCAAAGCCATTCTTGATGGCGACCATTGGATACTCAACGGACAAAAAATCTGGATCACCAACGCGGGCTTTGCCGATCTCTTTATCGTCTTTGCGCAAGTGCCGGACGCGGAAGGGAAAAATCAATTCACCGGATTTATCGTCGAGCGCGATGCGCCCGGCGTTAGCCTCGGCGAAGAAGAGCACAAGATGGGCATCAAAGGCAGCTCGACGCGGCAAGTCTACTTTACCGATTGCCGCATCCCGAAAGAAAATTTGCTCGGCGAAATCGGTAAAGGCCATAAGATTGCGTTCAACATCTTGAACATCGGACGCATTAAACTCGGTGCATCCGCGCTCGGCGCATCGAAGCAAATCTCAACGCAATCGGTGCAGTATGCCGTTGATCGAAAGCAGTTCGGAAAATCGATTTCAACTTTCGGCGCGATGCAATACAAATTAGCCGAGCAAGCGATCAGGATTTATGCACTTGAGTCCGCACTCTACCGCACGGGCAAAGACATTGAAGACGCGGGACATGAATACGCCGAGCAAGGTGAGAGTGAAGGCGCGGCGAAAATGAAAGCCGCCGAAGAATACGCGATTGAATGCGCGATGCTCAAAGTGTTCGGGTCGGAAGTGTTGGATTATGTGGTCGATGAAGGCGTGCAGATTTTCGGCGGCTACGGTTTCTCGGCGGAGTATCCGATGGATCGTGCCTACCGCGACAGCCGCATCAACCGCATCTTCGAAGGCACGAACGAAATCAACCGGATGCTGACGGTCGATATGGTACTGAAACGCGCCCTCAAAGGTCAACTCAACATCATGGGCGCAGCGACGGCGGTGCAAAAAGAATTGATGTCGATTCCATCGTTCGAAGAAGAATCGGACGATCTGTTTGCGAAGGAAAAGAAAGTGATCGTTAATCTGAAGAAATCCATTTTGATGGTGGCGGGATTTGCGGCGCAGAAGTTTATGCAGAAGCTCGGCGACGAGCAGGAAATCCTGATGAACATTGCCGACATGGCGATTGATACGTTCGTTGCCGAATCCACATTGCTTCGCGCGGAAAAACTTATTTCGAAGCACGGCAAAGCAATCGACTCCGTTCAGACCGATATGATGCGCGTGTTTCTCAATGACGCGACCGAGCGGATCAATATCGCGGGCAAGAACGCCATCGCCGCGATGACGGAAGGCGATGAACAACGGATGCTTTTGCTCGGCCTGAAGCGTTTCACGAAAATCACGCCCTTCAACACGAAAGACGCCCGTCGCCGCGTGGCTCAAACCCTGATTGACGCGGGCAAATACGCATTCTGATTTTAGTTGGCCAACATTGTAGGGGCAATCCTTGTGGTTGCCCCAAAAGACGGGCGACCACAAGGGTCGCCCCTACGAGAGCCATATAAAAATTAAAAAATGTCGAACGCATCCTTAACCTTGACGCGGATTTTTCCTGAGCATGTTACGGCGGCGTCGCTCAACGGCAGTCGCTTGACGGAAGGCGG
>JACMJS010000176.1 GCA_014380515.1 Chlorobiales bacterium
CGCCGACTTTTTTTCGCAATGCCGTTTTATATGGCGCAATCCGGTAACGCCGCGCCGCGGATGCAAGCGTGTCGGCATCGATCCGAATGAACGTCGGCGAGGGCAGGGTGAGCGGCAAGGGTTGCAAAGTCAAGGGCGGCGCGGGCGGTGGCAACAGCGATGGAAGCGACTGAGCGTTTACCGGCTGCGTGCAGAGCGGCGCGGCAATCAGCAGGAGTAGGCACAGTGAGATGAAGGGTCGCAAACCTCGGTGTATGTTTAGGCGCATCTGTTGCACAAATTCGGAAGCGCAAAGATAACCAACTTTGCAGCGGCGGCGACACCCGGGGTACCCTCTCCCTCAAGATAAATCCGCCGGGAACTAGGCTTGATCATGAACTTGATTGCGGGTTTGATCACCGGATTGATTATCAGCTTGCGTGCCGGTTTGATCGCCTGTCTGAGCGTCAGCCCGGTGATCGGCCTGTGCGCGGGCGGCGATGTGCTGAATGAATGCGGCGTTCTTCACCGCGCGTTCCATCGCGCCTTGACGCTCCGTCGCCGCGGCCTTGAGAAACGCTTCGCGCAGGCTTTTGAGATTGGATTTATCGTGGCTGAGATTTTCCAAGAAGTGAACGAGATCAAGGGCGTCGGGAATGTAGGTCATCAGATTGCGGCTGAGCACGTACTCAAGATTATATCGCTCCGGTCCGGGATTGATGCGGTGAATGATGACCGGCCCCGCTTCGCACTCGATGAGTTCGTACATCGTTGCGGGCGCGATGCCGGAAAGCACGGTGGTATCGGCGGAGCGCAGCACGAACGACATTTGCTCGTAGTTCAGAAACGGCAGCGGAATAATTCTCGCCTGCGGATGCACCGCCCTGAGCGACGTATAAGCTTGATATGCCGCCGCGTTGTTGCCGCACGCCACGAGAATTTGACTTTCCTTCCAATTGAATTTTTCAGATGCCGCCAGCCGCGAAAGTTGTTTGTGGAGCAGCGATACCCAGTACGCGCCGCCCGTCGCAACGATTGTATAAGCGTTCTCACTAACGGTTTCTGCAAGCGGCATTTTGAATTTCGCTACCCGTTGCCGCGCTTCTTCGCGCGACAGCATTCGCGCGGCGCCGAACTCCGAACGCGGCAAGTAACCCGCCTGCTGACGGTCGTCGGGGCTGACGCCGAAATCTCGACCTAGCTTTTCCAACAGCGCCGGACTTTGCGCCAGCACCGCGTCGGCCTGAAGATTTTTATAGCGGGGAAAGTGAACGGTGGAAAGATCAAAATCGGGAATGTAAATAATGATCTTAACGGGCGAGTTGAGTTCATGCTTCAATTGCAGGAGCGCATCGGTTTGCATGAAATGCGTGCTGATGATCACTTCAATATCCGTTCGCAGCATCAGCGGACGCAACTCTTCGCGGATTTCGCGCACGAGTGAACCGCTGAAAAATCTGTAGAGCAATTGCGGCAACGCATACTCGATCAGGCGGTAGCCGAGATTGTAGAGCCGTACGAATTTGGTATAGACGATGCGGTGCGTATGCTCAAGCTTCTGCGACGGACTGAGATAGTATTCCGCGCTCACCTGCGGCGCGAAGGCTTGCAGCGATTGACCGAGCGAATACATCGCGGTTTTATGTCCGCCGCCCGCAGTGAGCGACACGATAACGACTTTTAACATCGATAATTTTTACAACCGTGCTGCGTTCCCGAGCGGGTTGGAGGATTAGTTTGAAGTATTTTTTTTAATCGCATGAATATCCTGCGCTGAACACACGCTATTTGTCGCCGGAGTGTCGCCGCATAAAATCTCACCGGCGTTTTACGGCGTATCGATGCGTTTTAAAATCTCATTGGCGATTTTATCCGCCTCTTGAAACCGGCTTTGTTTAATCAGGCCGTCTAATTTTTGCATGAGCGGTTCTACTTTTTCCCGTTCATGCGTTTTTTGAATCCAAGCGGGCAGCTCTGCTTGAATTCTCCGAATTTTTTGCTGAAAAAGAGTCGGAGAAAATGTATCAGCGGGTCTTTTTCGCTCTATCAATGTCTCTCCGTTTAAAAATTTTCGGTACGCGGATAAAGCCTCTTTATTTTCCGTTGCAAGCCGGAAGAGATTTTTATTTTTTTCGGCCTCGCCTCCGATGCCAAATGAAAATATATTGACCATCACGGCGTTGTGATTAAACATTTTTCCTAAATAGGTTTCCATCGTTGCTTCTCCCGGTTCGCCATTAGGAACGACGTTCGTACCTTCAGCCGAAATCCACGGTAAATTACCATGCTTATTAATTTCTTTGTGAATCTCTTCGATAGTACCGATATCCGGATATGTACTAAATCCCGGGCGGTAGTGAGAACTGAAAGCGACATCCGGCGTCGCAAAACCTATGTTTTGAGCAAAGGAAGATGCGGCATCCGCAGTTTGAAGACCTTGCGATGTAAAGGCAATGTGCGCATAAATCTTATTCTTAGGTACGCCCGCAGCCGCCAATTCTTTCGCCCATAACTCCATAAATTCTTTAACGACCTTGCTAACCTCGCCGTCAAAGTCTTTTGGTGGATTTGCAGCACTAAATCCTTTATTGCTCATGGCATGGTATCCGAGGTAATGATTCGTCGCAAAATCATGTCCTATCATCGTTTCCCATCCGGCAATGACGCCCGCGAATAGTTCTTCCTTGTGCGCCCGCCTCAGTTCATCAAGTTCTCTCTTAATTTCCCCGCCGATAAAATTTGCTCGCTCTATTACTGCTTTTTTTATGGCCGCACTGTTTAAACACATTTGCGGAGCAACTTTGGTAGGTGTAGCCGACCAATCCAATCTTCTACCGGTATTGAGCGTCTCGTTCCAGTTGATCCACTCAATATTATTGACATCGTTTATTAAATCTTTTCTATTTTCCCAAAACATTTGATCATCGATGTGAAAAGCGACGGCTACATTTTTCTTCCGAGCAATTTCAAAAGATTCTTTGATCAACCGGTGTATTTCCGCATCACTGCTATTGAATGATAAAGGTCCCGGAATGAAACCCAACTTGTGGCCCGTGTTTCCGGTTGCGCCTATGCTATGAATGATATTATCTACGACCTTTGCAAGCTCATCGCTCGGAGGAAACACGTTGGTCTTATTCGGATCGGTGGATGGTGCATAAACAAAGACTTGAAACATGAGATATTTTGTCTCTGATTCATCATAACGAGCGTCGGCCCGTCCGGTTGAAGCTATCATTGATACTAGCAACACCGGCAAAATAAATCCGATGTAGTTGCAGGCGTTCTTCATAATTAAACACGGGTGAATTATTTGAAGGATAGGCTGCTACTTAAAGGCATCGATGCCGGTAATGTCGGCGCCGATGATGAGTGTATGAATATCGTGCGTGCCTTCGTAGGTCTTGACGGATTCCAAGTTCATCAAATGCCGCATGACGGGATATTCGCCCGTGATACCGCTCGCGCCCAAGACCTCACGCGCCATTCTTGCAATCGTAACGGCAATCTCCACATTGTTGCGCTTGGCCATCGAGACTTGCTGCGGCGTCATTTTCCCTTCGTCTTTCAGTTTCGCCAAACGCCATGCGAGGAGCTGCGCCTTTGTGATTTCCGTGATCATATAGACCAGCTTTTCCTGAACCAACTGAAAACTTGCAATCGGTTTGCCGAATTGAATGCGCGTCTTCGAATAATTCAATGCCGCTTCGTAGCACGCCGTCGCCGCGCCGATTGCGCCCCATGCAATGCCATAGCGGGCTTGCGTCAGACAGCTCAGCGGACCTTTTAGGCCTTTGATATTGGGTAACATATTTTCTCGGGGCACACGCACCTCTTGCAACACCAGTTCGGAAGTGATCGATGCGCGGAGCGACCATTTGTTTTTCATTTCCGGCGCGGTGAATCCCGCCATGCCTTTCTCGACGATGAAGCCCCGCACCGTGCCCGGTTTATCATCGTCATCGTCGTTCTTCGCCCACACAATCGCAATGCCCGCGACGCTGCCGTTGGTGATCCACATTTTGGCGCCGTTCAAGATGAAATCATTGCCATCTTTGCGGGCGTGGGTTTTCATTGACGCGGGGTCGGAGCCGCTGTCGGGTTCGGTGAGACCGAAGCATCCGATGAGTTCGCCTTTGGCAAGGCTGGGTAAGAATCGCTCGCGCTGCGCCTCGCTGCCGAACGCATAGATGGGATACATGACGAGGCCGGATTGCACGGAGACGAAACTGCGCAGACCGCTGTCGCCGCGCTCCAGTTCCTGCATGATGAGGCCGTAAGCGGTGCTTTCTAAATTCGCGCAGCCGTACTTTTCCGGCAAGTTTGCGCCGAAGACGCCAAGCTCGGCCAGTTCAGGAATAAGCTCCAGGGGAAAGGTGGCGGCCTGTGCGTGCGATTCCACAACGGGAAGAAAGCGGCGCAGGGTCCACTCCCGCACCGCATCTTGCACGGCGATTTCATCATGGGTGAACAGATCGCTGAGTTTGTAGTA
>JACMJS010000177.1 GCA_014380515.1 Chlorobiales bacterium
AATCTTGAGTTCATAAAACCTCACCGCTTCCATCACTTCCGGCTTGCACAAAATCTATTTGTGCTTTGCAATCCGTTCCGCCTTCTCCAGCGACGTCATCGCGACTGAATATGCGCTCGTAATAACTTGGCACTGTGCAAGCGTGAGATAGGACTTCGCCGCGCCGGATTGGTTTTCCGTCTGCTCCGCAATCACGATGGCGCGGCGGGCAAAGTTTTCCGCATCGACATAGTTCTCGGCCATCATCGCCGCGAGCGACGCATTTTCGAGCACGGTGAAATTGTGGCGGCTGTAAGGCGAACGCAACACCGAGCGGTAACGCTCCAGTGCCGCCCCGTACTGACCGAGCACGCTATACGCGCCCGCCAGATTCACATCTAATTTGAACCGAACATCCGCATCGACTTCCGCCGAGCGACTGGATTTTACAATCTCAAG
Source organism: Chlorobiales bacterium (assembly GCA_014380515.1). Classification (GTDB taxonomy): domain Bacteria; phylum Bacteroidota; class Chlorobiia; order Chlorobiales; family JACMJS01; genus JACMJS01. The sequence continues at coordinate 439 of JACMJS010000177.1, forward strand.
AGCCGCTTCGTAGTGCGACTTGGCCGCTGCCGCGTCGTCGGTGTGCAAGAGATGATTGCCGCAAAGCATCGCCGTCATCACCCGCGCATAATCGCAGTGATGAAGTTTGCCGGAAAGGTCGCGCATGGTTTTGAGGCACGATTGAATCTCGATTGTTTTTTTCTGCGCTTTCAGCGCGATGAACTTCGCAAGTGTGTTGTGAAACGCGGCGTGAAAGTCGGCCTGCATTTGTGCGTGATGCAGCGCGGCCAAGAGATCGTCGAGCGGCTTATCGTCCAACCGTGCGACATGGCAGCGAATCAGTTTGCGATAAATTTCCGGTATGACGGACAGGCGTTCTTCCTCTTCGGCCGCTTTGAGCCAGCGTCGCAGCGTTTTGACGGCATCGGCGTAAAGGGCTTTGTTCATCAGCGTTTCAGCCTCAAGCTGAAAGTCTTGAGGATTCGGCGGCGTGTCGCTGTGCAGCGCGGCGATGGTTTTGGAAAGGTAGGTCATCAGGCGGCGCAACTGGCCGGTGCTCGTGCGGGAATACGCCGCATCATAAACGAACATCATGGCTTCATCACCCGAAAACGCCCGTCCGGTGCGGCGAAGCGAGCAACAGTACTGGAGAAGTTTCACCGTCTTTCGCTCCGCGCCCGCCTGCGCCTTCTGAGAAAGCGAGGCTTCGATCCGCTCCAGTTCCACATCGGAACAGGCTTCAATCTGACGTTGAAGTTTGTTCGTTTTGTTGTGCTTCCGGTTCGCGCTATCCTGCTTTCGCAGCGTGAGATTCATCGTCATCGTCGCGGTTGTTATTGAGTGGCGGCAAAGTGCAAGGCGAGAAAGTCCCAAGTGAAGTTTAACCTTTCGCGGAAAGAAATAAAATCCGTGTTCCTTTCCACACGGCTTCCACGTTTTCACTCACCGTAACTCTGCGTCCCGCCTGCGTTCGAAGCAAGTCCGAAAGCCGCGCGAGCATTTTGGCATTCGGCTCAAGCCCGAAGCGTGCCAAAACGCGCTTGAATATTTCTTTCTGCTCGAAGCCGGAAAGCGACTGAAGTTTCCTGACGCTGAACGCCGTTTGGCCTTCCGTCATCAGCGAGGAGATATGCCGGTTGGCAAATATCTCCAACTCGCGAGCGCTGTCCGAAAGCCGTGCGAGCGACGGCGCAAGTTTATCCTTAAACCGCGTCTCGATGAGCGGAATGACTTTCAGCCGGATGAAGTTACGGTCGAACACATCCGAATCGTTCGAGCGGTCGTTTCGAAAAGCAAATTTCTTTTCCCCGGCATACCGCGCAAGGTCGTCGCGCAAGGCAAAGAGTAACGGCCTGACGATCTTACCCCGCCGCTCCCGAATGCCGTGCAAACCCAACAGCGACGCCCCGCGAAAAAGATTGAAGAGGACGGTTTCGGCATTATCGTTTTGATGGTGCGCCGTCAGAATTTTTGTGAAGCCGTGCTTCTCGGCAAGTCGCCCAAAGAATTCATACCGCAAATTGCGGGCGGTTTCTTCGATGGACGTTTTTTTGAATGCCGCAAGTTTGGCCGTCTCGAAAGACACCGTAAAAAGTTGGACGCCGAGCGACAGGCACAAGCGTTTGCAAAGGGCGGCGTCGGCGGTACTGGCTCTGCCGCGCAGTTTAAAGTTGCAATGCGCCGCGGCAATGCTCAACTTAAAATAGGGTTGCACCGCCGCCATCAAGTGCAGCAACGCAACCGAATCCAACCCGCCGGAAAGCGCAACAAGCACGCGGTCGCCGGGTTCGATCAACCCGCGCAGTTTCACGTGCTCAAGCAGCCGCTTCTCGAACGGCGTCAGCACGGCACGGCGACGGATGTTTTTTCGCGCGGGCAATTTTTCTAACTTGCCTCTCCGGTTGTTTAAGGCCATTCGAATCAGACTTCAACGGATAAAATTATGGGACTTTTCAGCGGCACGCCGGAAATTCTTTCGGAGACGGAGCGGAAGCATCTCTCCGAACAGATTTCGGAAATCGAAAAACAGACGTCGGGTGAATTAAAAATTTCCATCCAACGCGAACGCAGCGAAGGCGATGCCCCGCTTTCCTTGATGGACTTGGCGTTGCAGCACTTCCAGCGGCTCGGCATGGAAAAAACGCGCGACAAAACCGGCGTGCTTATTTTTCTGCTGCTCAGCGAACACAAGTTGCAAATCCTCGCCGATGCGGGCATCAATGAAAAAGTGCAGGCAGGCACTTGGGCTGAGATCGCAGCAAGTATCACGGCGGAATTTAAATCAGGAAAGTATTTCGATGGCCTCACCGGCGGACTATCGCAAGCGGGCAAGTTGCTTCAAACACATTTTCCCGCGAAGCACGATGATACCAACGAGCTTTCAAACGACATTCATATTTCATAAGCCATTACCGGAATGTCATTACCCGCTTTGGCCGGAATGACATCAATAGCACAAAACCAAAATCAATTTAGGTATGATTAAACTTATCGCGCTCTATAAAAAGCCCGCCGATCCCGATGCTTTCGAATCGCATTATCACGCCGTCCACACGCCGCTGGTGATGAAGACGCCGAACCTGAAGCAACTGGCCGTTACGCACTTCACCGCATCGCCGATGGGCGGTGAACCGGCATATTACATGATGGCCGAGATGCACTATGAAAATCAGGCGATGTTTGATGACGCGATGAAGTCGCCGGAAAACCGCGCGGTCGGCAAAGACCTGATGAGTTTCGCCAAAGAAACCGTTACCCTGCTCATCGGTGAGGATAAATAATTCTGTCATTCTGAACGTAGGGGCGAGGCATGTCTCGCCCCTACACTACGTCCACTTTTAAAACCCTGAATGATTACCAAATACGGATACGGCACGCTTGCCGTTGTGTTCATTATATCCTTGGTGCTGATCGCGGTTGCGATTTACGTGCCGCTTTACATTGCCGCGGTACTCATTGCACTTGCATTGTTGAGCGTCGTTTTTACATTGCAATTTTTCCGCGACCCGAACCGTACGCCGCCGGAGACGGCAAACGTTGTCGTTTCGCCTGCTGACGGAAAAGTCGTCGTCATCAAAGACCTTGCGTCGCATCCGTTCTACGGCGGCGGCGCGGCCAAGCAGGTAAGTGTGTTCATGTCGCCGCTGAACGTACATGTCAACCGGATTCCGATCTCAGGCAAAGTGATTCACTTCAAGTATATCGAGGGTGAATATCTCGTCGCTTTCGATGATGCTTGCGGCGAGCGCAACGAACGCACGGAGATTGGGATTGACAACGGCAAGATCAAACTGTTCTTCAAACAGATTTCCGGTTATGTGGCGCGGCGGATTGTTTCGGAAGTGAAAACAGGCGATGAGGTTCGGATCGGCGAACGCTTCGGCATGATTCGCTTCGGCTCGCGGGTCGATATGTTTTTGCCGCCGGAAGTACAGATCAAAGTCAAGCTTGATGAGATTGCCCGCGCGGGCGAAACCGTCATCGCATCATATTGATTATTTTTTTAGCTCTTGATTTGCGGACAATAAAAACAATGATATGAGAAAACCGAGCAATGACTTTCCCGCGCGGCGGCGGATTCGAAAGCCGCCGTTGGAAAAGTGGCAGCCGAAGCGCAAGTTCAAGATGCGCAAGGTGGAAGTGCCGCCCGTGCCGCGCTCGGCCTTTCCGTCGTTCTTCACGGTGATGAACATGGTCTGCGGCTACGCCTCCATCGTGATGGCGAGCAAACAGGATTTTATCGCCGCCGGTTGGTTCATCATCTTCGCCGCGGTGTTTGATACGCTCGATGGATTTATCGCGCGGCTCGCGCAAGCGACGTCGGAGTTCGGCGTGGAGTTGGATTCGCTTTCCGATCTGGTGTCGTTCGGCGCGGCGCCGTCGTTCTTGGTTTATAAATACGGTCTGGAGTCGTTCGGCAATTGGGGTCTCGTCATCAGTTCGTTTCTGATGGTGTGCAGCGGCCTGCGGCTCGCACGGTTCAATGTGCAACTCGTCGGTTTCGACAAAGATTATTTCACCGGTTTGCCGACGCCTTCGCAAGCGATGACCGTCGCATCGTTCATCATCTGGACCTCAACGGAATCCTTCGCGTGGAAACCGGAAATGCCCGCCATGCTCGCCGGTCTGACGATTTGTCTTTCAGCGGCGATGGTAAGCAAAGTGAAATATGATTTGCTGCTCCGGCCAACGGCGGAAGGCTTTCGCAAGCATCCGGTCAAATACGGATTTTATATTGCCGCCGCATTTGCGATTGTGATTTATCAGGCCAAAGGATTTTTTATTGCGATTACCGTCTACATTCTGCATGGCGTATGCCGCTCGCTCTATCACTTCTTCAGCGAAGAACAAACGCCCGCCGCACCTGATGCAAAAGCGACTGATGCGAAAGCAACGGAATCAAAAGCGGGTGAATCGAAAGTGGATTCCGAATCCGTCCCCGCAAGTATGGCCGCGAACGCAAGCAATGAAACCGCATCAACAACAAACGAACACATTTGAAAATGGCTTACCGCGCGAAAATTAAGATTACGTTGCGTCCCTCGATTTTAGACACGCAAGGCAAAGCGGTGCATCACGCTTTGGAAAGTTTGAACTATCAAAGCGTGGCAGGTGTGCGCATCGGCAAGTATATCGAGCTTGAAGTTGCGGAGAGCGATGAAAGCACCGCAAGCCGCATCACCGACGAAGCCTGCAAAAAACTTTTGGCCAATCCCGTAATGGAAGATTATTCATTTGAGCTTGAGCAAATCGGACAAGCGAACTGACAGATGGCGGTAAGAGCGTTGGAAGTAACTTTGGCGTTCGGTATCAAACCCTTCGATATTGATTTCGCGCAGCATGTCAGCAACATCACCTACATCCGCTGGCTCGAAGAGTTACGACTTGAAATGTTGCGTCAATATCTGCCGCTTCGCGGGTTGATTCAAAGCGGCCTGACGCCCGTCCTGACGGAAACGCACATCGAATACAAACGCGCGTTAAAAATGTTTGATGAGCCGGTTGGAAAAATGTGGATGACGGAAGTGGGCGGGGTGAGAATGTCGGTCGAAGCCGAGATTACGAGTCCCGACGGTGTTTCCGCCAAAGCCGTGCAGCGCGGAATTTTCATGCACATTGCCACCGGTCGCCCCGCCCGCGTGCCCGAAACGTTGAAAGCCTTTTATGCGGCGGCCTTGCAACTTTGAAATAAGATTTGAAATTCAAAGCGGAGATGTCAAAAATAAAATTCGGTATCGTTGTCTTTCCCGGCTCAAACTGCGATCATGATGGGGAGGTCGTCTGTAACGCCTTGCCGGACGCGGAAGCCCGGCTGATCTGGCATCGTGAAAGCGATTTGCAGCAAAGCGACGTCATCCTGCTGCCCGGCGGCTTTTCTTACGGCGATTATTTACGCACGGGCGCGATTGCAAAGTTTTCTCCCGCGATGACGGAAGTCGTGCGCTTTGCCGGTCAGGGAGGTCTCGTGCTCGGCATTTGCAACGGCTTTCAAATCTTGCAAGAGAGCGGCTTGCTCGAAGGGGCGATGATGCGCAACATCAACCGCAAGTTCATCTGCAAATTCGTCTCACTCAAAGTCGCCAACAACAACACACTCTTCACATCCGGCTACGGTAAAGATGAAGTGATTCGCATTCCGATTGCCCACGGCGACGGCAACTTTACCGCCGACGCCGAAACGCTGCGGCAGTTGCAGGAAAATAATCAAGTCGTGTTCCGGTACTGCGACCACACGGGCGACGAATCCAGTGAAGCCAATCCGAACGGATCGCTCTACAACATTGCGGGGATTATCAACCGGCGCGGCAATGTGCTCGGCCTGATGCCGCATCCCGAACGCGCCTGCGACGCCTTGCTCGGCTCGACCGACGGCCAAAAACTTTTTGAATCACTCGTGCGCAACGTCGTCGCCGAACGGCTTTAACCACAGACGCAGCGCATCACACCTTGATATGAGCCACCAACCGCCTCGATCACACTGTCTGCATCTTTTCCGATTGGTGCTTGCTGCGTTGCTTATTTCCCTTCGCGCCCCCGGCGCCGATGCTCAACCGCGTCTCAAAGGCTATCCCGAAAAAATCAAGTACGACGCCGCCGCGTTCCGAAAGTTCAAAACGGCTTTCGATGCAATGCGGGCGAAATATAAATTCACGTACGACAATGAAATTTTAGATTCCGTCGGATGTACGGTGGGTCAACTGACCAAAGCGAAGAAACATATCGTTCTGCCGCTCGAGACACCCGCAAGGCCGAAAGAAATTGACATCGCGGTGCTCAAAGCCTTGAGGTTTTTCATCGATGAAAACAAAGGCATCTTCCACACCGACTCGCGCGACATCGTGCTTAACTCGATGACGGAATACGGCGATGTATATGACGTGATTTTTGAACGCGGCACTTACAAAAATTTCCGGTCGGCGGGCGAGACGCGCGGGATGATGGAGTTCATCATCAGCAAGAAAGGCGAGATCGGCGTGATGGCCTCAACGGTAACACGCATGGGCAACGGCAGCCTGCCCGATTCCGCCCTGTATCCGCAAACAAATCTTTACAAGCAACTCATCGGACGCAAACTTCGATTTAAAATCGGCGATCAAAACATCGGATTCGTGATCGACCGGACGGATGTGATCAAAGTGGGAAAGGTAAGCGTGTATGAAAAGAAGGAGTTCGAGATGATTTCAAAAGGCACGGTGGAAGAGCGGCGGTTGAAATCATCGGAAGTGCATTTGGCGTATCAAGTACTGATCACTTCGGAAAACACCACGCCGATTGCGACGCTTTACTTTGACGCCATCACCGGTAAAGAGTTGGAAGTCGAATATCCTGCTGATGCGAAATGACGCAAAGCGAGCGGGGGACAGCGAAAAAGCCCATCGATTGATGGGCTTTCTCGTTGGACTTGAAGAAACCAAAAATGTTTCTTCATACTTGCGAAAAGAACACTCTCAAAAAAGAACAAAGGTAAAGAACACCTCTCAAAGAACATGTTGTAACGCTGTCAATTTAGGCATCCGGCACGCGGCGGCTTTGTGATAACTATCACAGTAGAGCAATGGCATCACACGGCTGTAAGTGGTGGATTTGAAAGCAGGTAGGGCGGCATTTTTTGAAGTTGCGGAGAAAAAGAGATCGTGAAAAACGGATTTACAGAATGGCTGCTCAAAGCCCTGCGCCGGTTGCCTGCGGCATTCGTGGCGTTTCTGTTTGCAGTGCTCATCTGGTTTTTCGTCGCCATGACGAAGCGATACACCACCACGCGCAGTATTCCCATCATCATCAGAACCGATGAAGCCGCAGTAACCGCCCGCAACACATTGCCGCAAACGCTTGATGTCAAGTTCGAAGGGGAAGGGTGGAAGATTCTCTCGCTATACTTTACACAAACCGAATGGATCATCGACCTCAGCAAGGAACTCACCAAAGACATTCTTGAGATTCAAACAACCGCCGCCGCCGCGCAGTACATCCGTCCGCTACCCGAAGGGCTTTCCGCTTTGGAAGTCCAACCGCCTTCGTTGCAGTTGGTGCTCGATGCGAAACTTGTCCGGCGGCTTCCGATTCGCCTTAACACCACGCTTGAACCCGCAACCGGCTACACCGTCCTGCGAGATTTAAAACTTTCGCCCGACAGCATTACCGTCTCCGGGGCGAGAAGCGTGATCGGAAAACTCAGTTCATGGCCGACAGCTGATCTCGCCGTAAAAGCCTCGGAAGGAAATTTTAAAATCGAGGTGAGTTTGAGTGATACCTTAACGCCGCAAGTCGAACTCTCTCAGCGCGTTGTGATCATCACCGGAAAGACGGAGCAACTGACCGAACGGACTTTCTCAGATATTCCGGTCGAACTGAACGAGCAACGACCGGCGGGACAAGTTACCCTGATTCCGAACCGGCTGAACCTCACGGTCGGCGGCGCGCTGAGCGATCTCTCGCGGCTCTCCGCCGACAGTTTGAAAGTCAGCGTATCGTTCGCCGCAATCTCCGCCGACACAACCGGTTCGGTGTCGCCAAGTGTGCACTTGCCTGAACACATCACGCTGCGCCGCAAAGACCCCGAACGCCTACAGTACATCCTGCGCCGCTAAACTTTCACACCAATCTTTTTTCTCGCCGCCGCAAATTTATTTGTCATTCCAGCCTTTGCATGACGTGAAATTTCTTCGTAGGGGAGATGCTGGTCATCGCCCGTCTTCAGGGCAACCACAAGGGTTGCCCCTACAAAATCACATCCGTATCATCTTTGAAGCTGTTGCCGGATGCGTTCGCGGTAATGCTCCAGCCGCTCCGCAACTTCATTCAAACTATCGCCGCCGAATTTTTCAAGCACGGCGTTCGCAATCACCGGCGCAACGGCGGCTTCGGCAATGACGCCGCACGCGGGCACCGCACAGGTATCGCTCCGCTCGATACGCGACGGTACTTCTTCCATAGACGCGAAGTCGAAAGATTGCAACGGCGTCATCAAAGTTGAAATGGGTTTCATCGCGCCGCGAATGTGAATGATTTCTCCGTTCGTCATCCCGCCTTCGATGCCGCCCGCACGGTTCGTCTTTCGGACGGGCGATCCGTTTTCAAGGTGCATCGCATCGTGCACTTCCGAACCGAAACTCACCGCATTGCGAAACGCCGTGCCGATCTCCACGCCTTTGACGGCTTGGATCGAAACAATCGCCGCCGCAAGTTGCGCATCCAATTTGCGATCAAACTG
>JACMJS010000178.1 GCA_014380515.1 Chlorobiales bacterium
GAAAGCGATTACCGCATCGGCGGAACTTTTTTCGATGGTAAAGGTCAGCCCGGACAAGTGAGCGCGGTTTCGCACGGCAGTCCGACGACGCGGTTCAACGGCGTCAATGTGATCAACACGGGACGTAAAATTTAAACCTTAAAAAATATCAGCGATGCCAATTCTGAGCAAAGAAGAAACTGCGAGCCTCTTAAAAAAAGTGCTCGCGTATTCAAAGGCCGAACAATGCGAAGCAAACTTGGACGGCAGCAACCGCGGTAATATCCGGTATGCGCGCAACACGGTTACAACGAGCGGCGCCTTAAGCGACATGACGCTCGTCGTCGAATCGCGTTACGGCAAGCGGGTCGGACAAGCGGTAACAAATGAGTTTGATGACGCGTCGCTTGAAAAAGCCGTGCGCCGGTCGGAGGAACTTGCGAAACTTGCGCCGGAGAATCCCGAAGCGATGCCGGTGTTGACGCCGCAAACGTATTTGGAAACCAAAGCCGCGTTCGAGTCCACCGCAAAACTCGACGCCGAGTACCGCGCGAAAGCCGCCGCCGCAGGCATCGAACCCTGCCGCGCGAAAGGCAACCTGACTGCCGCAGGCTTTTTGGATCACGGCGAAAATTTCAGTTCGATGGCCAACACCGCGGGGCTTGCCGCCTATCACCGCGCGACGGACGTCAACTTTTCCGTAACCGTGCGCACCGACGACGGCACGGGTTCGGGCTACGTTACCCGCGATTACAACGACGCCGCAAAGTTCGACGTCGCTGCCGCCTCGCAGATTGCGATTGACAAAGCGTTGCAATCCCGCACCGCCAGAGCGATTGAGCCGGGTAAATACACCGTCATCTTGGAACCCGCCGCGCTCGTGAGCGACGAAGGCTTACTCAATCAAATGATCTTTAGCATGAACGCCCGTCAGGCCGACGAAGGCCGCAGTTTCTTTTCGAAGACGGGCGGCGGCACGAAGATCGGAGAGAAAATTGTGGATGAACGCATCACGATTATTTCCGACCCGACCAACGCCGACGTCCCTGCGCCGACGTGGAACGGCGACGGACGCCCGCAGGAACGCACGACATGGATCGAAAAAGGCGTCGTAAAGAATTTATTCTACTCGCGCTATTGGGCGCAGAAAATGAATCAAAAAGCCCTGCCCACGCCGAACAATTTCATCATCGCGGGCGGCAGCGGATCGACGGAAGATTTAATCAAGGATACCAAGAAAGGCATTCTCGTTTCGCGCCTGTGGTATATCCGCGGGGTCGACCCGCAGACGCTTTTATACACCGGCCTGACGCGCGACGGTACATTCTATATCGAGAACGGTAAAGTGAAATTTCCGATCAAGAATCTGCGCTTCAACGAAAGCCCGATCATCATGCTCAACAATATCGAAGCGCTCGGCAAACCGGAACGGATGCTCGGCAACCTCGTGCCGCCGATGAAGATCAGAGACTTCACCTTCACCAGCCTCTCCGACGCCGTTTGAGATGAACCGACACCGTAGGGGCACCCCTTGTGGTTGCCCAGAAGACAGGCAACCACAAGGGGTGCCCCTACGAAGATGAAGATTGCTATAACGATGATTCAATGACGCGCGCGACTTTTCTCAAGCACATTTCACTTTTGACGGCGGGCAGTTTGCTGTCGCCGCTGGCTAACCTTCAGGCGTCGCAATTAGAAAAACGTAAATCAGACTTCGTGTTCACGCGGTTGCAATATGGTTCCGGCAATTGGGACACGGATCAGCGGATGCCATCGAACCTGCTCAACTCGCTCATCGAATACACGACGGTTGAAATCGGCACGGCGGAAAAAATCGTGCCGCTGCAAAGCAAGGAAATTTTTGCGTCGCCTTTTACTTATCTCAGCGGACATAAACTGGTGCAGTTTTCTACGAAGGAGCGCGACAACTTCGAACGCTATGTGCAAAACGGCGGCTTCGTGTTCGTCGACGACTGCAACCACGACGTCGACGGACTTTTTGCGAAATCGTTCGAGCTACAAATCGCCGCGATCTTTGGTAAGAATGCGTTGAAAAAAATTCCGAACGCCCATAAGATTTACAATTCCTTCTTTCGCTTTCCCGACGGGCCGCCCGTCTGCACCGGCGAACTCAACGGCTGGGGCGACGACTTGGTGCACGATTACTTGAAGGCCGTTGAGATAGACGGACGCATCGCGGTTCTTTACAGCAACAAAGATTACGGCTGCGAGTGGGACTACGACTACCGCAACAAACGCTGGCTCGCCGAAGACAACACCAAGTTCGGCGTCAATATTGTTCTCTACGCCATGACCGCTTGAGGCGTCATCGTTACACCTTTCCGCTCCGGTGCCGAACATTCAATACCTAAAACAAAAACTTCTCTTGGATACAAAGCCCCGGCCACCGGCCACCGAAGAGAGCGTGATGCGCTTGGTCGAAAAACTCGCCGCACTCCGCGCGGAGATTCATAAAGTCATTGTCGGACAAAGCGAGACCGTCGAACAACTTTGCATCGCGTTCATGGCGGGCGGGCACTGCTTGCTCGAGGGCGTGCCGGGTCTTGCCAAAACCCTGATGATCCGCACGCTCGCCAGTGCCCTTGAACTGTCATTCCGGCGCATTCAATTCACGCCCGACTTGATGCCCTCCGACATCATCGGTACGGAAATTTTGGAAGAAGATCACGCGGCGGGCAAACGCTTTTTCAAGTTCACCGAAGGCCCGGTCTTTACCAACATTTTGCTCGCCGATGAAATCAACCGCACGCCGCCGAAAACTCAAGCTGCGCTCTTGGAAGCGATGCAAGAGTTTGAAGTAACCTACGGCGGCAAAACGTACGCGCTGCCGAAACCCTTCTTCGTGCTCGCCACGCAAAACCCGATTGAACAAGCGGGCACGTATCCGTTGCCCGAAGCGCAACTCGACCGCTTTCTGCTGTATGTCAAAATGGATTATCCGTCGGAGCAGGAAGAACTGAACGTGCTGATGCAAACGACCGGCAGCCGCAAACCCTCGGTAACACAGGTGATGACGGCGGCGGAAATTTTGGAAGTGCAGTCGCTCGTCCGTGAAGTAAGCATCAATGAAGATTTGACGATGTACGTCAATCATCTCGTCCGTGCGACGCGGCCTGAAACAACGACGGTTGATTTTGTGAAAACATGGGTCGGCTGGGGCGCGGGGCCGCGCGCGGGGCAAGCGATGATCCTGACAGCCAAAGCCCGCGCGTTGATGAACGGCAGGTTTGCCGTTGTGCTCGACGACCTTCGCGCGGTGGCGATGCCCGTCCTGCGGCACCGCGTGATGATGAGTTTCAAAGCCGAAGCCGAACGCATCACCAGCGACCGCCTTACCGAAGAGCTGCTCCAGAAAATCGCGCCGCCAAAACGCACGCTCGATTGATTTGATTGATTTGTCTTTCCGCATTTGTCTTATGTCATTCCCGATGTGAGCTTGCCGAACTATCGTTCGTCAGCGGGAATCTTAGACTGCGACTTTCGAAGATTCCCATTTTGAGCGTTAGCGAAACAGGTTTCGCATGGCGGGAATGACATAAGGAAAGATTACCAATTTCATAGTGATGACAAACTGTAGAAATTATGCCTGCACCTGTTTCACAAAGCCGGTTCATCACCCCGCAAACCCTTGCTGCGATTGCGTCTTTGCCACTCCTTGCAAAAACCGTCGTTGACGGTTTTATGACCGGCGGGCATCGAAACACGATTGCGGGCACGGGCATGGAGTTCAACCAATACCGCAGTTACCAAGACGGCGACGATCTGCGGCGCGTGGATTGGAAATTATTCGCCCGCAGCGACCGCTACTATATCCGAGAATCGGAAATCGAAACCGGCATCGCCGTCCATTTCATTCTCGATGCAAGTGCCTCAATGCTCGAACAAGAAATGATTGACGACGCTAATAAAAGCGGACTGACAAAATTTGATTACGCGCGGTTCCTCGTTGCCGCACTCGGTTATTTGGCCTACCGTCAAGGCGATGCCATCGGCCTGTCGCTGATGAGCGGTGAGGCCATCCGGCAGAAATCCGCACGCATCGAACCCAAGCGACACACGCAGCAACTCGCACGGTTCTTTCATCTGCTTGAGCGCGCGATGCCTGCGGGAACATGGCCGGAGTGGACGGAGATCGAACCCTACTTTTCGGCGACGAACCGGCGCGAGATGATCGTCGTCGTTACGGATATGAATGAGACCATCACGGAAGTGCAAACCGCGCTCTCGAAACTTTCCGCGCTGCATAACGAAGTGCTCGTGTGCCATATTCTGACGGCGAGCGAAACGGCGTTTGCTTTCAACGGCATGGTTACTTTCGAAGATTTGGAAACCGGACGAAGCCTCGAAGTCGACGCCGATGCCGCGCGTACCGCCTATAAAGCCGCACTGGCCGGGCGTTTGCAGACGATTCGGCAATCCATGACCGAGGCACGCATTGATTACGCCGCTTTCACAACCAACGAACCTTTGGACGCCGCGCTGAGAGGATACCTCGCCGCCCGCATCAAACTTTAAGCCAACCGCCACATCTGACCGCGACATGCAATTCACTCTGCCTTCGATGCTTTTCTGGAGCGCGACGCTCGCGGTGCCGGTGGTGATTCACTTGCTCAGCAAAGGCCATTCGCAGCGCATTCGCGTCGGCAGCCTGAAATTGTTCGCGGCTTCGGAAACGAAAACCTTCCGGCGGATACGATTGACCGAATGGCCGCTCTTGCTGTTGCGCGTCGC
>JACMJS010000179.1 GCA_014380515.1 Chlorobiales bacterium
GGCAGGTGGAGAGCGGGCATCATTTGCGGCAAAAATGTGAAAGTTAGTTAAGGTGGTATTTCAGGGCGACTATGTTGAATCGCTGTATAAGTTGATTGCAATCAACTCTTATGCCAACATTGATCAATCGTCATCTGCCGGTGTCTATGCGTTTGTTTTAACATCAGTTATCTCATGGACGACCGCCACTCATTTCTTCAATCCCCAACATGTTGGGTTTAGACGGATTTGCGCGGCGTTTTCAATCACGCGCCTCTAACATGTTGTGGTTTCATGGGCGCAGCGGCGGAACGGCGACCGTTCAAAAGAGCGTGAGGCGCAACTTTCAGACTGGCATGAAATTTTCTTCGCTAGCTACAGGGAACATGTTGCCCCGCAGATTTTGCTACCGGCGTTTTGTTTTATCTGCCGGTTCTTTGAGAGAGTTTTTCCAATCCTTATCACCACCGTAATCACGACCCGTTATGGCAAACTTAATGGCCAACTCAGAAACATCATCTTCGGCGGCATCGAACAGTGCCGTACGTACTGTGCTTATCACCGGCGCATCGAGCGGCATCGGGGCGGAACTCGCCAAACTTTTTGCGAAGGACGGATACAACCTCGTGCTCGTCGCCGATAACGAAGCCGGTTTGAGAACCATTGCTACGCAACTCGAACGGCAATACAATCCGAACCGCTTTACCCTCATTGTAAAAGACCTTGCCAAGCCGGGCGCGCCCGATGAACTTCACCGCGAGATTTTGGAGAAAGGCATCACCGTTAACGTGCTTGTCAATGATGCGGGGTTCGGCGAATACGGCCTCTTCATCGAAACGGATTTGCAACGCGAACTTGCGGTGATTCAACTCAACGTCATCACGCTGGTACATCTGACGAAACTTTTTCTGCGCGAGATGATCGCACGCGGCGAAGGCCGAATTTTGCAATTGGCTTCCGTCGCTTCCAAAGCCCCCGCGCCGCTGCTCGCCGTTTATGGCGCGACGAAATCCTTCGTGCTTTCTTTTACCGACGCGCTTATCAATGAACTTAAAGACACGGGTGTAACCATGACCGCTTTGATGCCCGGGGCAACGGACACGAACTTTTTCAATGCCGCTGGTGCGGCCAACACGCGCGTTGCCGCAAGTTCCCTGGCCGATCCCGCCGTTGTGGCTAAAGATGGCTACGAAGCCCTGATGCGCGGCGATGGCCGTGTGGTTTCCGGCTTCATGAACCAAGTCCAAACCGCGCTCGCCGCCGTAATCCCCGATGGTGTTTTAGCCGCCGCCCAACGCGCTCAGTTTGAAGAAGCCCACAGCGGAGCGTCCGGCGAAAGCAATCCCGGCACCCCATCGTCCGAAGTCTATTCCGGCCAGAGCCACGAGAACAACGATAAGGTTTAAGGATAGCCGAGTAGAACAAAAACGTCGCAGCATTTATACAACACCAAAACTTCATCCGATATGATTCCTACTTTGATTCTTGCAATGTGGCTCAGCGGCCTGTTCTCGTTTGCCCTGACGGGCGGTGCGATTTATTTAGGCTATCAGTGGTATGAACGCTCGTTGCAATACGATCCGGTGCTGCGTGAGATGTTGTTCCGCCCTGAGTTCGGCAACAACGAACCGACATGGCTGTTCGCGCTGGCCGTTTTGCTGCTGGTGATTTCCTTTTCCGGCGGCCCGATCACCCAACTTATTTTACGGCTCTTCACAAAGAGTGAACCCGCCGCGGACGGCTTGCCTTATACTTCACCGCGTCCGCGCCGCACGCAGCAACTGCTCCGTCCCGACGGTACGGAATTGCACGTTGAATTTTACGGACAGGAAAACGCGCAGCCGATGGTGCTGACGCATGGCTGGGGCCTTGATAACAACGAATGGAATTATCTCAAGCGAGATTTATCAGCGCGGTTCAATTTGATTGTGTGGGATGAGCCGGGCTTAGGAAAGTCGCAGCGCCCTGTGGATCGAAACTTCAGTTTGGACGTCTTTGCCCGCAACTTGGAAGCGGTGTTGTCGCTGGCGGAATCAGTCAACGGTGACAACGATAAACGTCCGGCTTATTTGCTCGGCCACAGCATCGGCGGCATGACGATTCTCACCTTTTGCAAACTTTTCCCCGAAGCCCTCGGCACGCGGGTGAAGGGTTTGATTCTGACGCACACGACTTACACCAATCCGGTTCGCACTGCCGCGGGTGCCGGATTTTTTACGGCCATTGAACCCTTCATTATCAAGCCGTTGATGTGGCTGACGATTTCATTCTCGCCGCTCGTGTGGCTGATGAACTGGTCAAGTTACCTTAACGGCTCGATGCATGTCTCGACGAAACTGAGCGGCTTTACGGGCAACGAATCGTGGGAGCAATTAGATTTTATGACCCGCTTCCAACTGGCCGCTTCGCCTGGCGTCATTGCCCGCGGGATGCTCGGCATGATGGACTACGACGCGACCGATGTTCTGAAAACAATTTCCGTTCCGACGCTTGTCGTAGCTGCGAGCAACGACATTCTCACGACGCCGGAAGCAAGCGAGCGCATTCGTCAGGAAATTCCGCACGCGGAGTTGGTGATGCTTTCACCCGCCGGACATTTGGGATTGATCGAGCACCACGAACGCTATGCTGAGGCAGTTACGCGGTTTGCCACTCCGGCCGCAATTCCGATGCCCGAACGTGCGCCGGGCGTTGCGGTTTGAACTTTGGGCGGGGTCGTAGGGATATGTCTCGTCCTGAAATAGGTTGACAGGGTATGATATTAAGAATGATCAAGGCTGACGGGTTGATTCGTCGGCCTTGGTTGTTGATGAACTTGTTGCGGGGTCAAGTAACCCAGCGCGGTATGCGGACGGTAATGGTTGTATATCCAAACGCTCTCAGCCACCGCCGTTTCGGCTTCTTCCACCGTGCGATAGACCGATAATAAAAACTCGCCTTTCAAAATACCGTTGATGCGTTCGGCCAAAGCGTTGTGATAGCAATTGCCGTCCTGAGTCATGCTCGTGAGCACCCCGGCCTGTGTCAATAAAGTTTGATAGTGTTGCGAAGTGTATTGCA
>JACMJS010000180.1 GCA_014380515.1 Chlorobiales bacterium
AACGACTTCAAACGATCAATTTCTCTTCGGCGGCTTTCTCGAAGAAGTGCGCTTTGGTGGTATCGAACGCAAGTTCGAGGTCTTCGCCCGTCTCAGGAATGTCGCGGCTATCGATGCGCGCCACAACTTGATCTTCCGCAGCCGCAGTGGCAACCGCATTCGCAGCGGCGGGCAAGGCGAGATAGAGAAAAATTTCATTGCCCATCGGCTCAACGACATCGAGCGTCAGCTTGCTTTTTGAAACGAAGCCTGCGCGCTGCGAGAACCGCACGTCGTAAATGTCTTCGGGACGAATGCCCATCGTGAGGTCTTGGCCGACGCGGGTTTGCAGTTTCGCCGCCACCATGTCAGGCAAATTTAAATCGAGCTTACCCGATTTGTCTTTGAAGTGCAGGCCGCCGTTTTGGTAAAGATTGCCGTCAATGAAGTTCATCGCGGGGCTGCCGATGAATCCGGCGACGAATTTGTTATTGGGCTTGTTATACAGATTCAGCGGCGTATCGATTTGCTGCACGAATCCGGATTTCATCACGACAATCCGGTCGGCCATCGTCATCGCTTCGACTTGATCGTGCGTTACGTAAATCATCGTTGCGCCGAGCATCTTGTGGAGTTTCGAAATCTGAGTGCGGGTTTGCACGCGCAGTTTCGCATCGAGGTTCGAGAGCGGTTCATCGAACAAAAAAACTTTCGGCTTGCGCACAATCGCCCGTCCGACCGCCACCCGCTGCCGCTGTCCGCCCGACAAGGCTTTCGGCTTGCGATCCAGATACTCGGTGAGTTCCAAAATCTTCGCCGCTTCCTCGACGCGCTGTTTGATTTCTTCCTTCGGAAATTTTCGAAGTTCCAACCCGAACGCCATGTTTTCAAAAACCGTCATATGCGGGTAGAGCGCATAGTTTTGAAACACCATTGCGATGTCGCGGTCTTTGGGCGATACATCGTTCATCAACTTATCGTCGATGTAAAGTTCGCCGCCGGAAATTTCCTCCAGCCCCGCGATCATGCGCAGCGTGGTCGATTTGCCGCAGCCCGACGGCCCGACAAACACGACGAACTCTTTATCGGCCACCGTCAGATTAAAATCATGTACGGCTTTCACGCCGCCTTCATACACTTTTTCGACGCCCTTGAGAACAACTGTTGACATGCTTCAATGCAGAGTTGAGAAATGACAGGTTCGGGGAAATGGTGCGTGAATATAAGCCGCCGCCTTTGTCCAGCAAATCTGGCAAATCAGGAGCGGCGGTTATGCAATCTCGCCGTAACTGCCGAGCACGTGTTGCATCACGGTTTGCTCGCTCAAATGCCGGAGCGCGTGTTGTACGTTGAGTTCCTGCTCATCGCCGGTAAAATCGAGATAAAAGATATAGTCGAACGCTTTGCGCTTCAGCGGGCGGGATTCAATTTTGGTCAGGTCGATTTTGCGAAGGGTGAAGGCCGCAAGCGCATTGAAGAGCGACCCCGGTTCGTTTTTCAGCGTGAAGACGACGGATGTTTTTTTCTTCGCCCGCAAAACCGCCGGTATCGGAAGCCGCGCGGGTGAAGGCTTGGCAATGACGACGAACCGCGTAACATTTTCTTTTTCATCGGCGATATGCTCCTTCAAAACCCGCAGCCCGTAGCGTGCCGCTGCCTGGCGCGAGGCAATCGCCAATTGCGATATGTGCTGTGAGGCCGCGACCATCTTCGCACTTCCGGCGGTATCGTAGGCGGCGACGGCGTTCAAGTGAGCGTGCGCCGCGAAAAACTTTTGACATTGCGCCAGAGCCTGCGGATGCGAAAGCACCTCCGTTGCCCGTTGCACCGACGCGCCCTTGACGCCCATCAAGCAGTGATCAATAGACACAAACGTCTCGGCGACGATCCGGACCCTGTGGCGCAACAGCAAATCATAATTTTGATGAATGCTGCCGCCGAGCGAATTCTCGACCGGCAACACGCCGAACCGCGAGCGGCCACCAACGACGGATTCGAAGACGGCATCGAAGCTCTTGCACGGCGTCGCCCGTCCGAGCCGGATTGCTGCTAGTTCGCTATATGCTCCCAGCTCACCTTGAAACGCCACAGCAGGCAAGCGCGATGACGCCGGATTTTTTTCAGGCTTCATTTTATAATTGAGTTTTAAAATTCATGACCGGCTACAACTTAATGATAACGCTCGGCCGTGTCAGCGGATGGCTTCATCCGTTCGATACGGAGCGTTGCGGCAATGCCGGAACGACGCGGCGTGTGTGCAGATTCGGTTGCGACGCCGTATCTTTGTCCAAGACGAACACGCAGCGGTCGTAGGAAGATACAGAGGAAGGCCACCGCTACGGAAATCACAAGCACATCAAAAACATGTAAATGCACCGGCGGTTTTCGCCACAGTGTTTTACATCATGCTTTGATAACTCCGTAAATTTGTTCTTCCTGTGATTACACTTGGCATTGATCCCGGCAGTCTCGTTACCGGCTACGGCGTCGTTCAGTCGGAGGGCAAGCGACTTGCCGGATTAGACTTCGGCGTCATTCGCACCGACGCTCGTAGCCCGATGCCCGTGCGCCTCAAAACAATTTACGACGGCCTCGAACGCCTGATCGAAACTTACGAGCCGGAGCGGCTCTCGATTGAAACCGTGTTCTTCGGTAAGAACGTGCAGGCGTCGTTGAAACTGGGGCAAGTGCGCGGCGCGGTGATGATTCTGGCCATGAACCACGGCATGGAAGTGGCGGAGTATGCCCCGCGCGAAGTCAAGAAAGCCGTCAGCGGTGGCGGCGGAGCAGCGAAGGAGCAAGTCGCTTTTATGGTGCAGAAGATTTTAAACCTTACCGATACCGGAAAGTTTTTAGACGCTACCGATGCGCTCGCCCTTGCGATCTGCGATGCGAACCGGAGTGCTTCGCCACTGGCATCACACGCCAAAGACTGGAAAAGTTTTATCATGGAAAATCCGCATCTCGTTGTAAGATAAAGCACAAAGTGAATATGCTGCAGTGAAATGAGTGGAGTGGCCTGAGCGCAATTGGAAAGAGGAAGCCGAAAAGATGTTGATGGAATTGCAGCATGTCCGCCAGATCGAAGGTGAACCCGCACGCCGGTGGTTTATGGATGAGTTCTTCGATTTGATCGTGTGGATTGCCAGCGATCAATCCATTGCCGGTTTTCAACTCTGCTACGATAAAGAACGCACCCCGAACGCCCTGACATGGCGGCGCGAATCGGGCTTTCAACATCTGAGCATCGACGACGGCGAAACGCGGCCTTCGCGCCTGAAGATGTCGCCCGTGCTGACGCCGCTCCAAAGTTCCGCGCCAAACAAATTTCCGAAAGACGTGCTCGATGTTTTTCGAAACGCTTGTCAAGGCATCGACCGAATGGTGGCGGCCTTTGTTTATATCAAACTGACCGAGTTCGCCGCACAGTCCCAACCCATGCGGCACAATGATTGATTGCCGCATATCCGTAATCCATATTTTGATACACACGCCAGACCGGAACAAGAGTAAAGCATGATTGAGAAAATCAGCATCAATGGTTACAAAACCCTGCACGATTGCACGGTGGAACTTGGCAAACTCAATGTATTCATCGGTGAAAACGCCAGCGGCAAAAC
>JACMJS010000181.1 GCA_014380515.1 Chlorobiales bacterium
CGGACGCCCACACCGAAGCCCCGACCGCCGGTTCAGTCATCCTCGCTGGCGTGCTGCTGAAGATGGGCACGTACGGTTTAATTCGCTTCAACCTGATGCTATTTCCCGCAGCCTCCGCAACTTTTGCGCCGTTCGTTTGCGTGCTGGCGGTGATCGGAATTATTTACGGCGCGCTTGTAGCGATGGTGCAAACGGATATCAAGAAACTCGTCGCCTATTCATCGGTGTCGCACTTGGGCTTCGTGGTGCTGGGCATCTTTGCCTTTACACAAGAAGCGTTGCAAGGCGCGGTCATTCAGATGATCAACCACGGCCTTTCGACGGGACTGCTCTTTATGCTCATCGGCATGATTTACGAACGGCGGCATACACGATTGCTTTCGGAATATGGCGGCCTCAAAAAGCAGATGCCCGTCTTTGCGATGTTCTTTTTGATTGCGACGCTGGCATCGGTCGGTTTGCCGGGACTCAACGGGTTCATCGGCGAGTTCCTGATTTTGATGGGCGCGTTTAAATCGGCGGTGCTGGGTACGGGCGTGTATGCGATGCTGGGCGCAATCGGCGTGATTCTTTCGGCGGTGTATATGCTGCCGATGTTTCAGAAAGTTTTCTTGGGTCCGCTGACGAACGAGAAAAATAAAACGCTGCATGATTTAGACGCGCGTGAAATCGCCCTCGCTACGGTGATGTGTGTTTTCATTGTGTGGATCGGCATCGCGCCCAATCAGTTTATGAAACTCTCCGAGAAGTCGTCGCAAGCCGTGATCGAGCATGTGTTGAAGACGCAGCAAGTCAGCCAAAAATAATTTTTATTGATTCGATGAAATCACCTGCATTACCGAAAAACGCATCGTCGCCGCGAGCACAAGCGATTCGCGTGCTGAAGCAAATGGACGACGCTGCGTCGTTTGAAGACATGATGTATGAACTCTACGTGCTTCAAAAAATCACACGCGGTTTAGCCGAAGCGGACGCGGGTAAAACGACGCCTCACGCAGAAGTGAAACGCCGGTTGCAAAAAAAATTCAAGCCTCATGCTTGAACTCGTTTGGACGCCGCAAGCGGAACGCGACCTCACCGAAATCTTTGACTTCATCGCCCGTGATTCGCTGGACTATGCCGAAACAACCGTGATGAATATTTATGACCGCGCAGAACAATTACAACACTTTCCGCAAAGCGGTCGCCGTGTGCCTGAGTTAAAACGCTCTCGTCTTCGTGAAATCATCGCCCAGTAATTACCGCGTCATCTATGAAACCACGGACGACGCAGTTGTCATTCTTACTGTAATTCATAGCCGCCGAAATACGCTTCGCCGTCTTTCCGGCGAGCCTGATAAATCTGATTAACCGTCGCGTCATTTTTTACATTTTCATTTTCAAATTTCAGTCAGATGCTCAACGATTTACTGCTCACGCTTCCGATTACCATCGCCACCGTTTGGGTGCTCGTACTGATTCTCTGCGAAGCCTTTGTGCACAATGCGAACCTCACGCGGTGGCTGACGGCGATTGGCTTCGCAGGCATCATCGCTTCGATTTTTCTGATTCCTTCGCCGGAAGGCTATGCTTACGGCACGATGTTGCGGACGGGCACTTTCACCAACTTTTCAAATTTCATCTTCGCCGTTTCGGGCTTGCTCGTCGTCAGCATCTCGGATAAATATCTGGAGGAAGAGGAAATCAACTTCGGCGAGTATTACATCATTCTTTTCATCTCCACCATCGGCATGATGCTGATGGGTTCGGCGGCGAATCTCTCCGTCATTTTCATCGGCCTTGAAACGATGTCCGTTGCGCTCTACACGCTCGCCGGAATGCTCCGCAAAGACGTGCGGTCGAACGAAGCGGCCATGAAATACTTTTTGCTCGGTTCGTTTGCGACGGGATTTTTTCTTTACGGCATCGCACTCATCTACGGTGCGACGGGCGAACTCGCGCTCCCGCGCATCGCCGCATCATTACAAACGAACGGCGTCTCGACGCTTTTCTGGATCGGCCTCTCGCTCCTGATGATCGGATTTCTCTTCAAGGTTTCCGCCGTGCCCTTCCATCAATGGACGCCCGATGTCTATGAAGGCTCGCCGACAACAGCGGCGGCATTTATGTCCACCGGCTCGAAAGCCGCAGCATTTAGTTCGCTGATCATTGTGCTCTCGAACATTTCAATTGCGCTGCCGAACAACGCGGTCTTGCAAACGGCGTTCGCGTATATCGCAGTGGCGACCATGGCCGTCGGCAACATCACCGCGCTCACGCAGGATAATCTGAAGCGGATGCTGGCCTATTCATCGATTGCACATGCGGGCTATATGCTCGTCGGGATTGCGGCAGGCAGTAACGAAGGCTACAGCGGCGTGCTGTACTACGCCTTGATTTACACATTGATGAACGTCGGCGCGTTCGGCGTGATTGCGGTGTTGGAGCGGCATCGCACCTTGACGAACGCTTCGGACTACGCGGGCTTGTTCAAGCAGCATCCGTTGCTCGCCGGTTTGATGGCAGTGTTTATGTTCAGTCTGGCGGGCTTGCCGCCGTTCGGCGGGTTCGTCGGAAAGTATAAAGTGTTCGCGGCGGCGGTCGAAGCGGATTTAACTTGGCTGGCGATTGTGGGCGTGCTCGCCAGCGTCGTCTCGGTTTATTACTATTTGCGCGTGGTAATTTTCATGTTCATGCGAGATCCCGAACCCGCGCCGCAAGCAAACGCCAACGCGACCGGAAGTTTCGCGCTCGTGGCGATTGCCGTCATTGTTTTCCTGATGGGCATCTTCCCAACCGAAGTGCTCAAGCTCGCCGACAACGCGATGAAAGTCGCGCTGAAATAAATATCTGCCGATGATGGAAAAGCTTGAAATCGTCGAGATACTGAAGGTTGTTTTAGCCTTGGAATACATATTGTGTGAATTACACTTCAATCTCAGGAGTTTAGAGGCGAATACATCATTTAGCCTCATCATTAGTAATGATGGCGATACTATACTTTTTGAAAAGCGTGAAGGTTGGATTACTCCAAATGATCTGCACTACGAAGACCCGTATCAAGTAACTTCTATCACAGGTAGTATGGAAGATGAAGAGTTGGCAAAACTTGTGGGCAATAAGATTGAAAATATGAAGTTCGGAATCGGAGAGACTTTCGATACAAAGCAACCGGTGCTTTATTATTTCTTGATGACGACTGACAAGCACCGTTTTTTGTTCTTCAACAATGGCGATGATGGCGGGTATTCATTTGATAAGATTGATGACATTTTAGCAGGAGACATTTTCGGATATAGGTGGAGTGATGTATTAAAACTCGACCGGTTTTCATAAGCATAAAAAAGGCGTTCACTTGAACGCCTTTTTCATTTTTGCTTCGTTACGATTTTACTTTCGAGCCACGCTTCGAACTCGCCGCGTTTGATTTCACCGCCAGCCACGCCGAGAAACATTTTTTCTTGGTCATCAATCGAGGCCGCCACTTCATGGCCATTAAGAAAAAGAAAAGTTTCCATCGCAAGATGTGCAATCCGCTTGTTTCCGTCAATGAACGGATGATTCATTGCCAAAGAATACGCCAAGGCTATAGCCTTTTCGACAAGGCTTGGGTATAAATCTTTTCCGTCGAAACTCGACTGAGGTTGTGCGATAGCGGATTCCAACGCACCCTTATCCCGTGTTCCAAAACTTCCGCCGGATTGCGACACCACCCACTCGTGCAACTTCAACACTTCGTCCAAAGACAAGTATCGCATCAAGCCAGCCGTCTGTAAAGTTCGGCATTTTTTTCGAGCACATACTTCGCGGCTTCATCGAAGTCGGTTTCGTTGTTCTCTTTCGATGCGGCGGGTTGCGTTTCTTTCGCGCGTTTGAAGACGGGCACAGCCGCGCAGGCTTCGCCGTACATGACCTTCTGCGCGTGCGGCACGAGATAGGCGGTAACGACCATGTATGCCCATGTCGGAATCGGGACGGAGCCGCAGCCTTTGACGATGACTTTTCTGCCATCATACTTCGACCAATCGTGCTGCTCCAATTTCTCGCGGAAGACGGATTCTTTCAAGATGCCGTTCCATAAGAAATCCTGAAGATCAAACTCTAAAAGTGCAGTTGTGTTTTCCATTGTTTGTTACAGTCAATTGTGATTCGGATTGGCTTCCGGCTCATCCGGCGGTAGCGATGCACCGGCGGAAAGCCGCGCGGCTTCTTCACTCAACTTTTCACCGAATGTTTTCAAAGCATTTGAAATGATTGCGCGCGGAAATCCCAAGATGAGTGCGGCGAGCAAAACCGCGCCGCTGAAAGTTGCTACAATATCCATGTTGGCCATGCTAGCGATGTTCGATTCTCCCGAACGCTTCTTGGTTTATCCGTCTTGTTTCTTTTTGACTTTCCTTTCAATTTCCGAGTGCGGTGATACGGTCGCCGGAAGCCACGCTGCTTTTCTCAACGCCGCCAAGCAACAAGCCGACGTTCATTCCGGCTACGGCAACGTCTGCGGTCTTTCGAAACATTTCGATGCCGGTAATGTTCGTGAGCAACTGCTGACCGCTTTACCGCCGGATCATCACGCTGTCGCCCACACGCACCTTGCCCGAAGCCACTTGTCCGGTTACAACCATGCCGCGTGCGTTAAGCGAAAACACATCTTCTACTTTTAATTCGAAACGTCCGCCGTTCTTCATCATCCGTTCGCCTGTCGGCAAACCGGACAGTCCTGTTCGCATTTCACTTTCAAGATTTTGTTCTCGCCGCGAACGCGCAGCGAAGTAAAGGATGGCGGCGGCGATGATAACGAACAGGAGAATAATCATCGTTGTTTGACTGATTATGTTGATTCTTTAGAGAGCCGGTAGGTGCGATCACCCGTCTTTTCAATCACGATGCGGTCGCCCGCTTTAAGGCCGGACGCTTGAACCCACTTTCCCGTACCGTCAGATGATTTCGATTTCTTGCGGAAACAAAATTTGCCGCGTTCAATGTCGGTATCGAACGACCAGCCTAAATCGGTTTCAATCGTGAGCGGCTTGCCATGTTCGCCCGTTTTAGATTCAATCGCATCGGGCGGAAAGAAATCTAAGACGTCGAAGAGATTCAACTGCTTTTCATAGAACCACACGTCTTCCTGCGATTTTACTTCGAACTTTCGAACCTCGTTCATTTTTTATACAAGGCTTCGGCAAGCGTCGGAATTTTTTCGCCGTTACGATACAGGCGCAGCAAGTCGCCTTCGTAACAAAGTTCAGCATCCAATTCATTGAAATTCATTCGCCCGTTGGATTCAGGCGTGATCTCCTCGTAAAGCCCGTCTTCATTGAGCCTGTAGCCGGTCAGTTTTCCGGTATCTTCATCAAGTTCGGCATATTCCAGAGCGCGAACGGTATCTTGATAGAGTGCGAACTTCTGCCGCTTTTCCAATTCGGTGTTCGAATCCGACCATACCTCAAGAGCAAAGCGAAAGTCCAACGGTTCTTCCCAAAGTTTGAAAACCTTTCGCGGCTTTTTGTCGATGCCTCTAATAACGAACGCATCGGGCGCAAAACTTTTGCGCGGGTTGCCTTTGATGTAATAACAAAAAATGTCTCCGCCCGCATGCATTGTTTCATCGTCTCCATACATCACTTGCAAGAACAGCAAGATGTTTAAGCAAATATCATGGTGCTTTTCTCCCTGTGGCATCTTTACATTCGACGGATAAATCACATGGTCGTCGGCGGCGTCCGGCAAAACCGGCGGTCTCGCAGTCATACTCATCGTGTGTCCTCCGTTTTAGACCGAGAAGGATTCTCCGCAGCCGCATGTCCGCTCCGCATTCGGATTGACGAAGTTGAACCCTTTGCCGTTCAACCCGTCCGAGAAATCCAACCGCGTGCCCGCGAGGTATAAAAATGATTTCATATCGACGAACAGTTTGACGCCGCGATGCTCGAAAATCTGATCGCCTGTCCGCTCTTCATTGTCGAAGTCCAAGCCGTACGAGAGTCCCGAACAACCGCCGCCTTTCACACTGACGCGCAAACCATAGTCCGCGCCGAGATTCTGCTGCTGCTTCAACCGCTCTACCTGCGCTTGTGCGCCTTCCGAGACGCTGATGAGCGGTACTTCTTCAGTGGCTTCAGTGGCTTCGGTGATTTTGGATGGCGCGGTTTCTGTTGCTGTAGTCATTATTTGTTTCTCCTTAAAAAAATTGATGCTTCGTTACGCTTTAACTTCGGCCACGACTTGCTGACGCTTCGCTTCCTGCTTCTTACGGAAGTCGGCAATCGCGGCTTTGATCGCGTCTTCAGCGAGCACCGAACAGTGAATCTTGACCGGCGGCAAATTAAGTTCTTTCACCAACTCCGTATTCTTGATTGCAAAGGCTTCATCAACCGACTTGCCTTTCACCATCTCTGTAACCAGCGATGATGATGCAATCGCTGATCCGCAACCGAAGGTCTTGAACTTCGCGTCTTCGATCACGCCCGTTGTTTCGTTGATGCGCAGTTGCAACTTCATCACATCGCCGCATTCCGGCGCGCCGACAATGCCGGTGCCGACTGCATCGTCTTGCTGATCCAAGCTGCCGACATTACGCGGGTTGTTGTAGTGATCAATCACTTTTTCTGAGTATGCCATTTGAGTAAAAGTTTATGAGTTAAAAAATTGTTTGAACCCCTCTGCACTCCCCTTTCGCAAAGGAGAGCATTTTAAATACTTAATGATGATCCGTCCATTGCACTGATTTCAAATCGATACCGGCTTTGGCCATTTCATAGAGCGGCGACATCTCGCGCAGTTTCGTTACGGCTTTCACGGTTTCTTCAATCGCAAAATCAACTTCTTCCGCCGTCGTGAAGCGGCCAAGGCCGAAGCGGATCGAGGAGTGCGCCAGTTCATCGCCGACGCCCAACGCCTTCAACACGTAACTGGGCTCAAGCGACGCCGATGTGCAGGCCGAGCCGCTCGAGACGGCCAGATTGTTCATGCCCATCATCAAACCTTCGCCTTCAACATATGCGAAACTGATGTTGAGATTACCCGGCAAACGGTGCTCCATCGAGCCGTTGATGTAGCACTCTTCCAACTGCGACATGAGTTCATCTTTCAGACGGTCGCGCAACTTCGTCAGCCGCACGGTTTCGGATTCCAATTCTTCGCCCGCAAGTTCCATCGCTTTGCCAAGCCCGACGATACCCGGCGTATTGAGCGTGCCGCTGCGCATCCCGCGCTCGTGCCCGCCGCCATCGATGATGCCCGCCAGTTTGACGCGCGGATTTTTGCGGCGAACATAAAGTGCACCAATGCCCTTCGGTCCGTAAATTTTGTGGCCGGAAATTGCAAGCACATCGATCTTCATTTCATTGACATCGATCGGCACTTTGCCCACGGCCTGCACCGCGTCGGTGAAGAACAGCACATTATGTTTGCGGCACAACTCCCCGATTTCTTTGACCGGTTGCACAACGCCGATTTCATTGTTGGCAAACATGATGGAGATCATGATCGTCTTCTCGGTGATTGCGGCTTCAAGTTCGGCAAGGTTAACCAAACCGTCTTTTTGCGGCGCGAGATAAGTTACCGTTGCAACGCCTTCGCGCTCCAAACGGTGGCAAGTATCGAGCACGGCTTTGTGTTCGGTTTGCAGCGTGATGATATGGTTGCCTTTTTCCTTGTACATCTCAATCGCACCTTTGAGCGCGATGTTGTCGCTCTCGGTTGCGCCGCTGGTAAAAATAATTTCCTTCGGATCGGCGCCGATGAGTTTGGCGACTTGCTCGCGGGCGATCTCTACCGCTTCCTCAGATTCCCAACCATATGAATGGTTGCGTGAGGCGGCGTTGCCGAACTTGTTGGTCAGATACGGCATCATGGCTTCCAAGACGCGGGCATCGAGCGGCGTTGTAGCGTTGTTATCTAAATAAATCGGGCGGCTTAAATCCAGCATTGTTTTACTCTCCTGTTTACTTTTTAAACTTTTTAAAGAATTTCTTCGAGCGTCGCTTCATCGAAAATTTCGCGGAAGCGTTTTTGAATTTTCGTGAGCGGCTTTTTGATCGTGCATGTACCGAGCATATCGCATGGGGTTTCGTTGCCTTCGCATTCGATAAGTTGGATCGGCCCTTCGATGGCAGCGGCAACTTGCGAAAGCGAAATGTTGGCTGCGGGGCGATTGAGTTTATATCCGCCGCGCACGCCTTGCACCGAATCGATCAAACTTTCTTTGGCGAGTTGCTGAAGCACTTTGGCGACGAACTCGTACGGAATTCCAATCTCCTCCGAAATCTGCCGCGCGGTAGCGACCTCGCCCGGTTTCATCGCCGCGATGTACTGAATCGCCAAAAGGCCGTATTCAAATTTTTTCGTCAGTTTCAACATCAGCGTGCGTGCGTCAAAGTCATTTGTATATCAGACTGTTTTAGTCGGATTTCAGTTTTCAAAGAAACCCACAAGCGTTGAGGTTACGGGCAAAGTTTTCAGCAGTGATAAGGAAGTGCAGCCTGAAAACGTTTTTGCGAAGCCGGACTATTTAAGTCGGACTTAAAATAGCACAAGCCACCTTTTCGGCCAAGACTTTCAGGAAAAAATCTAAAAAAATTTTATGCAGTTGTA
>JACMJS010000182.1 GCA_014380515.1 Chlorobiales bacterium
CCAAGCCGTTGGTTTTTTGAACGGTGAAATAAACATCGAACCGGAGAGCGTTAAACTCGAAACCATTTTCGGCGCGGAGCAAACGCATCTGTTGGACTTTGCCGACATCAAAGACCAAGCCGAAGCCAAGAAGGCCGCTGAGATTGCAGCAGCAGGCGGACACAATTTGATTATGATCGGCGCGCCCGGCAGCGGCAAAACGATGCTCGCCAAAGCCCTGCCGACGATTTTGCCGCCGCTCTCGCTCGATGAAGCCTTGGAGACGACGAAGATTTATTCCGTCGCCGGAATGCTGAAAGCAAATGATGCGCTGGTTACGGTGCGTCCGTTTCGCAGCCCGCATCACACGGCTTCGAGCGTTGCGCTCATCGGCGGCAGCGCGAGTTCAAAGCCGGGCGAAGTCAGCCTTGCGCACAACGGCGTTTTGTTTTTGGATGAGTTGCCGGAGTTTTCGCGGCAGGCGTTGGAGGTGATGCGCCAGCCGCTTGAAGACCGTGAGGTTACGGTGTCGCGGGCGGCGCTCTCGATCAAGTATCCGGCAAGCTTTATGTTGGTAGCGGCGATGAACCCAAGCCCCGCGGGCGCGCTCAAAGATGAGCATGGCAATTTCACCGCGTCGCCGCAACAGATACAGCGGTATCTTTCGAAAATTTCGGGACCGTTGTTGGATCGAATCGATATTCACGTCGATGTGCCGTCGGTCAATCACAAGGAAATGATTTCCGGCACGGCGGGCGAGACTTCGGCGGTAATTCGGGAGCGGGTGATTCGGGCGAGGCAGATTCAAAGCGAGCGATTCAAAAATTACCGCGATCAATCGGTGTTCTGCAATGCACAGATGACGACGCGGATGATTAAAACTTTTTGCAAGTTGAACGCCGAAAGCGAAGAGCGGCTTGGCTTGGCGATGAAGAAGATGAATTTATCGGCGCGGGCACACGACCGGATTTTAAAGGTAAGCCGCACGATTGCCGACTTGCAAGGCTCGCCGGAGATTGAAATGAAGCATCTGTTACAAGCGATTCAGTACCGCAGTTTAGACAGGGAATTTTGGAACGCATAAAAGTATCAGGGCGAATCATGTTTAAGGAATTGGAGATCGAAAACTTTCGCGGCATCAAGAAGTTGCACATCGGCGACTTGCGCAAAGTGAATCTGCTCGTCGGAAGAAATAACTCCGGCAAAACAACCGTGCTTGAAAGTTTGGGGTTGCTCTCCCAGCCGTTAATTCCTACGGCTCCTGTAACGATGAATGCACAGCGGCAAATCTTGATTGAGGATGAAAACTATTGGGAATCGTTTTTCTACAACTTATCAGAGAGCGAAGCAATAAAACTGCATGCACGTATTTCATTTGGAGAGGAGAAAGAAGAAGAAAGAGAACTGACGGTAATGCGTTACAGCATGCTTGTTTCATCTCTATCTATCGAAGGAATCGAAAAAGTCTCCGATGAACTGCTATCTGACTCCGCCCTACAAAGACGAGGACTTTCGTATCATTTGGAATACGGGTCGAGTGTTACGGAAAAAAATACGATAGGCGTGAAGGTGTTTCGTGATGGAGACAGTCTTAAAGTAGAGCCTGCGAAGACGTCTCAAAACAAGCCTCAAAGATTCAACGCCTTTTTCTATAGTGCCGGAATTACGCATCATCGAAACGAAACCGTTTTAAATGCCTTCGATGAAATTCAGGTGAAGCAGCAAACGCAAAGATTGATTGCGCTGCTTCGTAAAGTAGAGCCTGCAATTGAGGGATTGGAACACGTGGGCAACTCCATTTATGTACGCATGGCGGGAATAACTCAACTCCTTCCATTAGGCAGCGTGGGCGATGGATTGCTCAAACTCCTTACGGTATTCCTCTTCATGTCAAAGACGGCGAACGGACTTATTTTGATAGATGAAATCGACAACGGACTACACGTTTCTGCACAGGAGATTCTTTGGAAGGCTGTGTTTGAGGCAGCTAAAGAATTTAATGTTCAAGTCTTCGCAACGACGCATTCGTGGGAGTGCGTCGGTGCATTTGCGAACGCCGAAGGACTGGGACAGGACGACACGCGGCTCTTCAGAATAAACAAGATTGGAGAAGAATCTTTTGCAACGGATTATCGCCGTGAGTTACTGCAAGGCGCGGTTGAAGAAAATATTGAAGTCAGGTAAATGGCAGAAAAGAAAAAAAAAGAATGGGAGCCTGAGAAAATCACAAAACCGCAATTGTTATTTGTGGAAGGCAAAGACGAGGTGAATTTCTTTGCAGCACTTTTAAAAGCAATTAACAAGAGCGAAAGTATTCAAGTGATAGACGTCGGCGGAGAAGAGAATTTTGCGATAAAAGTACCGGTATACACCAGAATGTTTACCGATGTGAAAACGCTTGCCATTGTCAGAGATGCCGACGAAAATGCTGCAAACACGTTTCAAAGTGTGCAAGACACATTATTGAGAAAATGTGAAACTGCAAGAGGCGAAAGCATCGCTGTGCCGCAAAAGATGGGGACCTTCACCGGTGAGAAACTGCGCGTCGGCGTGTTCATTATGCCAGACAATCAACGCGGTGGAGCGTTAGAAGACCTATCCTTCGAGATGATAAAAGAAGAAGACGCCGCCAAGATGAAATGCGTAGACACATTCATACAATGTTTGTCGGTTGATGAAAAAAGATTTGGACACAGAGTAGGCAAGATGAAAGTTCAATCTTTTCTCGCCGCGAAATATGAAGGCAAACATTTGATACGTGAGTTGGGAATTGCCGCCTTGGATAAATACTTCGACTTTGAAAATCCGTGTCTCACCGGTCTTACCACATTTCTTTCCGAGTTCAACTAATTTTTCACTGCGAAGCCGCCGTGTTTCATCGCAAAACCAACCGTATTGAAATCAATCCACAGTGAACTGCATCCATAAAAATCTACTTTTCCTCCCGCTACTTCTTAGTCTGCTTAGTTGTTTTTCCGTCAGTGTTCGCGCGCAGACGGCGTATACCTTTTTCGAAAACCGTACGATCACCACGGCAACGCCGCCGATCTCGCCCGCCTCACAATCACGGCAAGTGATTCCGCTCGCAGGCACTTGGACGGCGACGCTGCCCAACGGCTCGCGGCAGGAAATTTATATTCCCGCCGCATTCGATTTCGAAGGCCGCGTCGTATTCGAACGCACTTTCCGGTTGCCCAAAGACTTCGAGAACAAACACATCGATCTTCAAAGCGAAGGCATCGCAAGCGGTTGCGAAATTTTCATCAATGATCAGTTCATCCGTTCGCACACCGGCAGCGGCACGGTATTCAGCACCGTCATCAGCAGCGAATACTTGAAGTTCGATGCGGAAAACAAACTCACCATCGTCGTCAGCAGCAAGCTCGATGCCGAAAAAACCATTCCGGTCAAACCTCAAGCAGGCGATCCGAAAACCTTCGGCGGAATTTTCCGAAACTTGTATCTCTCTGTGCAGCCCGAAGTGCACTTTGAGGACATTGATGTGCAGTACGCATTCGTTCAAAAAGATTCACTGCAACTCAATCTGCGTTTCAAGATCAAGTCGGGAAATCTTTCGGCACTCAGCCGTCAGGTTGATTCGCTCGGCACAACCGCCTTCACCGCATCGCTGCGGCTGATGGCTAACGACACGCTTGCCTTGATCGATAGAAACATCCTCTTCACCTTTCAACCGGAAAGCGACCGGATTATTTCAGAAGAAATCACGGTGAAGATTGCGGGCGTCAAAGCGTGGCGGCCTTCAAGCCCGTCGCTCTACCGCCTTGAGTTCGCCCTTCGAAAAGGATTGTTGCCCGTTGATGATCTGTCGCTGCGCACCGGATTCCGAAGTATCAAAGTAGACAGCGGAAAAATTTTGCTTAACGGCGAGCCGCTGCGATTGAAAGGCCTCAACGTGTCGGAGGAATCCGAACGCTCGGCTTCGGCAATGTCGGAGCAAGATATTCTGCGCGATTTACAACTCGTCAAACTGGCGGGTGCGAATGCCATTCGCCTGAGATGTGCGCCAAACCCGCTCTGGACGCGGCTCTGCGACAGTTTGGGAATCGTGGTGCTGTGCGAGTTGCCCGTGCGCAATGTTCCGCCGGAGATACTCGGCGGCAATACCTTCACGGAAAATTCACAAGCGTTTCTGCGCGAGTGGCTTGAATCGTGCGAGTGGAATCCTTCCGCCATCGCTATCGGCCTTGGCAACGGGATCGATGCGGGCGACGCGGGGTCGATAAACTATTTGAAACAACTTGCCGCCGTCGCCCGCGAAGAGCCGCAACTGCTCTGTTATTTTTCTCCGAACACCGCCGTACAGGCAAGCAACATCCCGTCGCCCGAAGTCATCAATCAAATGGACTTCATCGGGTTTACCGGCGATGGAATCGCTTCGCCCGCGGATATCGAATCGGGCTTGCGGCGGTTGCAATCGTTGTGGCCGGAACAAAGCATCACGGTGCTGGGCTACGGCGTCGCGGCATCGCCGGACAACCACAACGGCTACAGCGACGCGCGATCACTGGAACATCAAGCGAAATTCTTGATGGACACTTACAAAACAGTCGAGCAACTTGACCGCGAGAAATCATCCGTGCTCGGCGTGTTCGCTATGTCGCTTACGGATTATCATCTCGCCCGCCCGCCACTATTCTTCAGCGAACACGCCGATCCCTATCTCGCAACGACCGGCCTGACGAGTTTTACACGCGAAAAAAAGTCTGCGTTTCAGATGGTCAAATCGCTGTACGACGGCGAAAAAATTTACAACCCGCCCATCGGCAACAAAGAGCCGGAGTTCTCGCCTGCGCTCGTACTCATCAGCGTTGTACTGACCGCGCTCTTGGTCTTCGCACTCAATCAGCGCAAGCGGCTGCGTGAAAACGTCGTCCGCGCGATGGTGCGTCCGTTCAGTTTGTATCAGGACATCCGCGATCAGCGCATCAACATCGTACTCGATCCGCTCATCCTGCTCGGCATTTTATCGCTCGTGTGGGGATCGATTCTGGCTGCACTCGCATACAGTTCCCGCGGCAGCGCGGCCTTTGAGTTTTGGTTCAGCCACGCGGTTACCATCAACCTTCTAAAGGAATGGCTTAATTGGCTTACGCTTACGCCGCTCGTCGGGACGCTGGTCTACAGCCTGTTCTTCATTCTGCTCTCGCTGATGCTCGCCGCGCTCATCAAACTTTACTTATTCATCGGCGGCAGATCGCGGGTCAATTATTTGCAAGTGCTCAATGTATGGGTATGGTCGGGCGCGCATTGGGTTTTGCTCGTCTTCATCGCCGCCTTCATCGACCGGCTGGAAAGCACCGTGTTCGTGGTGGCAATGACGGGTGTATCGCTCGCATTTTTTTTCTTCTCGCTCGTACGGCTGTTTCGCGGCCTCGGCGTCATCTGCGAAATGGGACGGGTGCGGGTGCAGGTCGTCGGCTTTTTATCCGTCGCGGTTGCGCTCTCGCTGATCATCTATCTGTACGACCGCAACAACCGCACCGCCGCCTACATCGAGTATTGGCAACCGCAAAGCCGCACGAGCGTCAGCGGAAAGTAAACGTGCCGGCGGAAAATAAATATGTATTTGCAGGTTGAGCGATTACAAGCAACGCCGCCAATAAACCAACCAACTTTAAAAAGAAATGTATCTCTCCAAGTTAGAAGTTTTCGGCTTTAAGAGTTTCGCACAGCGCGTCGGCGTCAAGTTCGATAGCGGCCTGACGGCCATCGTCGGGCCGAACGGTTGCGGCAAAACCAATATCGTTGATGCGATCCGGTGGGTGCTCGGCGAACAAAAAACCAGCGTGCTCCGCTCGGATAAAATGGAGAACGTCATTTTCAACGGCACGAAATCGCGCAAGCCGCTCGGCATGTCGGAAGTCTCCATCACCATCGAGAACACGAAAAATATCTTGCCGACGGAATACACCGAAGTAACGATCACGCGCAGACTTTACCGAAGCGGCGACAGCGAATATCTGCTCAATAAAGTGCCGTGCCGGTTGAAGGACATCGTGGATTTATTCGTCGATACCGGCATGGGCAGCGACGCTTATTCGGTCATCGAACTCAAAATGATCGAGCAGATTCTTTCCGAGAACGCCGACGAACGCCGCAAACTTTTTGAGGAAGCGGCGGGCATCACGAAGTACAAACAACGCCGCCGTCAGACATTCAAGAAGTTGGAAACGACCGAGCAGGATTTGTCGCGCGTCAAAGACATCGTAATCGAGGTTGAAAAGAAAGTCGCATCGCTGGAGCGTCAGGCCGATAAGGCGGAGAAAGCCCGCAGCGTGAAGGAAGAATTGCGCACGTTGGAAATAGAACTCGCCGAACGCAC
>JACMJS010000183.1 GCA_014380515.1 Chlorobiales bacterium
CACAGGGAAACGGAACTTGACATCACGCTTGAGAAATACCTGTCCCATCCACCGCACGGTGCGCGTTTGAATATCCGCACCTTCAAGACGCGAGCCGCGATCTTTGAACCATACCGCGAAACTGATGAACCAAATCAAGTGGCCGATGAGCAAGACGACGGTTAAGTGCGCCGACGCCCAGATGGATTGCGTTTCCGTCCACATGTAGTAGAAGACGCCGCCCGTGTAGTGCGCGTTGTATTGGTACATGTATTTCGCGGGGTCTATACCCGCCTGAATTGCTTCCTGCGCGTACAGACCTTTGATCATCGTGTCCCACATGTTGCAATCGGCAACGGCCATACCGTAGTTCATTGATGCCAGCCATCCGCCGTCGATATACCATACGAACACCGACAAGCCTTTGATCGACCACAACATCGCAAACCAAAGTTGATCTTGAATCGAGACGCCGCACGTGCCGCCATAGACGGGGCCTAAGCACGGGAACGAGAATGAGTTTTTCTTCAAGCCCAAATCTTCCCAGAGCGGCGAGGTGTGCGAGAAGAACGCAATGCGTGCCAGCGCGACCAAGCAGAAGAGCGAACCCGCAGTCAAGGCGTGCACCGCGCACCAATCATTGACGGAAGGATTCGTGAACATCCACGACCACAGCGGCAACGGCCTCAGCCAGTAGAACGACATCGAGATATTGCAACCGAGTTGGTTCAATTCACACAGCGAGTTCCAGCAGATCACCGCATAAACCGAAATCATCGTCGTGAAGCAGAGCACCATCACCACGCCCAAGAACTTGACTTGAAATTCTTTGTCGCGGCCCAACGAAATCCATTTCGATTTGATTTGGTTGTACAGTCCCGACATCTGAATCCGCAGCAAGTACTGACCGCCGTGAAAGACGCCGCCGAACAAATACAAGGTGCCGGTAATGACATGGTTGAACGCGAGCAAGTTGATAACAACCTGCGACATACCGAAACTCGCGCCCGACTTCGGCAAAATCGCAAACGCTGGAAATGCGGGATTCTCGACCACGCCGCCGCGCACGCGGTTGAACGGTTCGCCGTAAATATAAAAGACGAGATCGTTGAGTTGATTGTAGAAGAACTGATCTTTGCGGAAGGCGACGAACGCGATCACGCCGAGCGCGATGTTGATGTATCCAATCGCCGTCATATGGACGGAGAAGATCGCTTTGATGTCGTCGTTCAAATGTTCGGCGACGCGCGGCGGGTTGCTCCACAGCCAGAAGCCGATACCCAAGAGCACCGCGCCCCAGAAGAACGCCATGAAGTTTTCCGCGCCGATGGTTTGGAAATCGAGATTGGGTCCGAGCGCAAGATTGGGATCAACGGAGTTGGGTTTCAAGACGAGCCACATCACCATGCCCCACGCAAGGAACACGAAGCCAAGATAAATGACGTGTGCGCCCCACGCTTCGGCGTAGTTCTTTGCGCTCCGGCCTGCAATCCACGCGAAGTTGAAATCGCGGAAGTTGCCGCGGCGTCCGGTAAACGGGTTATAAAGATTTTTCGTCCAGTGCCGCCATCCGCCGAAGATGAAAAACGCACCGACGGCGAAGTGAATACCAGCCCACCAGAGCAGGTTCTTCGCGGCGTGCGTGAGCGAAACGGCGTCGGTTTTGTAGGTATCAATACCGAGCGAAACGAGCCGCGGTTTGATGCACAAGTAAAACCAGTTGTCGTAAAAGCCCGGACCGCCGTTGAACGGATTGATCTGGAGGCCGGAGATATAATAAATGCCCATCACGACGCCGAGCGTACCGAGCAAGGCAAGATGGCCGCCGAAGACTTGTTCATCGTCCAACTTATCGGCATCGAAGATTTGAAACCACTTCGTCGTGCGCGTTTCGGTGCGCTTGAGCAAGAAGCGTTTCATCTCCGAAACGTCGGCTTCGGGAATCGGAGGTTTGAGAGCAACCGCTCCCGCCTTTGCGGGTGCGGCTTTGGCGGCGGTCGCCTGAAGAGCGGGCTTTGCGCCAGCGGCCAGCGGCTTGGCCGCTGCCTGAAGTTTTGCGGCTTGCAGCGGCGGCTTCTTTGCGCCGCCATCGCCGCCGGTTGCGCCGGTCGGCTTCTGATCTTGGTCAGCCATGATGGTAATTCTCCTGATAAATTAAAACATTGTACTGCTTACTGCTCCGGCGTTGTACAGATGATAACTTGTTCTACACCGGCGTTTCACTTTTGCGGCTGCATAGAGCATCAACCGCACTGCCTACTACTAAAAACTTTACTCAATCCATTTCGAAATTTTCCTTGAGGTATTGCTCAAGTTCCTGACAGTTTCGGGCGCGAAGGTCGGCCTCAATCGGACGCGATTTCTTTTCGCCGAAAAACTGTCCGCCGATGATAAGCCGGATGCCGCGCTGCTTTAAAAACTTGCGGAAAAGTTCATACCGCCGCAGTTTCTCCGCGCTCAACCCGGCCAGCGTGATCGACATACACACCGCCTCAGGCTTTACCGTTTCGATAAGTTTTTCCAACTCTTTGAACGGCACCGTCCCGCCGACGTAACTCACCTCAAACCCCGCGCTCTGACAAACGAGCGAGACGCCAAGCAATCCGACTTCGTGCATCTCGGAATCGGCACAAGTGCACACAACCACGCGGGCTTTCGGTTGCCGCCGTTCGGCTTCTTCTTTGAGGGCGTGTGTGGCGGCGTCTGCGGGCATCTGCTGATCTTCAAAACTGCGTTTCCACGTGCTGCGGCTTTGCTGCTTTTGTTGATGTGCGCGTGAAGTTTCAAAACGCGACTTCAGCCGCACAATCGCTTCGGTGAGATTGCTTGTGATCACGTGTTCTTCACCGACATTGAGTTTTTTCGTCGCCCAAAGCATCCCGACTTCGTGCATCGCGGGCGCGATGAGCAAATCGAAAATTTCGGCGAAGGAGTAGCCTTCTTCTAAAGCTTTGACGAGTAAGGTTTCGGTTTCGTCTTTGCGGAAGGCGAGCATATGTTCAAGCAACCGCTGCGAAAGGTTTTCGGTGTCGTGCTTGATGAAGAGAATTTCCGTGCCGAGATCGATGCTTTCAGCATACTTTTTCTCGGTGGTGATTTTTTCGATACGGCCTTCGGGAATGGCGATGTTGTTCTTGTTGAGAAACTCAAGCACATCTTCAAGCTTGAATTTGCGATGTCCGCCGAGCGTTTTGTGGTGGCGAATCATGCCCATATTTGACCATCGCTTGACGGTTGTCTCCGCGACGCCGCAGAGTTCGGAGAGTTCCCGCGTCGAATAAAACTGGTTCATAAACCTTGTACTGCTGATAGTGTTACTTCATCCGCCAGCCCCCATACATATGCTACGGACTTGATAAACTTAACACAACCGCTTTCGAAGTGCAAAGTGCAAAGCCGTCAAACAGCCGTTTTCAAGGCTTAAATCGACCGCTCTAATCTGTGCTTAAACCACACCTTGCCGGAAAAACCGGCTAATCAGTCCGAACGTAGCCGGATTTTTTCTCGAACCTTATTTCAACGCGCAATAAAAAAGGCGACCGAAGCCGCCTGTGAAACAATCTTGTATTTGCTCGAACATTCTACACCAATTCTTCGCCATCACTTCATCGACTTGCGAAGTGTGATTCATATAATCATACCCTCGGTTCTATCGCTAAAGAGATTGGCACATTACAATCGTTGGTCAAATCGAAACTGCTTCGGTATTCCATCTGTATTGAGTTAAATAATTCTCGACAAATTATTTCCTGAATTCTCTTCCCTGTCATTCTGAACGAAGTGCAACGCAGTGAAGAATCTGCATTAAGCCTTCCAAAAAATTCAAATGCAGATTCTTCGCTACGCTCTGAATGACAACATGTTTATGCAGGTTCGGCGGGAATCGGCGCGGCGATGCTGACTTGGCTCGCAGGCCGCAACCGAAGGCTGAGCGCGATGCAGATAAATGTTGCGCCAATCGCCACGAACCCAACGATGTCGTAGTTCGTCAGTGCGCCGCTGACGGATTTGCCGATAATCAATCCCGAAATGTACGAGGCCACACCCGACGCCAACTGCTGCAACGATGAATTGACGCTCATAAAACTGCCGCGATGTTGCGGCGCAACGCTGCCCGTAATCATTGCCATCGCCGGAATGAACCGCCCTGCAACGAACACCGTGAAAAATGTGGTAACGATCAGTGCAACCGCGAGCGGGACAGGCGGCAGATGCGTAATCGCAAAAACCGGAATCAGCGAGAGCAGCGCGAGAATGACGAA
>JACMJS010000184.1 GCA_014380515.1 Chlorobiales bacterium
TGCGGTGGTTCTGTCGGCTGCGGTTCGGGTTCAACCGCCTTTTCATTCACCGGTTCAGGCGTCGCTTCAACCGGACGCGAGGGCGTTTCTGCCACAGGCTCAACCGATATTATTTCAGGCGCGGCATCGGCGACTTTCTCCGCAACCGGTGGTTCGGCAAGGGCTGCCAGCGGCATTGCCGTTACGGTTTGCTCTTCCGCTTTTTTTACAACCGCGCGACTTTTTTCTTTGGTCTTTGGACGCTCGTCGGCAGCCGACGGAGCGGGTTGCGACCGTTTCTCAAGTTCCTTGAGTTTGCGCGTCTTGTCTTCCTTGTGCTTGCGCTGCGCTTCGCTTTGCTTCTTCTCGGCGCTGTAATTTCCAACGACGATGGCGCGCACCTCTTCGCCCACACGCGAAGAAATCGATGCAACCTTGATCCCTTTTTCTTTGAGGAACTCTAAGAGTTCACTTGGGCTGACGGCAATCTCCTCCGCAAGGTCGCCTACCTTATATTTTTTTTCGTCCGTCATCCTTGCCTCCAATTTATCTTCTTTCAGTCTTCGGTGCTCCTTTAAAACTTGCGATTACTCGCCTTTTACTTTTTCCGTTGCATCATCTTCAGCATCAGCCTTATCGCTGATTTCATCCGATGCGGTTTTCACATCTTCTTGTGAACTTTCGTCTTCCGAATCATCTTCCGCCGTCGCTGTGTCGCCGTCTTCGGCATTCTTTTCATCGTCCGCTGTGTCATCAGTTTCCGGCTCTTCCTCGTCATCATCGTTGGCATCATCACGGGCGAGGTCGGTTTCCTCCACATCGGTTTCAACATCCGCATCCGATTCGGATTTTTCCGAAGTCATATTTTCCGATTCGGCGGCTTCCGCTCCGGCATCTTTTTTCGAGGTGTTATCTTCATCGGCTTCATCGGCCTCGAACTGCTCGCTGATGGTTTTGTAAATGTTCTCCGCCATTTTGCGCCAGTGTTTCCGCTCGTCTTCGCTGACGAGACGCGGACGCATCGGCGGCCTTACCGGACGGCCTTCCCGAAGTTCCGGCAACTCTTCGCGCCGGAAATGCGCGGTAAGAGCTTTTTCAACCGCATCAGGACCCGCTTCGATAATTTTCTTCGCCGTATCCAAGCCCGCTTCCAACAATTGATAAATCATATCGTCGCCGAAGTCCTCGCGGAACGAGATGATGTCGATGTCGTCCGAGTCTTCGGTCGAGCGGTCGGTGATGTCGCGGTAGATTTCAATTTCAAAACCGGTCAGTTCCTCAGCCAAGCGGATGTTGTTGCCGTTCCTGCCGATGGCGAACTTGATTTGATCGGGCTTCAGCATCACGCGCGCCTTGTGGCCTTTGTGATCTACATGCACGAGCATCGGATCGATCTTCGCCGGTTGCAATGCGCGGGCGATATAAATCTGCGATTCATCGCTGTAACTGATCACGTCAATATTCTCGTTGTTGAGTTCCTTGACGATGCTTTGAATCCGCTTGCCCTTGTGTCCGACGCACGCGCCGACGGGATCAATGCGCGAACTGGTCGATTCCACCGCAACTTTCGCCCGCTCGCCCGGCACCCGTACGATACT
The DNA here is from genome assembly GCA_014380515.1 of Chlorobiales bacterium. Taxonomy (GTDB): domain Bacteria; phylum Bacteroidota; class Chlorobiia; order Chlorobiales; family JACMJS01; genus JACMJS01. The sequence goes on from JACMJS010000184.1 coordinate 1,578, forward strand.
CTTGATGACGATCAAGCCTTCATAAATTTCCGGCACTTCGCCTTCGAATAATTTGCGAAGGAAATTCGAATCCGTGCGTGAGACGATGACTTTCATCGGGCCGTCTTCGCGCTCTTTTTCAATCTCCGTGCCGTCCTCCAATTTCACGCGCATCTTTTCGCGTTCGACGCTTTTGATGTAGACGCGCATGCGAGGCACTTTGCGCGGGTTGTCTTTCGGCATCTTTTCCGATTCGGGCATCAACAATTCGACGGTGTGATCTTTCGTCGTGTTGTAGCGGAAAATCGTGTCGCGCCCGTGCACTTGATACACTTCCGCCGAAACCACTTCGCCGATTTTCTCCAAACATTCTTCGTAGAGCGCGCTGCGTTCGGCGTCGCGCACTTTCTTTTGAACCGCCTGCTTGATAATCTGAATCGATTTCCGCGACAGAATCTTATCGAGCGGAATCGGCCCTTCTTCAAACTCGTCGCCGACTTCCAACGAATCATCCAGTTCGCGCACATCGGCGAGGCTGATTTCGATGCGGTCTTCTTCGACTTCCTCAACGACCTTCTTGACGATATAGACTTCGAAGTCGCCGCGGTCAGGGTTGATGATGATGCGGCTGTTGGCTTCGGGATCGAAATCTTTGCGCAGTTGCTTTTGAATGGTCTCTTTCAGGAGATCAACGATGTCGAGTTTAACGGCAACGGCGTCGGCCTTTTTGTCTTTCAGGCGGTCGGAATCTTCAATCGCACCGAAGGCTTCGGTGATTTTTGATTTTCTTTCGTCGAGCGTAACCTCAGCTTTCTTTTTCTTTGGCATATCCTTAGCGAATCAATAATTGCTGTTAAAATTTTTCCTTGCAGGCATTGCTCACCACTGCAATTGAACTTTGGCCTCAACGACCTGATCGAGCGCGATGTCAATCATTTCTGCGGCGGCCATTTTACCGCGGGACTTCGCCGCGGATTTATCTTTGGTTGTCGCCGTTACGGCAAGATGAATGTGCGCCGGTTCGGCGGCTACAAGTTTGCCTTCAACCGTCTGATAATTTCCTTCGGCGTCTTTGAACTTGACTTTCAGCCGCCGTCCGATATTTTTCGGATATTGCCGCGAGAGCATCAGCGGGCGGGCGACGCCGGGCGATGAAACTTCCAACCGAAACTCACCGGTGAACATTTGCTCCACTTCCGCGCTCGCATCCATCCATTCCGAAAGCCACCGGCTGAGGCGATGACACCAGTCAAGTGAAATGCCTTTATCGGTGTCGACGAAAATCTCAACGACTTCCGTGCCTGCTGTGCCGCGAATCTGAACATCAACCAGATAGATTTCATCGGTTGCGGCATCCATCGCAGCACCGGTCGCGTTCGCTGCGCCGGTTTGGGTTGCCGTGTTGCTTTGCTGTTCCGAAAACAGTTTCAGAAGTGAAGGCAACAGGGATTTCAGCCGGTCGAGCCGCTGCGGATCAGAACTCATCAATCCAACGTAAAACTCTGAAAGACGGTTGTTACGGCCTTTCAACTTCAAAATTTCCTAAAGCTTTTCTTGAAACTTCCGGCTTAAAACTTCCGGTTAGGGAAAAAAAAAAGCGGGAGTTGATGGCCCACTTTTCAGTCATCATATACAAATGCCCAGTGCAAGTCAAATACAAAATTGCGACGCAAATATAGCGGACATTTCCCAATTTTCAAACGCGAGACGCGGCAGAAGGAAGGCCAATCAAGCGTTAGCAAGATTGTCTCAAGATTTTCTATGAAGCCGTCCGTTCCGTTTTGCGTCCAGAGGGCGGTTCGGAATGTTCGCCGGTCAAATGGCTGTCGATTTCGCGGAACTCGGCTTCCGGTAAGTTATCAACCGACGGCGGCGTTTGCGGCGGCTCGGCGGCTGACGAGAAGAATGTCGCGTTGGTTTTCGGCAGCAAAAACGCTTTCAACAAGCGGTAGGCGAGCACTATGCCTAAGAAAATCAAAATCAACCTGATCATTGCCGTTGGAAATAGGTTCTAAGAAGTTTGGCTCTTTCTCTACGCAAAACCGGTGTGATTCGTTTCCGCTTTCCCGCCGCGGGTTGCCCCGAATTATTTCAGGCGATTTTCTTTTCGCTCTTTTCGGGATTGAAATACTCCGTGCCGGTGTGTGCTTTTTTGAAAATGAGATCGCAGACGAGTTGAAAATCGTGCGCGTCATTGACGAAATCCAAATCGGCGGTGTTGATAATGAGGAGCGGCGTTTTTTTGTAGCGAAAGAAAAAGTAGTTGTAGGCATCGTGCAGGTCGCGGATGTATGATTCCTGCATCGCGCGTTCGATCTCGCGGTTGCGTTTGTGAATGTTACGGACGAGGCGTTCGGGCGTCGATTGTAAATAGACAACCAAGTCGGGCTGGGTGATCGTGCGATCCATAAAGTTTACAATCGTTTCGTAGAGCCGCAGTTCGTCGTCCTGCAAGTTGAGGTAGGCGAAAATTTTGTCCTTGTCGAAAATGTAATCGGAGACGAGAAACTCGTGAAAGAGATCGAGGTTACGAAGTTGCTGCTGCTGTTTGTATCGGTTGGTCAGAAACGACATCTGCGTTTGAAAGGCGTAGCGGTCGCTGTTTTCGTAGAAGCGTTCGAGAAACGGGTTGTCGTCGAATTCTTCCAAGATGATGCGAGCATCGAGCCGTTTGCCGAGCATCATGGCGAGCGTCGTTTTGCCCGCGCCGATCACGCCCTCGATGGCAATGTATTTGGGTTCAAGTTTCTCCGGCACAGAGAATCGGTTTGGTTTTACAAAGTCTGCAGCCGCTCGGATGACGCGGCATTATGGATAGGCTTACGGCACGAGCGAGCCTTCTCTTCGGAGTTTATCGCGCAGTTCAAGTTCATAGACGTGATACTTGAACGCCATGCGTCCGTTGATAAAAACGACGGGAATCTTCGTGCCGTATTCGCGCACCAAATTTTCGTCGTCGTGAATTTTAACTTCCTTCAATTCAAACGGCACCTCGTGTTGCACCTTGAGCAAGACTTCCTTCGCTTCATCGCAAAGGTGGCAATCATCTTTTGAATAAAGTTCGATAAGCACCATAGCTATTTAATGTTTTTGTTCGGTTGATCAAGTCGGCGTCAGGGCTTTGCGGTCTGCTCGCCCTTTTATTTTTTCCGGCGATTCGCCGCCGGGTTTCCCCGAGACTCGCCAAAGTCCTACGAGGCCAATGGCAAGCAGCGCGAGCGAAATCACCTGTGCCTGCGAGAGACCGAAGACGAGGACGTTGTTGATGCGAATGAGTTCGACCATGAAGCGGCACGCGGCCTGCAGCGCGAGATACAGAAAAAAAATCCAGCCGTCAGGCCGTGGCTCGGTGCGAAGTTTCCAGAGCAAGGCGAAGATGACGAGCGAGTAAAGCGTTTCGTACACCGGCGCCGGATGCACCGGAATATCAACGGGCACCGGTTCGGCAGGATACATTTCGCGGTAACGTTTTGCCAGATCAGGATTTTGCGCGGCAAGCGTCGGCACGACGCCGTTCGGATACGTCATCGCCCACGGCAGCTTCGTCGGCTGACCGTAATCGCCGTCGCCCGCGAGCAGGCAACCGATGCGGCCAATGCCGTAAGCAATCATCAGCGCAGGCGCAGCGGCATCGAAGAATTTTAAAATCAGGATTTTTTTCGAGCGCAGGTAAAAGTAATTACCGAGCGCGGCGAGAATAAGTCCGCCGTAAAATGTGAGGCCGCCGCCGTTGGCAATCATGCCGATGGGATCGCGGAAGAAATCACCGAGGTTCTCCAAGATGTGAAAGAGTTTCGATCCTGCGATACCGAGAAAAATGGAGATCGCCGTAACCATCGATGCGACATCAATGGCTTCGTTCTTCAATGCGGCGGCATCTTTTTTCCGGCCTTTGCTTTGATCATCTTCCGGCACAATGCGTTTACGCTCGATCTCTTTCGTCAATATAAAATTGGCGACGAGGAAGGCGAGGGCCATCATCGCTCCGAAACTGTAGAGCGGCAACGGACCTATGTTGAAAAGTTTTGGATACACGACTCTCTGGTTGAAGCAAGGCAAATCTTGAAGCTCGCTGCCTGTGGATGTTAGGCGAAAAAGATAAACCGCGCGGCGTCATTTGCCAACTTGTATTTTATCAATGATTTCGTTAAGCGCGATTTGCGTTTGCGTCGCATCGGACATCTTGCGCAGTTGCACGATCCCTTTCTCAAGTTCATCGTCGCCGAGAACAACGGTGTAAGTCGCGCCGCTGCGGTTGGCTTCACGCATCTGCGATTTCAAACTGCGACCGAGCAAATCCATTTCACACCGGACGCCTTTCGCTCGCAGTTTATAGGCCTCCGTCATCGCCACTTTTACCGCCGCCTCGCCCAATGCGGCGATGAACAGCACCGGCGGTTGCGGTTTGAGATGATCAAAGAGATTTTGTTTTTCCATCACCATCAACAGCCGTTCTACGCCGGAAGCGAAACCGATTGCAGGTACTTCCGATTCGCTTCCGAGAGCGGTTGAAAGCCCGTCGTAGCGACCGCCGCCGCCAAGCGCATCCTGCGCGCCCAAATCCGTACTGACGAGTTCAAACGCGGTGCGCGAGTAATAATCTAAACCGCGCACGAGTTTAAAATCCAACTCGAACGCAATGCCGAGATTTGTTAGATGTGATTGCAGCGTCTCGAAATGCTTTTTCGAATCGTCGTCCAAGAAATCCACCAGACGCGGCGCGTCGGAAATGATTTCTGCGAGCGATTGATTTTTCGAATCCAAAATGCGTAGCGGGTTTTTATCGAAGCGTTCTTTTGAAACGGCGTCGAGTTTTTCAAAATGCGGACGGAAATAATCTTGTAATGCCACGCGATAAGTTTTGCGCGTCTCCAAATTGCCGAGGCTGTTTAGTTTCATCGTCGCGGATGTGATGCCGAGTTCGCGGTAGATCAAGGACATCACGGCAATCACTTCGGCGTCGCTCACGGCGGCGGTGCTGCCCAAGCATTCGCAGCCGAACTGCCAGAACTGCCGCTGCCGTCCGGCCTGCGGACGCTCTTTGCGAAACATCTCGGCGAAGTAATACACTTTGGTGAGTGGCGCGAGCGTTTGAAGCGAATGTTGCAAATACGCGCGCATCACACTCGCGGTCATTTCAGGCCGGAGCGTGATGGAATCCATCGCATCGCCTTCCATCGACGGATTGAACGAGAACATTTCCTTGCCAACGACGTCGGTCGTTTCGCCGATGCCGCGGGCGAAGAGCGCGGTTTCCTCAAAGACGGGCGTACGGATTTCCGTGTATCCGAACCGCTCGCAGACGCTGCGGACGGTGCGTTCGATGTGCTGCCACTTATAAATTTCGGCGGGCAAAATATCTTTCGTGCCCCTGACGGTTTGGAATTTCATCTGTGAGTTAACTTGCAATTAGCCTTTCTCTTTTTACATGTCATTCCCGCGAAAGCGAGAATTCTGCGAACGAAGAATAAAGTCAAGATTCCCGCGTGCGCGGGAATGACACATTGAGATAGGAATGAGAGGCAATGCGGTGAGCACGGATGGTTTAGATTTCAGGAAAGGCTTTTTCTTCGGCAAGAAACAGGGCGAGCACTTCTTCGGGCGAGGCGGCCAGAATCAGTTTATCGCGCGTTTCCGGCTGACTGATCACGCGGGAAATGCGCGAGAGCAGTTTGATATGCTGCGAGAGCATCGCTTCGGGCGAGGCGAGCAGAAAGACGAGCTTGACGGGTTCATCATCGAGCGATTCGAAATCGACTTCGCGCCGCAGCGTGGCGAAAGCAATGACGGGCGAAGAAACCGCGTCCGTCTTCGCGTGCGGCAGCGCGACGTTTTTACCGATGCCGGTCGACATTTCCTTTTCACGTTTGAGGACGTCCGAGCGGAGTTTGGTTTTATCGGTAATGTGCGGGCTGCCCGAGATGAGCCGCAGCATTTTTTCGATGATGTCGTTTTTGGATTTCGCGTCTAAGCCAAGCGAGATGTGTTTGGCGGAAAGAATGTCGGTGAGTTTCATTGGCCGTGTCAAAAATTAGGGGCGAAATATACGAAAGCACCTTGCGAAACCGCCCCCTTGTTCGCTCGAACTTTCGTTTGTTTTGCACAAAATTTCGTTCGTAGAAAACATGAAATGGGAACGCCTTCAAAGCAATCGCATCACATATTTGGCGTAGAGAAAAACGAGCGGGGCAATGAAGCAGAGCGAATCGAAGCGGTCGAAGAAACCTCCGTGGCCGGGAATGAGGCCGGAAGAATCCTTCAAACCGCTGTCGCGTTTGAACATCGATTCGATCAAATCACCGACAGGTCCTAGCGCGCCGATGAGCAGCGCAATCCCGAAGATATGTTCGCGGGCGGGGTATTCATTTTGCAACAGGAAGATCCAAAAGACGTGCGCCGTCGCAAGGCAGCCGATGAGACCCGTAAAAAATCCTTCCCATGTTTTCTTCGGACTGATCCGTTCAAATAATTTCCGCTTGATGATTTTACCGCCCAGAAATCTCCCGCCGAAGTACGCGAACGTATCCGACGCCCATACGCACAGCACAACGAGCATCGTGAGCAAACCGCTGCCATCGGCGTTGCGGAGCGGCAGCAACGTGCCGAGCGAGACGCTGATGTAAAAAAGTCCCAGCATTGCGCCGCCGAGATTTTGCATCGGCGAGCCTTGTCGCCGCCACAGTTCAACGGCGACGAGCAACATGACCGCTCCGAAAATTACATCTTGCACCGAGGCCGCCCTCAGTTGAAACGTGAGTGTAATCGCAGAGCCGCAGAAGAGCACGAGCCATACATTCGGGTAAATATTTTTCGCGCGGAGCAATTCTTGGAATTCGTAGAGCGCGGCAAGCGAAATAATAAAAATCATTGCGAAGAAAAACCAGTCGCCGAGATGAATCAGGAAAAGCATTAGCGGCGCGACGATCACACCGACAATGACCCTCTGTCCGAGATTGGATTTTAGAACGTCGTCTGTCGTGGCATCCGTCGTGGCGTTCCTCGCAGCGTCCCGTGCGGCATTCGTCGCAGATTCCGTAGCGGATGTCAATGAGGTTGATTCGGCAACTTTGGACGAAGCATCGGATGCGGATTTCACAATTCACTCTCCTCAGCACCGCCGTCAGCACCTTGACGGCCAAGTTCATCGATCAGGGCTTTGGCTTCATCCAGATTCTCGCGGTGCACCAAGACGCGCACGAGCTGAGCGTTGGGCAAGTTGACCCGCAAAGCATGATCGCGCTGCGAAAAAACTTCGGCGGTGATGCCTGAATCCAGCAAATAGGCTTTCGCCAGTTCCGCCGTGATTTCGGAATTGGTTTCCATCACCACTTCCCATCCTTCAATCTGTCCCTCAGCCATCTGTTCTGATTTTCTTTATGGTTTTATTGCGTGCAATTTAGTGTGTGCTCATTGCCGCGCGTGGGGTGCGAGCCAAGCGTCGTGAGGATTCACTGCGGTAAAGTCCGATCACGCCGAAAAGCACCGCTGCCGAAACGAGTGCGGAGACAATCGCAACCGGCGACGAAATATCGGGCTTTGTGGAATTCAATTCGCTTGCAACTTTGTCGCCGATACCGAGTTCCTTCGTGTGGCTCAAAATAAAAATTGCAACGAGAGAGACAAAATTATTGGCGAAGTGCGCCGCCACCGACGGCCACAGCGACTCCGACGTCTGTCGCAAAAATGCCATGTAAATCCCCAGCGCGATGAGCGGCAACGTATTAAACGGATCGATGTGAAACAGCCCGAAGATGACGCCCGTCAGCCCGACGGTGCTGGCTACGGACAGCGTGCGCGAAAAGTTTTTTTGAACGTAGCCGCGAAACATCAGCTCTTCACACAGTGCGGGCGTAATTGCGACGACGAAAACGAGAAACACAAACTCAGGAAAACTATTCACCGCTGTCAGTTGCTCCATGATTTTTTTGAGCGGACGCAGCGGTTCAAGTGCGCGGTTCAGCATAGGCAGGCTTTCAATGAGGATCATCTGCAAATTGCCCAAGTAACTTAGCAACGGATATGAAACGAGTACGCCGAGCACTGCCAGTAAAATTTCCCTGCTGCTGGGCTTTGCGGTGAGTGAAAGGTAGTCAAGGTTCGAGACGGAGAACAGCGAGCGGTCGCCGGTGTGCAACCGTGTAACGAACAGAATCGGAAATGCGATGAAAAGATATTGCGCGAGACTTTGCATCAGCCGGAAGGCCTGTACGTTTTTATCCGTGATTTCAAGGCCGATGGTTACAGCCGTGAGCACGCCGCCGACACCTTGAAACAAAACCAACACGGCTGCAAGCACCGCGATATTAACGAGCACCAGCGAATGTCCGTCCCGCTCGATCACGCCTTGATATACCGGCTGCGGCAA
>JACMJS010000185.1 GCA_014380515.1 Chlorobiales bacterium
CAGCCTTACCCGAAATTGATTTGCCCGAACTCATTCGCTACGCCAAACAAAAAGGCGTTCGGCTCCGGTTTTGGATGCACTGGGAAGCCGCGAAAACATGGATGCGTGCAGCCTTTCCGATATACAAATCGTGGGGCATCGAAGGCGTGATGATCGATTTCATGGATCGGGACGATCAGGAAATGATGACCTTTCAACGCGAGCTTCTGCAACTCGCCGCCGAGAACGAACTCACGGTTACAATGCACGGCTCATCGAAACCGACGGGACTTGAGCGTACCTATCCGAACTTTATGACGAGCGAAGGCGTGCTGAACTTGGAGCATGATAAGTGGGGCGACGTCGGTTGTCCGCCGGAGCACGAAGTTACCGTGCCCTTTACGCGCATGCTCGCCGGGCCGCTCGATTTTCATCAGGGTTCGTTTCGCGGCGTGAGTGTTGAGCAATACAAACCGCAGAGCGCCGCGCCCGTCGTGATCGGTTCGCCGAGCCGCACGCTGGCGAGTTATGTCGTCTATCAAAATCATTTGCCGATGGTGGCCGATTATCCCGAAGCCTACATCAAACATCCGGCGACGGCGATGCTCGCACAGATTCCAACCTCGTGGGACGAAACGAAAGTTTTAAGCGGCAACGTCGGTGAGCATATTATGATCGCTCGCCGTTACGATGGTAAGGGCGGCAACGATTGGTATCTCGGAGCGATGAATGACCGTCAGCCGCGTACGTTCGATGTGCCGCTAAAGTTTTTGAGCACAGGCCGTTACCGCGCCGAAATCTATGCCGACAATCTGAAAGACAATCCGAAAGGAACTTCGCCTCGCAAACTTGTGAAGCGTACGCAAACCGTTACCGCCGCGGATGTGCTGAAGATTCAGTTGGTCGCGGCAGGCGGATACTTTGTGCGGCTCACATCTCTCTCAAAAAACAAGAACCAGAAATGAAGTAACATTTTCCACTTCTGTCATTCTGAGCGCAGCGAAGAATCTGCATTCGTTTTCGAATCTTTAAATGCAGATTCTTCACTTCACTTCGGGTTTCGTTCAGAAGGACAGAACATTTTTTTTGACACTTTACCTTTCGAGATTACAAATTATTTTTCCGCCGCACCGTTTTCTCCCCGCTTCTCTTTTTATCTTTGCGCCGTTTCCCCGTCGCAACGAACCACATAATTTTTAATCCGTTTGCAAGAGTTACTCACATCGCTCAACGATCCGCAGCGCGGCGCGGTCGAAACCGTTTCCGGGCCGGTGATGATCATCGCAGGCGCGGGCAGCGGCAAAACCCGCGTCATCACTTACCGCACGGCCTACCTCATCAAAGAAGCCGGTGCACCGCCCAAACATATTCTCGCGCTCACCTTCACCAACCGCGCCGCCGGTGAAATGCGAGAGCGCGTCGAACACTTGCTCGGTGAAGGCGCCACACGCGGCCTGTGGATCGGGACGTTTCACTCCAACTTCGCGCGATTGCTCCGAATGCACGCCGCTGAAATCGGATACACCAACGAGTTCTCGATTTATGATTCCGAAGATTCGCAGAAGGTGATCAAAGAAGCGATGAAGGAATTGAACATCAGCACCGATCAATTCACGCCGAACAGTATGCAGTCGCGCATCTCGATGGCGAAAAATAAATTCATTCTGCCCGAACAATACGCCCGCAACGTTTCCGATTACGCCGAAGAAAAAACCGCCATCGTCTATCGCCGCTACACCGAACGCTTGCGCCGCAACAACGCGATGGACTTTGACGATTTGCTCATCAAACCGATTGAACTTTTTCAATCCAAACAAAACGTGCTGGAGTTTTATCAAAACCGGTTTGAATATCTGATGATCGATGAGTATCAGGACACGAACAAGGCGCAGTACATCGTGGCGAAGTTGCTCGCCGAGAAGCACCGCAACATCTGCGTCGTGGGCGACGACGCGCAATCGATTTATTCGTGGCGCGGTGCCGAGATCAGCAACATTCTCAGTTTCCAGCAAGACTATCCCGAAGCCAAAGTTTTCCGGCTCGAAGAAAATTACCGCAGCACGAAAAACATTTTGAAAATTTCGAACGCGGTCATCAAGAAAAATAAAGAGCAGTTGGAAAAAACGCTCTTCACGAACAACCCCGCGGGCGAAGCCATCACGCTCATCGATGCGCAATCGGAGAAGCAGGAAGCCGAAAAAGTCTCGATGGCGATTCGCAATATGAAACTGACGCAAGGTCGCATGAACAAAGACTTTGCGATTTTCTACCGCACGAACGCGCAGTCGCGTGCTCTCGAAGATTCGCTGAAGTTTCAGGGCATCGCGTATCAAATCTTCGGCGGCGTTTCGTTCTACAAGCGGCGCGAGGTGAAAGACGTCGTGGCGTATCTGCGGTTCTTGCTCAATGAACAGGACGAAGATTCATTGCTGAGAATTATCAACGTGCCCGCGCGCGGCGTCGGCGAAACGACGATTGAAAAACTGCGGATGCTTGCGGCGACGGAAGGCGTGCCGTTCTATGACGTCGTCCGGCAAATCGTCCGCTATGACTTTCCGCCGCGCGTGGTTTCATCGCTCAATGATTTCCGGC
>JACMJS010000186.1 GCA_014380515.1 Chlorobiales bacterium
CAAAGTGATTAATGCGGAGAAGCGCGAGTTCGGCAGATCGTTGATGAAGGTTGATACATCGTCGCGGCTGTTCAACAATGTGCCGGAGTCGCAAGTCTGGATGAGCCACGGCGATAAAGTCGTCAAACTCCCGCAGGGCTTCGTCATCACGGCCACGACGGACAACTCCGAAATGTGCGCCGCCGAAAATCCCGCGCGAAATATGTACGGCTTGCAGTTTCATCCCGAAGTGCATCACACCGAACATGGGAAATCTGTGCTCGCCAATTTTCTCTTCGGCATTGCAAGTTTGGACGCCGATTGGTCGCGCGAAAATTTTATCGAGCAGCAAATCGAAAAGATTGCAACGACGGTTGGCAAAGAAAAAGTGATCTGCGCGATTTCCGGCGGCGTGGATTCAAGCGTTGCGGCGACGCTTGTCAGCCGGGCGATTGGTAAGCAACTGCAGTGCGTGTTCGTCGACAATGGGCTACTGCGGAAGAATGAAGCCAAGCAAGTCAAAGAACTTTTAGGCGGCTTGGGTTTGCAACTGAAAACCGTCGATGCCTCGAAACTTTTTCTCGCGCGGTTGAAGAACGTGATTTCGCCGGAGCGCAAGCGTAAAATTATAGGCAAGACGTTTATCGATGTGTTCGAGGGCGAACTGAAGCCCTCGGAGAAGTTTTTGGTACAAGGCACGCTCTATCCTGATGTGATTGAAAGCGTGAGTCTCGGCGGGCCGTCGCAGACGATCAAGACGCATCATAACGTCGGCGGGTTGCCGAAGCGGATGAAGTTAAAACTCATCGAACCGTTTCGTGAATTGTTCAAAGATGAAGTGCGGGAAGTGGGAAAGTTGCTCGGCGTGCCGCAAGAAATTCTCGCACGGCATCCGTTTCCCGGACCGGGGCTTGCGGTGCGCGTGCTCGGCAGCATCACCGAAGAACGGTTGAAGTTATTGCGCGAGGCTGATGATATTTTTATTTCGGAGTTGAAGAAGCATGGGCTATACAACGAAGTCTGGCAAGCGTTCGCAGCGTTATTGCCAGTGCAGAGCGTCGGCGTGATGGGCGATAACCGGACGTACGAAAACGTGGTTGCGTTGCGGAGTGTGAATTCCGTCGATGGCATGACGGCGGATTGGTCGCGGTTGCCGTTTGAGTTTCTTGCGCACGTTTCGAACCGCATCATCAATGAAGTGCGCGGCATCAACCGCGCGGTCTATGACGTCTCGTCCAAACCTCCGGCGACCATCGAGTGGGAATAGCCTTCTCCGCCTCGATGATCGTCAAAAGACAAACGAAAGCGAGGCAAAAATACTAAGGCTATTGAATTCACCTCTGTCATCTCCGATGACAAATAAATAGCGTGTATCAATACCAACGGCGAAGTTGTTATTAGGGATAATTTGCAACACCACGCCCACTGGAACGCCGATGCGTGTTTCACTTACGGTTGCAGGCTTGATTACATATGAACTGGTCGCAGTTACCTGATATATGCCAAAGTGCACTCCTGTGTAAGGACGGATGCCCGCGATGGTTTTACTTATTCGCTTCGGAAATGAATCGTAGCCAACTTCAACGCCAAAGAGATAAACGTTGCTTGTTGCAGTTACCGGTCCGTAGTAACTTGATACGGTTTGCGATGTACCCAAGTGATAAACGAATGTACCGCCGAGGTAAAGCCCTTCCGGCGAAATGCCGCCGATCTTCACGCCAAAGCCGGAGTTATACCCTTCCGTTACGCCATATCCGAGCAGCACAGAGATAACAGTCTTGACCGGTTCGTCTCCTCCTGTTTCCTTCACCATTTTTTGGACGTCGCTCATGTTGAAAACAGAAACATTGGTGTCGGCACTTTGAATTTTCACCGTTGAATCGGCGATGAGTTCTGTAACCGTGCCTTTGATGATGCTGCCGTTTTTAAGGTAGAGCACATCGCGCTGCTGCGATTGCTTACGAACGAGTTCTTGTTTCTCTTTCTCTTGGCTGGTGTCCCATTGCATGGAAGCGCATGCACCGCAGCCGAGTGCGATGCAAAGGCACAGGCTCAAAACTTTTAACATTGTTAGAAATGAGATTGAGGTTTGTTGGAATTGCGGAAGAAGAAGTACCGAAGGCGGGAATCGAACCCGCACACTCATTGCTGAATACAGGATTTTAAGTCCTGTGCGTCTACCAATTTCGCCACTTCGGCAGGTGTAAAGAGAGCGGCAAAAATAACATTGCTTGCCGCCAATGCAAAAGCCGCGAATATTTTCTCACTCCGGTTTCGTAGATTTGCAGCGTCAAAAAAACGGGAGCGCATCCATGAACCACATTCAGATTTTTTTATCCGGCCTGCAAGCGCAGATCGCGTCGGCCTTTCTTCGGGCACAAGAAAAATTTGCAGCGACGCGCTACCGCAAATACTTCAGCAAAAATTTTTACCGCCGCATTCGCGTCCGCTCGCAGCTTGCGGCACTTTACGACGACATCGCGCAGAATCCGCGCCGTTACTTTGCACTCACGCTCTCCGGCCTCGCCGTCATTTATCTGCTCTTCGGCGACTATGGCCTGTTCGCCCGCCTCAAAATGGAATACCGCAAACACGCCCTCACCGGAGCGCTTGCCGCCGAAAACCGCCGCACGGATTCACTACGCATCAGCCTCAAGCGTGCCGCCGAGCTTGACGAAATCGAACGCATCGCCCGCGAAAAGTATAACCTCGCACGCAAGGACGAAACCGTCTACCTTTTGAAAAAGTGAGCGATGACGTATCATCCCGAAGAAGTGCGTGAAAGTATTCTTGCGGCGGCGATGAAACTCTTTCGCGTTCAGGGCTACGACGGCACGGGCTTAGAAGACATTTGCAAAGCCGCGGGCATCACCAAAGGCGCGATCTATCACCACTTCGAAAACAAATTCGATATTCTGGAGTCCGTTGCTTCTTTCTACCTTTCCGCCGAGCGTCGCGGCTGGCAAACTTTTCACGAATCGGTTTCATCACTCGCGCCCGCGGAAAAACTTGAGCGGTGTTTAGAGACGCTCATCAATCACGCTTCCGAAGCAAGCACGTACGATCCGGTGGCGATTCAACTTTCCGCCTTCTCGATGCGCCCCGAAGGCGATGAAATCCGCGCGGCCTTTATGAAAATTTATGATGAACGCTTAAAAGAATTTTCGAAACTGCTTCGCGCCGTCCAACCTGATTGCGATGCGGAAAACCTTGCGGCCTTCGCCCTCAGCACGATTCAAGGTGCTTCGCTTTTCAAAGTGAGTGCGCGCGACGAATCGCGTTTCCAAAAAATTGCCGCCCTTCTCAAAGAAACCGTGTTGAACCTTCTTGCGGTAAAGATGGGTTTGAGTTTGCAACCTTGATTTAAATTTTATGTCCTACACCAAAAGCATTTACGATTATACCCGCCGCAAAACCGTGCCCGTGATGTTCGGCGATCTGGCGATGGGCGCCGCGCACCCGATTCGCGTCGAATCGATGACGACGACCAACACGCTGGATATTGCTGCAACCGTCGAGCAATCGCGGCGGCTCTACGAAGCCGGTTGCGAGATCATTCGCATCACCGCGCCCTCGATCAAAGAAGCGGAAGCGTTGAAGTTCATCAGCGAGCGATTGCGTCAAGATAAAATCACGACGCCGCTCGTCGCCGATATTCACTTTACGCCCAACGCGGCGATGAAGGCCGCGGAGTTCGTCGAAAACGTCCGCATCAATCCGGGCAACTATGCCGACCGAAAAAAATTCGCCGTCCGCGATTACACCGACTTGGAATATGAAGCGGAGTTGGAACGCCTGCACGATGAGTTCAAGCCGCTTGTTCTAAAGTGCAAACAGTACGGACGCTCGATGCGCATCGGCACCAATCACGGCTCGCTTTCCGACCGCGTGCTGAACCGCTACGGCGATACGCCGCTCGGCATGGTTGAATCCGCGCTGGAGTTCGCCCGCATCTGCGAGCAGTATGATTATTATGAGTTCATCTTTTCGATGAAGTCATCGAACACCCAAGTGATGATCGAAGCCTATCGCTTGCTCGCCTCGCGCGGCGATAAAGAATTAAAACATGCGTATCCGCTCCATCTCGGCGTAACCGAAGCGGGCGACGGCGATGAAGCGCGCATCAAATCTTCCGTCGGCATCGGCGGGTTGCTTGATGACGGTTTGGGCGATACCGTGCGCGTCTCGCTCACCGAAGACCCCGTAAAAGAAATCCCCATCGGCCAAGCCATCGTGAAGAAATACAACGAGCGGCAGCTGCTTTTGGGCGAACGCATCTTCGAAAAGATCAACCGCATTATTATCAACACCGGCGCGGCGGCGGAAGATCTTTCCTTCGATCCGTATCAATACCAACGCCGCGAATCGGTTAAGGTGAGTGTTGGCAATATCGAAGTCGGTGGCGACAGCGTGCCGCGCGTTGAACTGGAAGTGCGCGAACCCTTGAACGACAGCGCGAAAGTGCGCGATGAAATTATTTTTTCCGCCAAGCCTTACTTGTTTGAGGGTATCAAATCCGAAATCACGAACCTTACCATTGCGTCGGCGTCAGAACTTGCGCGAGTGCAATCATCGCTCGCGGAAAAATTCGTCTCGCCCGTACTCGCCGTATCCACAAGCGATTTCAGCCTTGCGGCGTCGCTCATCGGCAAAGTAGAAAAAATTCGCATTGATATTCTGGAGCAAGAATCGTTTGAGAAGCACCGGCTTTCAGAACTGGCGGGCACGACGGTGATTGAGTTCTCGTTCGTCAAAACCCGCGCGACGGATGTCGCCGTCGCCGAAGTGCTCACGCGCATCGCATTGAAATGTAAAGCGGCGGAACTTGAGAAAGTATTGTTTTCCGTTCAAGCCGAAGAAATCATTTATCCGTATCGCCGCCTCGCAGAAGCATTTAAGAAAGCAAACGTCGCATATCCGATTGTGCTGCGGTTTGATGCTACAAAGTTCGATGCCCGCGCGCCGCAAGGCTATGAAGCCGCGCTCGTTGAAAGTTCGATCCAGTTGGGTTCGCTCCTGTGCGACGGCATCGGCGATATGGTGGCTTATCGTTCAACTTTCACGCGCGGCGACGAACTGAATTTGGTCTACAACATTCTGCAAGCCGCGCGGCTGCGGCTCTCGAAGACGGAATTTATTTCGTGCCCGTCGTGCGGACGTACGCTCTTTGATTTGGAAACTGTAACTGCAACGATCAAAGCGCGCACCGAACATTTGAAAGGCTTGAAGATCGGCATCATGGGTTGCATCGTGAACGGCCCCGGCGAAATGGCGGATGCGGACTTTGGCTATGTCGGCACGGGCGTCGGCGAGATTAGTTTGTACGTCGGCAAGGAATGCGTCGAGAAACATATTCCTTCGGCAGAGGCAGTTGATAAGTTGGTCGATCTCATCAAACAGCACGGCAAGTGGCGCGAGCCAAGCGAAGTTCCCTCCGAAGTGCAAGCGTGAAATTTGAATTTTGAATCTTAGGTCAACGGCAAGAGCGACTGCATCACAACAGTCGCTTTTCATTTTTCACTTTACGTTTTGTCATCCTGATGCGGCTAGGTTGTATCATCCGAATTTTTCTTTCGGCGATGCTGCTCTGTTCGGCGTCGCAACGTGCGACGGCATTTCAGAGCCTTCCGCCGCCGGTTGCGCCGGTGCGGCACACAGTTCTAGCGGATGGGCATCCGCTTGCGGTGTGGGAAAAACGTGCACCGTCGCCGAAGCAGGCAATTTTACTTCTGCACGGACGGACATGGAGTGCGTTGCCGGATTTTGATTTGCAGGTCGCTGGCGAGCAACGCTCGTTAATGGATGCCCTTGCCACGCAAGGCTATGCGGTTTACGCCCTCGACTTGCGCGGTTACGGTTCGACGCCGCGAGACTCTTCCGGTTGGCTTTCGCCGGAGCGGGCGGCTAAAGATGTGGCCGCCGCCGCCCAGTGGATTTCGACACATGCCGCACTCGCCAAGCCGCCGGTCGTGCTGGGATGGTCGAACGGTGCGATGGTCGCGCAACTTTTCGCGCAACGGTTCCCGAAACAACTTTCCGCACTCGTTCTTTTCGGCTATCCGTTCGACCCTGATATGAAAATTCCCGTCCAGCCGGGTCTCTCAACGCCGCTTCGTCAGACGAACACCGCTCATGCCGCTGCCAGCGACTTCATCACACCGGGCGTCATTTCCAAAAAAGCAATTGATGCATATGTGAAAGCCGCACTCGCCGCCGACTCCGTGCGGGCCGATTGGCGGGAGTTACACGAGTGGAACGCCCTCAATCCTGCGATCATCACCGTCCCCACGCTGCTCATCCAAGCCGAGTTTGATCCGTTCGCTAAGAGCGATGCACACGCTCGCCTTTTCGTACGGCTTGGCACAGCCGACCGGCAGTGGATCGTGCTGCCGAACTGCGACCACGCAGCACTGTTGGAAGACGCCCAACCCGCTTTCGTAGCGGCCATTCATCATTTCATTCAGCAGCCCCGCCCGCCGAAATGACGTTGGCTTTTTTTCGAAAGCCGAAATCCGTTACGAACGCTACGCAGCTTTCCCGTCTCGGGCACGAATGGCAAAGTCGCCGCGCCGCCTGATCTCTTCGCAACGGTGCCGGAAAGAAGCCCGCTTATTTCACAATGGTTAATCGCCGCGTTTGCCGGAAGCCGCCGGATGTGAGTCTGTAGAAATAAGTGCCGCTCGTCAGGGTCTTTGCGTCGAATCGAACTTCATGTTCGCCCGCCTCAAGTATTTGATTGATCACTTGCCGTACTTCACGCCCTAAAGCGTCGTAAACTTTTAGCTGTGCTTCGCCGCTGCGGTCGAGCGAGAAGCGGATGTAGGTAGCCGGGTTGAACGGGTTTGGATAGTTTTGCGACAAACGGAACACCGGCAGTGTAGCAGGCAAAGCGGTGTTTTGCTGCTCGACTTTCACAGTTACACTTGCGGCGTAAGAATGCGTCAGTCCCGAATAGTCCACACTGCCGAGCGTGTAGGTGTAAAGCGTTCCGGCTTTGATGGCGTCATCGGCGAAAGTGTAATTGGTCTCGCTGGCGGTAGTGCTTTGTCCGGTGAGCGCAGCGACGGTTCGATGCGACGCAATTTCTGCACCGTCGCGGTAAACTACAAATCCGGCGTTGTTGCGCTCCGAAACTGTTTTCCAGTTCAGGTGAATACTCGTTGCGGCAGGATAGCCGGAGAAGCCCGCAAGTTCGACGGGCAACGGATTATCAACAATATCGCCGCCGAGATAAAACGTGTTGTTGATATCCGCCGTCGCAAGGCCGGTGCGTGCGACGCGGTTTTCAGCGGGAATGGTATTGGTTGCACTGTGCGCACCCGGCGCGGCGGCGGTTGCCGTTAGGATGCGCAGTTTTGCCGCATCGTTCAGGCCGGGAATGTCTTCTCCGGTAAGCCGCAGAACGAGCGTCCCGACTGATAGGCCGGTCTGACTAATGTTCCAGCTCCCGTTGTAGCGGTTGTTGACATCCACACCGGCATCGGTGAAGGAAAGTGCGCCAAGCGGCGAGCTAAGATTTCCCGCGGTTGCATCGGTGTAAGCCACACTTACAGGCCCTGTCAGGCCGACGCTCAATCCTTCGCCATAGACTTCCACGCTGCGTTCGCTGCCGCCGCTTGCGCCGATAGGAAAAAAACTGTTGAGCAGCACCGTGCCAACCGATACAGTCTGCAGTGTGATCCAGCGTGTCAATGTGCCGTTGCCGAAAAGATATGAACCGCTCGCCCAGTTGAGCGTGCCGACCACAAGCGGGCCGGTGCCCAATGTAAATGTCTTGCCGTTCAGGTCGATGAGACCGTTTGTCAGTGTCAATGTACCGTTGAGATTAAGATCGCTGCCGAGCGTTATCGTAATGCCCGGCGTGCTCAACGTGAAATTGCCAAACACCGGCGCGATTCCGGTGGCGGCGGTGATTTGATTGTAATCCGGCAGCGTGCGTGAGGCGGTGATTTGTGTGGCAGCCACGCTCAAATTATCGAACGCGAGAGTCGCTGCGGCGTTGGCAGGATTGAGCGGGGCGCCGTTGAAATACCCGTAGAGCCGAATGCGTACGACGCTTGTGCCGTTCGGCACCGCAGGCAACGCCCATTGACAGTTTGTCCAAGTCAAGGTTGCCGGAAACTGCGCGGTGCCTTGCTCGGAAAACGCTCCGGCATCAAACGCATAAAGCAACCGTAGATTCGCCGGTCCCGATGGCGCGGTGGAACGCCGCGCATCGACCTGAACGGCGAACTCCGCAAATCCCTGCGGATTAAATTGAAACTCGGCATAGTCCGCTGCGCCGGTACCCGGATTACTTGTGCCGTTGCCGTCCCAACTGGCGCGTTGCTGGCTTCTGCCCGTCGCAGGATTACCGTCTACCGCGTTTGGTGCGCCGCCGGTGCTTTTAAACGCACTATCGGAAGTAGCGTTAAGAATAAACTCTGGTGAGACTTCGCCAGTTGTGCCGCGAGCCGAGTTGAGTTCGAAATCATAATACTGAACGGGCACTTGGGCGTGCAAAGTGCCGACTGAAAAAAAAGGGAACGACAGAAAAATACTGCTGAAGAGAATTGACTTAAGTGGGTGCATGGCTCTAAGTGGTTTAGAGTTATGAGTGGACTGCCCCACCGAATGTGTCGGCGTTGGTTAACGGTGCTGTGCGGAACGTGTAATCAAAGCAACCATTATGAGGTGGCTGCGCGCACGAGATATGTTAGGGACTTGTCTCTCAGGCCGGAGGAAAAAGATGCTTAGGGAGCATCTGTGAACGAAGATACAACTCGAATTTGAAAAAGCAAGCATTCACACTTGCTCATGTTTCCAACTCTGTTGATGCAGAATCATTCTTGCATGAAAAACGGTGTGGCTCAAATATGTTCTTCCAACTGTTTGCGCTTGATGGTATCGACGATGTGCTTGACATCTTGCGAGTGGCCGCGTTTGCAAATCAGCAGTGCATCTTCTGTATCAACGACGATCACATCTTCGAGACCGACAATCGCAACCGCTTTATGTTTCGGCTTCAGAATCACGGTGTTCGTCGTCTTGTGCAAAAATAATTTTTCATCGCCGATGGAATTGCCGTTCTCATCGCGCTGCCGCAACTTCATCACTTCGTCCCAGCTGCCCACATCCGACCAATCGAAATCCGCTTCCAACACATATACCGATTCCGCTTTTTCCATCACGCCGTAGTCGATGGAAACCGAATGCGTCCAACTGTAAACATCTTCAATTACTTTCTTTTCCTGTTTCGTGCCGATAGTCGCGGTGAGCATTTCCATATCGTTGTGCAAATCGGGCAACGACCGCGCGATTTCGTTTGCAATGCTTTCCGCCCGCCACACAAACATGCCGCTGTTCCAAAGGAAATCGCCGCTGTTCAAAAAACCCTGCGCGGTTTCGAGATCAGGTTTCTCGGCAAAAGTTTTGACGCGGTGCGCGTTAATACCAAACCGCACCGAGATTGCCGCCGCAAGCTCGGGATCGCCTTCCTGCGATTGAATGTATCCGTAGCCCGTTTCAGGCCGCGTCGGTTTGATACCGAGCGTAACGAGCGCGTTCGTTTTGTTCGCCGTTTCAATCGCCGCCGCAAGTGTTCGCTGAAAGAGATCGATGTTTTGAATCAAATGGTCGGCGGGCAAAACGACCATTGTTGCATCGGGATTTTGCTTTTGAATAAAACACGTCGCAAGCGCGATGCAGGGCGCGGTGTTGCGCCCGACCGGCTCGACGATGATGTTGCGCGATTTGATCGCGGGCAGTTGCTTACGGATAATCGCCTTGCCGCTTTTATTCGTAACGATAAAAATATTTTCCACCGGCACCAGCCCGTGCAGCCGCTCGATGGTTTTTGCAATCATCGTGCCGTCCCCGAAAAAATCCAAGAACTGTTTAGGCATCTTCTTCCGCGAGAGCGGCCAGAGCCGCGACCCGACGCCGCCCGCCATAATGACGGCATACAGATTTTTATCGGTGATCTTATCGCCGGTTTTGTTGGAAGCGTGCCCGGAATGAATCGTCATTGAAATCTTTATTTAGTTTTTGCATCTTCGCCCGCTGAATTAGTAGGCGGCGACAGCAGAAGATTACACATTTCGATGCGCCGCAGGGCATCGCTGTTTCGGGCGTCGTATTTGAGAATGTCGGCGGCATACTTGCGGGATTTTTCATAGTCGCCCGTGTCGTAATAGGCACCGGCAAGGTTGAGCAACGCAAGCGTGAATTCATCTTTGAGCGAGACGGCTATCAGGTATTCTTCAATCGCCTCCGCCGTGCGGCCTTGCTGATAGAGCATGAATCCTAAGTTGTTGCGCGCCATCGCATACTTTCTATCGATCACCGTTGCCTGTCGCAAGAATCCCATCGCCCGTTCTTCATCACCGGCTTGGCCGGATTGATACAAGGCGACGGCCAGATTGTTAATGCCCTCGACATAGAGCGGCGTCGTTTCAAGCAACCGTGTGTAGATTTTAATTTTATCTTCCAACCCGTTTATCTTTTCCGCCTTTGCAAAAAGCGCGTAAGATTCCCAACTGATGTCGCCCGCTTTGAAGCGGTTGGCAAGGTCAATGTTCTCTTTCGCAAGGCTGTAAGTCGGTTTGATTGCAAGGGCTTGTTGATACAGGCTTAGGGCGGCGTCATAATCACGCTGTATAAACTTGATGTAGCCAGTGTTGTTGTAGGCTTCATAAAACCCGGTATCGGCGGCGAGCGCGTGGCGGAACAGCGTCAGTGCGGAATCAAATTGGTTGGCGAAGAAAAATGATTTGCCGGTCGCGTTGAAGAGCAGGGCACGATCAAGCTTTGTGAAGACTTTTTCATCGCGGATGAACGGCTCGGCGGAGTGAAACTGTGCGGCGGCCTCAGAATAATTTTTCCGTTCCATCATTTCCAAACCTTGCTTATAGTACAACACGCCGAAGGCTTTGGTGATGCTGCCCGGGTCGGTGCGAAGCCGCTCGGCTTCGCTGATGACGGGCTTGGTCGCCGTGCAAGCTTGCAGGATGAGGGCAAGAAGCAACGCGGGGAAGCACAGATTTTTCATGGTGAATTTCAAAGAAGGAAAATTGGACTTGAACTTACATATCTTTCTGCAAAACTTCTATACCACTTTTGCCGCTTCCATAGTGCCGCTTTATATCATTGCACCTTGAACAACCTCGACTTCTCAATTGCTCTCAACGACCTGACCGCGCATGCGGCGTCGCACGGCGTTACCGTTACAGCCGCGCAGGGAAAGTTACTTTCGCGCTATGCGGCGTTGCTTTTGGAGTGGAACAAAAAAATCAATCTCATCAGCCGCAAAGATGAAGAGAGAGTTTTCACGAAGCACATTCTGCACTCGGTTTCGGTCGCGTTCTTTCACTCGTTCAAACCGGCGGAGCGCGTGCTCGACATCGGCACGGGCGGCGGCTTGCCCGCCATTCCGCTTGCGATTCTTTTTCCCGAATCGCTATTCTTAGGCATCGACTCCGTCGGCAAAAAAGTTGCTGCGTGCAACGATATGATTGCCGCGCTCGACTTAAAAAATATCACCGCGAAAAAATTACGGGTGGAAGAATTGAAGCGCGTGCAGTTCAATACCGCCGTCAGCCGCGCGGTCGCATCGATGCCGGAACTCTGCAAGTGGGTGCGTCCGCTGCTCAGTCAAAACGGTTCCCTCATTTGTCTCAAAGGCGGCGAACTGCAAACGGAGTTGGATGAAGCCTTGATTCTGGCGGCGGAATCCCTGTCATTTCCTGAACACATCGACACGCATTCGATAGAATTTCTGGGCGATGACTTCAAAGAAAAATTCGTCGTCGTCGCTACTTGACTTTTGATTTTTTCAATGCACAAAAAAAAACTTTTCACTGAACTTTCATCGCTGCTTACCGAGCAAGTCAATCCGGCGACGGCGAAAATCGATACGGTTTCTTCGCTCGAGATCGCACGGCTGATGAACCACGAAGATAAAAAGGTTGCGACCGCCGTTGAGGACGAGTTGCCGCAGATTGCCGCAGCGATTGACCTTGTAGCGGCGGCGTTCAAGCGTGGCGGCAGATTGATTTACATCGGTGCGGGCACCAGCGGACGCTTGGGCATTTTAGATGCCTCCGAATGCCCGCCGACGTTCGGCGTCAGCCGATCACAAGTTCAAGGCATTATTGCGGGCGGAAAGAAAGCCGTCTTTCGTTCCGTCGAAGGCGCAGAAGATGATGTTGAAGCAGGCGTTGCAGCCTTAAAGAAAATATCTTTTTCGAAGCGCGATGTACTCTGCGGCATTAGCGCGAGCAAGCGCACGCCGTTTGTTCTCGGCGCGATTGACTTCGCGCGGCGGCTCGGTGCGAAAACGGTTTTTCTTACTTCAAATCCTGATGTCGGCGTGAAAGCCAGCGTCGTCATCCGAACGCTCGTCGGGCCGGAGGTAATTATGGGATCGACGCGGATGAAGGCGGGTACGTCGCACAAACTGGTACTCAATATGATTTCCACCGGCGCGATGATTCTTTGCGGCAAAACGTACGGCAACCTGATGGTGGATGTGCAGCCTACCAATCAAAAACTCATCGAGCGCACCAAGCGTATCTTCATGCTCGCTACCGGCGCGAGCTACGCCGACGCCGAAATTATCTTGCGCGAAGCGGACGGAAAATTGAAAGTTGCGCTCGTCATCTACCTTGCCGGATGTTCCCGCTCCGAAGCCGTGCGGCGATTGAAATCCGCACAGGGTTTCGTTGGGAAAGCGATCAAGTAAAAGTCCTTTCAGAAATCCTTCTTCGTTTCTCCCTTTTGACAAAGGGGAGATGTCCGCAGGACAGAGGGGTTGAACTCACTTCGCCCGCAATTCCTTCGGTGCGCCGAACGTACCGACGGTACCGCCCCCGTCGCTGTGGCAGTTTTTGCAGTACGTTACTTTGTCGTCTTTGCCTTCGCCGAACAGAAAATATTTTGCCGGTTGCGACGCACTCGGAAACCCCAGCGCGAACGACCAGTCTCCGAAAGCAGGATCATATCCTTTCGGCATTTTCTTCATCACGAACAGCGGCCCTGTCGCCACCCCGCTCGCCGCGTCCGACGCGATTTTATAGCCTTGCTTAATAACCGCACCGCCTTCGGGAATGGGTTTCAGCGCGTCATACTCGGCCAGAATCCCGCGCGAAACAAAAACATCTACGAACCATTTTCCGTGCGCCGCGCTTTGCCATGCCGCCGTGTTCGTCTTTTTGTATATGGCGTTGTTGCGGAAGTCTGTACCCGTCGTCAGCAATTTTCCTTCGCTCAACTTTACACCGAACTGCTTTTCAGTTTCTTGCACTTCGCTTTGCACCGCTGCGGATTTCTTTTCGTCGCAACCCGTCAAACCTATAAAGATCAGTATGATTAATGCGGCTTGCGAAACTGCTTTCATCACAAATTTTTTCGCAATTTAATTCGGAAGGTTGTGCCTTTTCCAATCGATGTGTCTTTGATGAACAGTTTGCCTTTGTGATAATCTTCGACGATGCGTTTGGCGAGCGAGAGTCCCAAGCCCCAGCCGCGGGCTTTCGTGCTAAACCCCGGCCTGAAAATATCTTTGCGGTTGCGCGGCTCGATGCCCTTACCTGTGTCGGTGATGTCGATGTAAGCGAAGCCCGCATCTTCAGTGATCTCGGCGGAGATGCTGCCGCGTCCGCGCTCAATTGCATCAATGGCATTCTTCGTGATATTTTCCAAGACCCATTCCATCAGCTCGCGGTTGATCGGAACGATAATGTCGGCGGATTCTTTCACCTTGAGTTCAATATTCTTGCCCATCTGCGGGATGCGTTGCCGGTAATAGTTGAATACATATTCGACGAGCGCGATCACGTCTTCATCAGCAACCGTCGTCTTCGATCCGATTTTTGAAAACCGGGTCGCCACACGGTTGAGCCGCAAAATATCGGCTTGCATCTCAAACATAATTTGCGCTTGACGTTCAGGATTGTCGCTCGAGGATTTCAATAGTTCCAGCCAACCCATTAGCGACGAAATCGGCGTGCCCAATTGATGCGCGGTTTCTTTCGACATGCCGACCCAAATGCTCGACTCCTCGTTACGTTTGATGTAACTGAAACTCAAGTAGGCGATCAGCACGAACACCGCCACCGCGCCCGACGCCACGAACGGTGCGAGCCGTAGAAACCGGACGAGTTGCGAATCGCCGAAGTGCACGTATTGTTGGATCAATCCTTTGTAACTCACCCGCACCGGCGGGTTGGCGTCATCCATTTCGCGCACGATTTTTTTAAGCAATACCAACTTCGCCGAATCGCTCAACACCGAATCCATCGAAACATTGCGGTGGAAATTCGGCAGCGGCTCCATGTTTGTATCCGTTACGATGATCGGAAAATCGACGTTGCTGACGACTTCCAGAATCAGCGACAAATCTTCCGAGCCGGTTTTATCTTTGGCGGCGGACTCCAGCGATTTTTGCCACAGCGTAACCGACCGCGCCTGCCGGTCTTTCAAATCACGCACGGTAATTTGCGTATAGACATAGAGCGTCAGTGCCGCTACGACGGCTACGAAAATGAAAAAGCCTTTGATGTAACTACTTTTCATAAAACTTCGGTGTTTGTCCAAAATAAAAAAGGCTTGTCAAAAACTGACAAGCCTTTTAAAACTTTCGTCATGCTGCCGCAAGTTATGCGTCAGGTTTCTTTTCCTTTCCGCCCTTTGGCGTTGCACCGTCAGGCGTTTCCGTCTTCGCAGATTTTTCTTTTGAGCCACGAACGCGCTTGCTGCGGTCTTGCTTCTGCTGTTTCGGTGCGGCTTCGGCTTCGATGGCGAAGTCAACCAATTCGATGATTGCCATCTTCGCGCCGTCGCCGTAGCGGGGAGCGAGTTTGATGACGCGGGTATATCCGCCGTTGCGCGCGCCAACCTTCGTGGCTATGTCGCCGAAGAGTTCTTTGATTGCGGCTTTATCTTTGATAAACCGAAAGACTTCGCGCTGGGCGTGAAGCGTGCCTTCTTTGGCGCGCGTAATCACTTTCTCAACCACTTTGCGGGTTTCTTTCGCCTTCGCTTCGGTAGTTTCGATGCGCTTGTGAACGATCAATGCCGTCGAGAGATTGGCAAGCGTCGCCGCACGGTGGCTGGCGGTTCGGCCAAGTTTGCGGGCGGATTTAATTTTTCGCATGTCTTCAAATCATTGTGCTGCTTTTACTTCGCAGCCTTGGTTTCAAAATTCTGTTTGTGATGCTTACAAGCATTTTGTCATTCTGAGCGGAATACAAGTGGAGTGAAGAATCCTTAATTGATTTTCGGAAACAAGGGATTCTTCGCTGCGCTCAAGAATGACACGGGGGAAAAGTTAGGCTTCCTTGAGCCGGTACTTTGCAACGTCCATGCCGAAGTGCAGGCCGCGTGAAATGATCATCTCTTTCAATTCCGTCAGCGATTTCTTGCCGAAGTTTTTGAAGTTGAGCAATTCATCTTCACGCTTACTGACAAGTTGACCGAGCGTTTCAATTTCAGCCGAACGCAAGCAGTTGTGCGAGCGGACGGAAAGTTCTAAGTCTTCAACGCGCGTGAGCAAGAGTTTGCGCATGGAGTCATGTTCGGCATCGGCCTTCTTGTTTTCATCTTCAGCAACTTCCTCTTCTTCCGTCGGGGTGAATTGGCTGAAGAGACGGATGTGATCGCTGATGATTTTTCCGGCGGAACTCAGAGCCTCATCCGGTGTAACCGACCCGTCGGTTTCGACTTCCATCACGAGTTTCTCATAGTCGGTGCGCTGCCCGACGCGCGTGTTCTCGACGCTGTATTTCACGTTGCGAATCGGCGTGTAGATCGAGTCAATCGCAATGAATCCGACCGGCATTCCTTCAAGCTTGTTTTCTTCCGAGGGCACATAGCCGCGTCCGCGTCCGACGTACAAATCCACTTTCAGCGTCGCATTTTTGTTCAGCGTCGCAATGTGCAAATCGGGATTGAGCACTTCGAAATCGCCTTCGCCGCTCACAATGTCAGCACCGGTGAAGTTCTTCGGCCCTTTGATAAAAATCGACACGGCGGAATTGCGTTTGCTGATCGACTTAAACCGGACTTGTTTCAAGTTCAACACAATATCTGGCACGTCTTCTTTGACGCCTTCAATCGTTGCGAACTCGTGCAGAACGCCATCGATCTTCACGCCGGTTACAGCCGCACCGGGCAACGACGAAAGCAGCACGCGCCGCATCGTATTGCCGATGGTTACGCCGTAACCGCGTTCGAGCGGCTGTGCGGTAAAGCGTCCAAAAGTGTTGGTCGAGGTTTCTTCATCGAGCTCCAGCCGTTCGGGCATTTGCATCTGCTGAATCATCGCGCTATTCCTCGTGATGGGAAAATTTTGCAGGGTGTCGTTTCTGTCCATAATCTCTCTGGCTTCTAATTTTTACTTGGAGTACAACTCAACTACCAATTGTTCATTGAACGGCTCTTGAATGTCGGCGCGCTCCGGTACATTTACGAAAGTGAGTTTCAAGTTTGCTTTGTCCACTTGCAGCCACACGGGAATCCGCGAATCGGGCGTCTTGTTCATCGAGTTGCGGACGGTTTCCATGTCCTTGCTCTTCGGGCGGAACTCAATCGTATCGCCGGGCTGGAGTTGGTACGACGGAATGTTGACCTTCTTGCCATTGACGAGCAGATGCGCGTGTGTAACGAGTTGGCGTGCGCCCGGACGCGAGGCTGCGAAGCCCGCGCGGTAGATCACGTTATCGAACCGGCGTTCGAGCATCTTGACCAAGTTCTCGCCGGTTACACCGCGCAGTGCGGTGGCCTTTTGATAGTAGTTGCGAAATTGTTTTTCCAGCACGCCGTAGATGATCTTCATCTTTTGTTTTTCGCGCAGCTGGATCGCGTATTCCGAGACTTTACCTTTGCGGCTTTGTCCGTGCTGGCCGGGCGGATAGGCGCGGCGGTCTAGGTACTTTTCCGCTTTCGGCGTGAGTGCCACACCGAGGCGGCGGGAAAGTCTGACAACGGGGCCTGTGTATCTTGCCATTTGAACTCGAATTCTCTGTTGATGTTACTCTTAAGTTTTGACGCGAAGCGTAGTTACACGCGGCGTTTCTTGGGCGGACGGCAACCGTTGTGCGGCATCGGCGTAATGTCCCGGATCATTTTCACCTCGAGACCTGCGGCTTGCAATGAACGAATCGCGGCGTCGCGGCCTGAACCGGGACCTTTGATCATTACTTCCACACGGCGCAATCCCAGATCGACGGCTTCTTTCGCAGCGGCTTCAGCCGAGACTTGCGCGGCGTAAGGCGTGTTTTTCTTCGAACCTTTGAAACCGTTCTTGCCCGCCGTCGACCACGAAATGGTGTTGCCCGCCATGTCGGTAATCGTGATGAGCACGTTGTTGAAAGTCGCTTTAACATGCACCACGCCGTCGGGCGTAACATTGACCTTCTTTTTCTTTTTCGTCGTCGGCTTGTTCGCCTGCTGAGTTGCCATCTGTCCTTATGTGATTCTTAAATCAATTAGTAAAACTTATGTATGCCCTTTATCGGCGAGGGGGTTACTTCTTCGCAGCGGCCTTCTTCTTACCGGCAACCGTCTTGCGCTTGCCTTTGCGGGTGCGGGCGTTGGTGCGGGTGCGCTGGCCATTGACCGGCAAACCCCGGCGATGACGCAAGCCGCGATAGGAGCCGATGTCCATCAATCGCTTGATCGAAAGTTGCTGCTCGCTACGTGCCGGGCCTTCAACTTTAAATTCGGCGGCGACGATGTTGCGAATCAGCGTCGCTTCGTTGTCGGTCAGTTCGCCGATCTTTTTGTCTTCGCTGATGCCCGCCTTCTCAAGGATGTAGCTCGCCGACGTTCTGCCGATGCCGTAGATGTAGGTCAAACCGATGACGGCACGCTTGCCACGCGGCAGGTCGATGCCCGAAATTCTTGCCATGCTGTTAAATAAATTTAGAGATTATCCTTGACGCTGCTTGTGGTTCGGGTTCTTTTTGCAAATCACGAGCGTCTTGCCTTTACGCTTGATGATTTTGCAGTTCTCACAGCGTTTCTTGATGGATGAACGCACTTTCATGGTCGTAAAATTGAATTAAACTTTTGTTCGGATCGCACTTAACTCTATGCTCAAAATTCGGAAAGGGCGGCAAAGATAAAAAAATTATGCTGCCGCTCCAAACTATTTCTGTATTCATTGTCATTCTGAGCGTAGCGAAGAATCTGCATTCGAGAGGGATTCTTCACTTCGTTCAGAATGAGCAGAAGTACTTACTTAAAACGATAGGTGATGCGGCCTTTGCTCAGATCGTAGGGCGAAACTTGCACCCGCACGCGGTCGCCGGGCAGAATCTTGATGAAGTTCATTCGCATCTTTCCCGAAACATGCGCGAGCACTTCAAGGTTATTTTCCAACCGCACCCGAAAGTGAGCGTTGGGCAAGGCTTCAAGGATCACGCCGTCGACTTCTATAGATTCTTCTTTCGCCAAATGCTTTCTCTCTGATACTGATTTGTCCCGTGTAATTCTCTATGAAGCGACCGCGATTTTTACCTCGTCATTCTGCATCGCTTCTTTCTGCAACCTCACTTCTTCCCGCTTCGCCCGCGAGAGTGTGAGCACTTCAGCTTCGCCTTTTCGCACCACCACCGTATGCTCGAAGTGCGCCGACGGTTTTCCGTCCGCACTGACCGCCGTCCAAGTGTCGGGCAGGATTTTAATTTTGCGGGTGCGACCTAAGTTGATCATCGGCTCAATCGCCAGCACCATGCCTTCGCGCAGAAACAAACCGTGATTGCGCTTGCCGATGTTGGGCACAGGCGGTTCTTCGTGCATCCGCGTCCCGATGGCGTGCCCGACCATTTCTTCAACGACGCCGAATCCAAAACTCTCGGCGTATTCCTGCGTCGCCGCCGCAATGTCATGCAATCGCTTGCCGACGACCGCTTCTTTAATCGCCCGCCTTAAACATTCTTCCGTAACCGCAACGAGATGCTGAATTTCCGGCTTCACTTCGCCAATCATAAACGTCCGTGCCGCGTCGCCATGATAGCCGCCTTTAAACGCGCCGCAGTCAACCGTGATTATATCGCCTGACTTGATGAAACGTTTCTTGCTCGGAACACCGTGCACGACTTCTTCATTGATCGAGGTGCAAAGCGTGGCTGGATACGGCTTGACGCCTCTCGCGCCGCGCGGGACATAATTCAAAAAACTGGGCGTTGCGCCTTGGCTGCGAATGTAGGCTTCGGCAAGGT
The DNA here is from genome assembly GCA_014380515.1 of Chlorobiales bacterium. Classification (GTDB taxonomy): domain Bacteria; phylum Bacteroidota; class Chlorobiia; order Chlorobiales; family JACMJS01; genus JACMJS01. The sequence goes on from JACMJS010000186.1 coordinate 19,182, forward strand.
CGTCCAAATCTTTCGTCGACATGCCCGCCTTGATTTCCGATTCCAACAAGTCCAGCGTCTCGGCCACAATCCGGCCTGATTCCCGCATCAACTCTATTTCCTTTTCACTTCGCGCCGTAACCATATCAGTCGTAAACTGTCTGTTGTTGGTTGTCCGCACATTTTTCCTTACGGACAACGAACGACTTTTCTTTAAACTCTTCCCCTAATTTTGCCTGACTTCATAAAGCCGTCATAATGCCGCATCAGCAAATGACTTTCGACCTGCTGCAGCGTATCCAAAGCTACACCGACGATGATGAGCAAACTCGTGCCGCCGAAAAACTGTGCGAAGCCCGGGGTTACATTGCCGAACTTCGTGAGGAAGGTCGGCAGGATGGCAATGATGGCGAGCGAGACCGCACCCGGCAACGTGATTTTCGTCAGAATGTTATCGATGAAATCCGACGTGCTTTTGCCCGGACGCACGCCCGGAATAAAGCCGCCTTGCTTCTGCATCGTGTCGGCAACGTCTTTCGGATTGAACGCGATGGCCGTGTAGAAGTAGGTAAAGAAAACGATCATCAATCCGAAGATGATCGCGTAGCCCCACGAATCGTAAGCGAGAAACGCGGAGACTGAAGCCATCACTTCGCTGTCGGGAAAAAACGTCGCAATCGTGCTCGGAATAAACATGATGGATTGCGCGAAGATAATCGGCATCACGCCTGCCGTATTCACCCGCATCGGGATGTACTGCGTCGTGCCGCCATAGACTTTCCGACCGACGACGCGCTTCGCATACTGCACCGGAATCCGCCGCGTCCCTTGCGTCATCAACACAACGCCCGCAATAATGAAAACCATCAAAATCAACACGATGATTTCAACGATCAGACTTTTATTGCCTGCCGAAACCATCTGAAATTCAGCGACGAGCGATTGCGGAAACCGCGCGAGAATGCCGATCATAATAATGAGCGAGATGCCATTGCCGATGCCGCGCTCGGTGATGCGTTCGCCGAGCCACATCACGAAGATCGTGCTTGCCGTCAGCGTGATGATGGTTGACATCGTAAAGAGAAACGCATTGGTGTCGGCGGGGACGATGGCTTGTCCGAAGGTCGTCGGGTTGAGCAAACTCACGCTCAGTCCCCACGCTTGTAACGCGGCGACGAGCACCGTGCCATAGCGCGTGTATTGATTGATCTTCTTGCGGCCTTCTTCGCCTTCCTTCTGAAGCCGCTGCACGTACGGTGTAACCGCTCCGAGCAATTGCACGATGATCGACGCCGAGATGTACGGCATGATGCCGAGTGCAAACACCGACGCTCGCTTGAACGCGCCGCCGACGAATAAATCGAACATGCCGAGCAAATCGTTCGAGCCGCTGTTTCCCGCCGCTGCAACCGCCGAAGCATCTACGCCCGGAATCGTTACGTGCGAACCAATCCGATAAATGACGAGCAATGCAATCGTATAAAGAATGCGCTGCCGCAATTCGGGAATCTTGCTGATGTTGCGAATGCTATCGAGAACTGCCATAAAGTCGCTGGTTGTTAGTCATTGGCCGTTAGTTGTTCATCGTGAGTAATTTTTCTTCACTAACGACTAACGACTTCTTTTCTTCTACTTCGTCTTCGCGGTCTTTTTCTTCTCTGAAGCTTTTGCAGCTTCAGCGGATTTGATTGCCGCAGCATTTTTCTTGACGCCGCGTTTCAATTTCGGTTTCGGCGTTGCGAGCGCGGTTGCGACATCCATCGGCTGCTTGTCCGCGCCTTTCATTGACTGCGCTTCATCGAGCGTCCGAACAACGACGGTCGTCGTGCCACCGGCTTTTTCGATTTTCTCTTTGGCCGATTCACTGAAGGCATGCGCGGTGATGTTGAGTTTCGCGGTCAGTTCGCCGTCGCCCAACACTTTCACTTGTTGCCGCTTGGTCAATACGCCCGCTTTGATGAGCGCATCAAGCGAAACATCTTGCGTGAGTTTTCCCGCTTGCGACCACGCTTCCAGCTGACCCACAGCCACCGTGCGATATTCCGTCTTGAACGGCGACTTGAAACCGAACTTCGGCAATCTACGATGGAGCGGCATTTGGCCGCCTTCATTGACGCTGTAAGTAAAACCGCTGCGCGACGAGTGGCCTTTGCTGCCGCGTCCCGCCGTCTTGCCCCAGCCCGAACCTTGTCCGCGTCCGACGCGGTGTCTTGTTTTCCGCGAACCTTTCGCCGGTGTAAGTGTGCTTAAATTCATTGCTGTAAAATGGATTCTTTCCTTGATGATGTTCCAGAAAAGTATTCTGTCATTCTGAGCGTGAGCGAAGAATCCCTCATTCTCGAAAATCCAATTAGGGATTCTTCACTTCGCTTATGCTGCGTTCAGAATGACATAACAAAAATTACTGTGCGTCTTCGATTTTGACCAAGTGCCGCACCAAACGCAGTTGTCCGCGCAGGTTCGGTGAATCGGTCAGGGTAACATGATAGTTGGGTCGCCAAAGTCCCATCGCTTTGATCGTGGCCTTTTGCGATGCCGTTGCGCCGATTACACTGCGATACTGCGTGATCTTGATCCGCTTGCCGGAGTTTGCCGCAGCAACTTTGCCTTTTCCAACTTTTGCGTTCGCGGCTTTTGCGACCGTGCTTTTCACAGTCGCGGCCTTCACCGGCTTTTCAGTCTTGGCGGCGGCTTTCTTTTCAGCTTTCTTTTTCTCTTGTGTCTCTGCCATTGTTCACTTGCGCAAGTGCGCCTCTCTTAGTTCTCAAAAATTTCACGCAGCGATTTGCCGCGGCGTTCGCTTACATCATTCGCATCGGAAAGCATTTCCAAACCGGCGAACGTCGCTTTAACCACATTGTGCGGATTGGATGAGCCGAGCGATTTCGTCAGAATATCTTTCACGCCTGCACTTTCCAAAACGGCGCGAACCGCGCCGCCTGCGATGAGTCCCGTGCCCGGCGAAGCAGGCTTCATCAGTACTTTACCCGCGCCGAACTTTGCAAAAACTTCATGCGGAATCGTGCCTTTGACGAGCGGTACCTTGATCACGTTTTTCTTCGCGTCTTCCGTGCCCTTTGCAATCGCATCCTGAACTTCGTTCGCTTTGCCCAGCCCGTAACCGACATGACCCTCACCATCGCCGACGACCACAATCGCATTGAAGCCGAAACGCTTGCCGCCCTTGACGACCTTCGCGGTGCGGTTGACTTGAACCAATTTTTCCTTCAAGTTCAAATCGCCCGGCCTGACTTTCTTTTGCTGCTTTGCCATAAACCGTTTTTATAAAAAAATTAGAATTGCAATCCGCCTTCGCGTGCGCCTTCAGCGAGTGCCTTCACGCGGCCATGATAGCGGTACCCGTTGCGGTCGAACACGACTTGCTTCACGCCCGAAGCAATCGCTTTTTCAGCGAGCGTCTTGCCGACTTCTTTGCTCACATCGCTTTTCTTGCCGGTGATTGATGCGGACTTTTTGCCTTCGCTGGTTGCGGCGACAATCGTTTTGCCCGTTTCGTCATCGATCAGTTGCGCATAAATGAAGCGCAGGCTGCGAAACACCGACAGACGCGGCTTTACAGCTGTGCCTTCAACCCGTTTGCGAATATGGTGCTTTGTGCGTGTGCGCCGCTCCGTTTTTGATTTGATGCTCATCTCAGGTTCCAAGTTGCGAAAGTGATAGTGGCCACTTTCATTGTTAATGATGAAAAAAAATTATTTGCCGCCCGCAGTCTTGCCTTCCTTGCGGCGAACGACTTCGCCCCGGTACATAATGCCCTTGCCCTTGTACGGTTCAGGCTTGCGGAACGAGCGAATCTTCGCGGCGACTTGTCCGACGAGTTCCTTATCGATGCCGCTGATGATCACACTCGTCGGCGTCGGGGTTTCAACTTTGACGCCTTCCGGCGCGACGAAATAAATCGGGTGCGAAAAACCCATGGCGAGTTGCAAAAACTTCGTTTTCATCTCAGCCTTGAACCCGACGCCAACGATGTCCAATTCCTTCGTAAAGCCCGTCGTTACACCGATGACCATGTTGTTCAAGAGCGCGCGGTAAAGCCCGTGCAGCGACTTCGCGTTTTTATCCTCGGACTTCCGCGA
>JACMJS010000187.1 GCA_014380515.1 Chlorobiales bacterium
AAAGCTTTTATACCGCCACCGCATTCAGCCGCTCGCTGATCACCGCCGCTTTTCGGGCGGGATAAAGACTTGCGATGAAGGAAACGATTGCGGTTGCCAGTGCAACATAGAGAAAATCGGCGGCGTTCATCGTAACCGGATACGCACTGATAATAAAAGCCTCGCTGCCGTAAAGCTTGACGAGGCCGAAAGTTTGTTGCGCCCAGCAAATCCCCGCACCGAGCAAGAGGCCGAGCGCGATGCCGATGCTAGCGATCAGCAATCCTTCAAATAAAAAAATACGTTGCAGAGCCGCAGTTCCCAGACCGATGCAATGCAGGAAATAGAGTTCACGCTTCTTTTCAATCGCCGTCATCGTCAGCGACCCGACGAGGCTGAGCGAAGCCACCACGACGATCAGCATCAGCACCGCAAAACTTCCCCACTTCTCCAATTTCATCACGCGAAAAAGTTCGGCGTTTTTATCGGAGAGCGTAACGAGTTGATACGTGCCGCCGAGATTTCGAGCGGCGAGCCACACCTCAAGCTGCGATTTTAAATCTTCATCCGACAGCCCCGCGGCAGCGCGGACGTCAATGCCGGTGCAGCGCGTTGAATCGTCTTGCGAACCGTTGCTCGATAGGCGGAAAACCGCTTGCGCGTTTCGCAGCGACGTCAGAACATAATTCTCATCAAACGAGCGTTGGAGCGTGAACAGATTCTGAATCCGGTATTCCACCGGCGTAGCCGGAGCATCGCCCAGCAAACCGCCCAGCGGTGATTGCAACGCGGTTAAACCTTCGTCAATCGTTTCGGGACTGAGCAGCCGTACGGGCGTTTCGACGCCGATGCCGAGCCGCGAGGCCAGCGCGTAGCCCGTCGTGATGCCCGAGCCTTCGAGCGGACGGCGTTTGATTTCGAAACGTTCGCCGAGCGCGTTGTAAGCCGTGGCTTCCATGCCTTTGAGAATCACGACCGCGCCGCTGCGATTCGTCGCCATGACGACTTTGCCTTGCACGAACCGCGACGCCGATCCCACACCCGTTTGCCGCCGTAAATCATCGAGCAATGAATCGGAGACGCTTACCCACTTGCCGGAGGCGGCGACAAGTTGAACGTCGTTATCGATGCTGCGAAACAGATCACCGACAAGACTTCGAAATCCGTTCAGCACGCTCAGCACGATGCACAGCGTCGCCACGCCGACGACCAAACCCAGCATACTGACGCCCGTGATGGCGTTGATGACTTTGAACCGCTTCGCCGAAAAAATAAACCGCCGCGCGATCACAAGACTCACAGGGTTGTTGCTCATGGATAAGAAGAAAAAATTATCCTTAAGTGAATTTTCTTCGTAGGGGCAATCCTTGTGGTTGCCCGTCTTCTGGACAACCACAAGGGTTGCCCCTACAAAATCATGTCCCGACCTTCTGTTCAGGCTGAAACGCCGCAGCCAGATGGCGAACTGCATCGTCAAGCAAAACGGGATCAAGTGTGTTCATCGTTTTTAAAATTGCTGCCGGTCAAGACTCACTTGCTTTATTGCAGTCTTGTTATGATAAACCTGAACAAGATACCGTTTTCAAAACCGGATCGCATCGATGGGCTTCAAGCGGGCGGCAATGCTTGACGGTACGAATGCGGCAAGCAGACAAATTGTAATTGCAATAACGGACACCGAGAGATAATGTACCGGCACAATTGCTATCGGGACTTTGCTGATGAAATACGTCGCTTCCGACAGCGGCACCAAACCGAAGTTTTTTTCCACTACGCATAGCCCGAACGCCAACGCATCGCCGAGCAACACGCCGATGCACGACATCAAAGCCGCTTGCGACATAAAAATCCGTCGCACATTTTCAGCCGTCGCGCCGAACGAGAGCAGCACGCCGACTTCGCCCGTTTTCTCCAGCACAATGATCAGCAGCGTCGAGACGATGTTGAACGCCGCCACAATCGTAACCATCACCACCAGCAGCGGAATGATGTTCTCTTGCAACCGCAGCCAAATAAAAATACCGGCATAAAGTTCGAACACACTTTGTACGCCCAGCGGAAACGCCACGCCGTCCGCCGCAACTTCCGCCGCCCGGTCAATCGCATTCACGTCGTTGACTTTTGCTTCATAGCCGGAAACGCTGTCGCCCAATTCCAAGAACGCTTGCATCTCACGAAGTCCGGTAAGCACCACCGCGTCATCGAAGCCTTGCGAGAGGCCGGTTTCATAAATACCGACGATCCTTCCCTGCCGCACGCGCATCGTTGCGAGGGCGTCGTTCAAGGTTTGCGGCGCGGCGAAGGCTTCGGCGCCGTCCGCGAACATCCCCGAAGCAATCACCGTTAGTGTATCACCGACACGAACACCGAGCCTGACCGCCAACTTTTTTCCCATCACCATCGGCATCACTGTCGGGGTTTGCGTTGCGCTATGTGCCGAATCCGCTTTGAGATAATTGCCCGCGATGATTTTTTCACGAATGAACGTTACATCCCGCTCCGGCACGACGCCGCGCAAGATTGCCGGTTCAATCAGCGAAGTTTGTACGGATTGCTGTCGTGAATCATGCCGTGCACTTACCGATTTGACAATCACCTCCCGCGCGAGGTACGGCGAGACAGCTACGACGTCCGGCACGCTTCGAAGTTTTTCTTCCAAATCGGATGAGGCCGCAAACGCCGTGCCCGTGCGGTGCGAAAGCGTGAGGTGCGCGCCGAAGCCGATGACTTTCGATTGAATCTCATCGCTGAACCCTCGCACGATGGCAAGCGTCAGAATCAAAGCCGCCGTGCCGAGCATGATGCCCGCCGTCGCAATCAGGCTGACGAACGTCGGTTTGAAACGCTGTGCGCCGCGTCCCGGAAAAGCAAACCGCCGCGCAATTGTAAATTCAAATTTCATAAATGCCATGAATTGATGTGGGGCGTTTTCTTTCCGATCCGTCCTTCCTTGCCCGAAACCTGTTTCGGCAGGCTCAATGAGGGGTTAGGGAGATTCGCTACGACAAGCCTTGCAGGTTGACGAATTGTGAAACGCGGTTGCGTCCCGATTCTTTGGCGTCGTAGAGCGCGGTATCGGCGGACTTAAGCAGGTTTTCGGAATCGTCCGCATCAAAGGGATAGGTGGCCACGCCGAGACTCGCGGTGAGATTGCCCGACGGTTGCTTTTCCTGATTGACGAAAGAGGCGTCTTCAATCGCTTTTCGAATCCGTTCCGCCATCACCGCTGCTTCTTCCTTATCGGTGCTCGGCAGCAGCACGGCGAATTCTTCCCCGCCGAAGCGCGCGGGCGTATCGATCTCGCGCGATTGCTCTTTGATCAGCCGGGCGACTTTGACCAGCACTTCGTCGCCGAGCATATGTCCGTTCGTGTCGTTGTAATGTTTGAACTTATCGACGTCAATCATAATGACCGAAACTTTTTCGCTAAATCTTTTGGCTCGCGTGATTTCAGAAAACAATTCGCCTTTGAAATGCCGGAAGTTGTACAGTTTCGTTTTCTCGTCGGTGATCACCATCTCGTTCAATTCCTTCGTCTTCTCTTTGACTTCCAAGCCGAGGTTTCGAATCGTGCGGGCGAGCCGGGCCATCTCGTCATCCTGCATCAACGACTTGGCGAAGCCATCGAGGTTTTCGATCATGTTGTCAATCGTCTTGCTGTCGTCCGTCCGCACTTCCTTGACCAGAGCGGTGATACGGTTGATGGGCGCGGTCGTCGTACGGTAAATATAAACGGCGAGCAGCGAGAGCAGCGGAATGAATACCGCGCCCATAATGATGCCGATCCGCGTGAGGAACTGAAATTTTTCGCGCACCTCGCCCGACGCCCGCGCCAGTTGATCGGTTTTCAGCGTAACTAATTTCGTCGTCGTGTTGAAAATGCTCACGAACCCTGCGTTGTATTCTTTTGCAAGGGCGGCGAGTTGCTTGCTGTTCGATGTGGTGCTCTTGGCGATTTTATCGACCTTCGTGAAATATTCGTCCGATAACGTTTTGATGCTCGTCAATTCCGCAAGCATTTCTTTGTCGTCGGCACTCGTCTGGTTGCTTTTGATGAGTTCATCCAAACGTTGCACCACGCGCGATTTCATCTTCGAGGCTTCATTGAGCCATTCGATATTTTCCGTCGCCACATATTTATTGACGTAACTGTCGTAGCGGATGACGCCTGCGTTGAGGTCGTTGATGATGATGACGTCGTTGACGTTTTTCTGGAGATAGGTTTTCAGTTCGTTCTCGAACGTGTAAAGCTGCACGAGGCTGACAGCGGGAAACAAACTCGCCACGAGAATCGAGGCCGCGAGAATCAAAATGATTTTGTATTGCAGTTTCATCTTTCGAGTTTTTAGTGGATAGTCGTTCGCTGTTGCTATAAGATGCGTTTTGAAGCGTTTTGAATTTGAGTTTCCTAACGACCACCAACCAACGACTCCTTCAATTGTCTTCCTTGAAGTGAATCACTTTGACCTGCGGCATCGCGGGAGCGAGTCCTCCGTATTGAAAAATCTTTTGACCTTCGCGGGAAAGAAAACTGGCAAAGCCGAGCGCGATTTTTGAATCGCGGCGATAGACATACCGCACGTCATAGCTGAGCGGATACTCGCCGGTATAAACTTGCTCCTGATACGGATAATGTCCGCGCACCACCGACGTGTCCGCCCGGAGCCGCAGCACCTTGAACGCTGATGTATCGCGTTTCGCCGGATCAAGGGCTTGCCGCGCCTGTACCATCGATAAATATCCGAACGCGCCTTTGAATTCTTTCATGTAGCCGCGCATCTGAGCCGAACTTGAACAGGGATACGCATCTTTGGCAAACTGCGGCAGTTTCAACGTGTCCTGCAAATACGTACGCTGTCCGCTGTTGAGGCCGGTTACGAACAACTTGATCGGCAGACTGGCGCCGCCGACCTGCGACCAGTCTTTGATCTCTCCCGAAAGAATATCCTTTACTTGCGTGATGCTCAGTTCTTCAACGCCGTTCTCAGGATTGACCGTCAAACACACCGCATCATGCGCGACGACCCGCTGACCCAATTCCATTTTGATGGCTGCCGCAACCGAATCTTCATCGCGCCCGAGGCGGCGATTGATGATAATAAATCGGGCTTCGTCGTTCAGCAACCGCTCGATGGCTTTGCGCGTCAGGGCGGATTCGTTGGTTACTTCGGTGCGGTTGTAAATACGCTCGAACTCTTTTACCTCGTCATTCATCAACGGCGCGAGCGTTTCATCCGAAATACATTCGAGCGATCCGCTGATCGGTGTTTCATCGGCGGATTCACCTCCCCGCTTCGGCACATCGCCGCCGCACGCGGCAATCAACAGACTCGAGACAACCGAAAAGATTATCAGGAGCAACGTCATTTTGACGGCGCGAACCGCGCGCGCATTTTCCTCTTTGATCTTCAACTTTTTTATTCCGAACATCTTTTAAAATCTTGATTTAAAAGGCAACAACACAAAGGCTTACTCCAGCGGGTGAAAAATTTTTCCGAAAAAACCTTTTCAACTTTTCTCTCCGTTCACCGCCGCCGCAAAAGATCATTTCACCCTTTTGATCATTTCATTTTTTCAGGTCGTATATCCGCCGCGGTGATCCGCGCGACGATTTGCATCGGCGCCAGTCCGAAATCCTTGATGATCCGCTGACCGTCTTTGACGGCGAAACCCGCGAAGCCGCGCGGCAAATCTTCTTCCGTCCAATACATCAGATAGTAATTATAGGCGAGCGGATACGCTCCCGTAGCGACGTTGGCCTGATACGGCCTGCGCGGCGGCGCATCGAGCGTATCAGCACGCACGCGGGCGACGCGAAAAAGCGTATCGGCGGTCATCTTATTTACATCCAGCCGTGAATCGGCCATGCTCACATATCCCATCGCGCCTTTGGTTTTCGACACCGAATCGATCATTGATTGCGCGTCGGCACAGATGCGCACGTCCGCCGTCAGCGGCGCACCGGCGAGCAACGAATCCCGAAGGTAGCCCCGCGTGCCGTGTGCCTCCGGCATCACAAAAAGTTTGACGGGCAGGCGTACCTTCTTACCGAGACTATCGGCTTCCATCGCGCCCGATTGCGACCATTCTTTCACCTTGCCCGAATACACCTCGCGCAGTTCAGAGAGGCTTGCATCCAAACGCAGGTCAGGATGCGTGATCAAACAAATCGCATCGCGCACGAGCAAAGTTCGCGCATACCGCCGCCCGCTTTTTTCTTCCGACGCCGTTTCGTCCGCTGTCAGACGGCGCGAGACCAAAATCATGCGGGCGTCTTTACGCAGCAACCGGGCGATGGCGGAATCGGCGTTTAAACTTTCGACCGTAAGGCGGGCATCGGGATTTTTTTGGGTGAAGGCTGCCGCAAGGCTATCCGTAAGGGTTTTCAGGCGGTCGTCGGTGAAGAGCGCAAGGCTGCCGCTTGTCGCGGTTTCACCGGAGGACTTCGTTCCGCCGCCGCTGCAAGAAGTGAGCATGAATATGCTCAATCCTGTCGCCATCAAACCGGCAATCACATTGCCAATCGAACGGCCAATTGAACCGGCAATCGATCCGGTAATCAAACCGGCAATTAAACCGAAGTACCGGGCGGTGCGGTGCAAAGCGGCGTTAAACGGCGGGATGTGTGTCATCGATGATTGAGATGATTGAAAAAAATGTTGAATGCGGTTTTTCCGGGGTAGCATCGGCACGCTGCAAAACGTTATTCTCTATCGATGTAAGCCTGCTGCGTGAACCGGCGCGATTGTTGCGCTTTGCGTCGGCGAATCGTGTTGGCTTTGGTGCGGGTGATGATCGCGCGGTAGAGGCCGTAAAGGATGAGCACGGTGATGATCGTCCACCGGTATTTCATATCCCAGCCGCGGTTGCCGAATCCGCCCGCGTAAATAAAAATAGCGATGCCGAAAAATACCAGCGCCGAAAGGTAGCCGATGGCTTCATTGATCGAGACGTTGCCGAAAAATTTCAGCACAGGATTTCTTGAATCGCGCTGCCGGTTGCGTGCGCGAATTTTCTCGCCGATGCTTTGTTGCGCTGCCGGTTCATCGCCAGAGGATTCGTCAAACGGCTCGTCTTGATTTTCGTTTGCATCGAAGTCGTCGCTATCGCGGCGGCTATTAGGTTCAGTGTTCGAGCGATCAGAGTTCGAGCGATCAGAGTTCGGGCGATCGAATTTCGGACGGTTGGGTTTCGGGTTGAAAGTATCGTCGTTCATCGTGATTGCAGTTTGGGTTGGTATCAAAAAAAATTATCTCACTGCAAACAACCGCCGTGCGCCGCAGATTGTTTCATCATACATACTTACCCCGACTTCCATAGCATCGCTTTAATGGCGGCGAAAACAACATCGCCAACCTGCGGCAATGAGCGGAGGTTGGCGATAACTTTCGAACATTTTCAAGGCGTCGTTCTGAATGCGCGGGCGAAAAGTTACTTCAAGCTGAACTTGTAAGGAATGGTCATCCAGACTTTGATGGGCTGCCCGTTCTGCACACCCGGCGTGTAACTCGAATTCATCGCCGCTTTTACCGCCGATTCGTGAAACACTTCCTCGCCTTTCAGCACTTTTGTTTTCAATGGCTTGCCATCCTTATCAATCAGCACCATAATCGTTACCCGGCTTTCCATGCCCGCCTTCCGCGCGATGTCGGGATATTCCGGTTGTACCCGGTTGACAAACGCCGGTTCCTTTTCCACCGCCACGAAATCCGGCGGGTCTCCGGCAAACTCGACCGGCTCCGACGGCGGCGGCGGCACATACACCGCGCCCGTACCGACGGCTCCGCTGTCTCCGGTAGCTCCTGCCGCCGATTTCATCACTTCTTGCGTAGCCAAAGTTTGGGTTTTCGGAGCTTCTTCATCTTTGACTTGCTCCACCTTGCCGACATCGGGCGGGGCGGCAGCGGCGACGGGCGTCGGTGGCGGGGTTTGCGGATCGAGCGGCGGCGGCGGCGCCAATTCGGTGATGGAAGTAATCTGACGCGGACGGGCGACGGGCGCGTTGTCATCGCCTTCGAGAAGTTGTTTGACGAAGCCGTAGCCGAAGTAGGAAGTAAAAAGCAACACGATCACGGCAATCGACAGGCCGAGACCGCGAGCCATGAACGCCCCGTAGTTGCGACGCAGGACGAGCGCGCCGTAGTCAATGCCCCGAAAGCGTTCCGTGTCTAAGAATTCATCGCTCG
>JACMJS010000188.1 GCA_014380515.1 Chlorobiales bacterium
ACGAGAATTTTGTCGACGCGGCGGTCGTCCATGTCGACGACTTCGAAACGAAGTCCGCGCCAATTAAAATGTTCGCCTTCGGTGGGCACGACGCCGATCTTGGCCATCACGAAGCCGCCCAAGGTGTTCATGCCGCTCCGGTCTTCATCGGTGAGTTTTCCGATTTCGAGCGCATCGGCAAATTCATCGAGCGGCAAACTGCCGGAGATCAGCCATGAGCCGTCGCCGCGCTCGGCAATGTCGGCATTCACCGTGCCTGTGTCTTCAATGTCTTCGAAGACCGAGCGGAGAATGTCATCGAACGTAACCAGCCCTTGAATCGTGCCGTGTTCATTGACGACGAACGCGATGTGCGTCCCCGATTTTTTAAAGGACTCCAACACGCGCAAGGCGGGCGTCGTCTCAACGATGAAGAGTGGTTTGATACAGAGTTCCGTGAGCACGAACGGCTTGCCTTCCATCGTCAGCGAAAGTAAATCCTTGCCGCGCACGACGCCCTTCAGATCGTCGAGCGTATCGGTAGCGACGGGAAAAAACGAGTAGGCGTGTTCGGCGATTTTCTGTTTGGTTTCCGCTTCGGATTCGCTCAAGTCAAGCCAGATGATGTCGGTGCGCGGCGTCATCAGAACCGCGACGTGCCGGTCGGCCAAGCGGAAAACGCGCGCGATCATGTCTTGTTCCGCCGCATGAAACGTACCCGCCTGCGTGCCCTGATCGATGAGCACTTTGATTTCCTCTTCCGTAACCGCTTGATCGTTTCCGGCTTGGACGCGAAGGAGTTTCATCAAGAGCGACGTCGAACCGCTGAGCAACAGCACGAGCGGCCTGGCGATCTTCGAAAGCCATTTCATCGGCGGGGCGACGATGCACGCAATGGCTTCGGGATGCGTGAGGGCGAGGCGTTTGGGAACAAGCTCACCGATGACGAGCGAGAGATACGTAATCGGAATGACGACGAGCGTTACGCCGAGACCGTCGCTATAGGCGGCAGTGGCCGGAATGGTGTTGAAGAATGCGGCAAGATATTTTGCCACCGCCGCGCCGCCGAACGCGCCGGTAAGAATGCCGATGAGCGTGATGCCGATTTGAACGGTGGAAAGAAAATCGTTCGGCGCGTTGGCCAATTCCAATGCGACCGCCGCGCGCTTGTTACCTTCGTTGGCGAGTTGTTGCAACCGGCCTTTGCGGGCGGAGACGATGGCCAGTTCCGAAAGTGAAAACACGCCGTTGAGAAAAACGAGGACGACGATGATCGCAAGTTCAAATCCGATGGAAATCATAGCAGCAGCATTTTTCCAAAATCAATTCCCTACCTCAGCTGAGGCGGGCTGTCCGAAGGACGGGGCGATTGAACAAACGCAATTTTTTCAACCACCCCTGCGCCCTCCTGATCGCAGGCGGGGCGTATGAATAATCGCTCCGAAATCAAAGTGGAGTTTCAGAGTGCCGTCGCAACCGTGAGTTGATGCAGGCCGCCGAGCACGCCATACGACGAGAACGCATAATCGAATTGAAATTTATCGACCTTGATGCCCAGTCCGCCCGAAAATCCTTCCAGCCCCAGCGCGGTGTCCGTTCGCAATCCTTGCCGCCGCGCGTTGTTGTAGCCGAGGCGAAGCAAAACTTCCTCGCTCAAAATAAATTCACCGCCGATGATGAAATTCGAAAAGCGGTCGGTAAAGTTCGGCGTCGTATCGGCGAGCCGCTCGAAGCCCACACTCAGCGAGAGCGGTAAACCTTCTAGACGTTTCGTCGCCGAAACGCGCAGGTCGATAGGCAGCGATTCCTGCGCGTCGGTGTAGCGTGAAACCTGCGTACCGAGATTGGTGAGCGCGATACCGATTTGCCATGCGTCGCCCGGAATGAAAAGCAACACGCCCGCATCAATCGCCGCCGCAGTTGAACTGTAAATATCAATGCCGGAGTAAATAAATTTGATGGATGCTCCGGCGGTGAAAAGTCCGATGTCTTCAAAGACAAACTCGCGCGACAGGCCAAGTTGAACGGCAAGATCGGATGCGCCCCACGAACCGGTGAGATTGCCCTCGCCGTCGTAGGCGTCGCCTCTGCCGTAATTGACGAATGAAATGCCCGCCGCGACGTTGCCGATACCGCGCAGCGCTTGGCCATAAACGACGAAGCCGGAATTGATATCGAGCAAGTTTTTCTGAAAACTAAACGCGGCCATGCGGTCGGTTTGCAAATTGATCGCCGCCGGATTTTGAAAGAACGACGTGATGTCGCTGCCGATGGAAACGCTGTTGCCGCCAAGTGCCGCCGTGCGTGCGCTGCGGTCGAGCCGCAGAAACTCGAACGCGGTCGTCTGCGCGTGCGCAACATTTGAAACGAAGAAGGAAAAAATAAGAAGCGGAAATAATTTTCTCATCTGCGGCGCGGTTTGAAGTTGCGGGCAATTTAGAATAAACCCGCGCGGTTGTCAAGGCAGAATCTTCCTCGCCCGCTTTCCGCTTTCATCCTTGCGGCCCCGGCGGGGTTACTTCACAAGCGTCATCTGCTTGGTTTGAACAAAGTCGTTTGCCTTCAGCCGGTAGAAGTAAGTTCCGCTCGGCAGTTTCTTCGCATCGAAACGAACGGTGTAACTGCCCGCCGCCTGCCGTGCATCCACCAGCGTCGCTATGTCATGTCCTAACACGTCAAACACTTTTAAGCTGACTTGGCTAACGACCGACAATTCATAACTCACAACTGTATTCGGGTTGAACGGGTTGGGATAGTTTTGTGTCAAACGATGGCGCATCGGAGTTTGGGGGCGACTGACACCGGACGTCGGCGCATCGGAAGTAACCGTAATTTCTGTATAAGGATTGAGATCGAAGTTCGGATCAACGACGAGGTTGGCTTGGAGTGAAACGCGTAGCGGGCGGTGGGGCGTGTTCAGACAAAGCAGGTGGTAATTATCCCCGTCGCCCGTATCAGCCAAGGCCGAAGGAACGACGGTGAGCTCGATGCCGGCGGAATCAACGACCACGGTATATGCGCGGCGCACCGTGTCGGTAACTTCGCCACCGTCGGGATTGCTTACGCCGCCGGCCCACGCCACTTGGACAACCTGCGTCGTGCCTGACGCGAGGCATTCGCAACAGGCCTCGGCGGGCGGCAACACGCGAGCATAAACGAGATACGGCCCGGCTGCCAGAGCCGTTACCGAATCGATACGCGCATCTTTTGCATTCAGGGACGGAGCATTCGCTGATGACACCGTAAAAAGATCACCGACGACAACGACTTGCGCCGGCGGGTTGGACGCCGAAATATTGCCGAACTCTCCGATGAGCAGAACCGTGCGGCTTTCATCGGCTTCGTCAGCCGGTGCAAGGGTAACACAGGTCGGGACGGCGGTGTCGCCGTTGGTCCCAACCACGATAAAGTCTGAGGCACTGAGCGTCGCCGCATCCAGTTTGTGCGAGAAGACAACCACCAAACCATCTTGATTGATCGCCGGCCCTTGCCCGGCGCAAAGTGCCGCGGCTTGCGCCGGAATCGCATTATCCAAACCGAAAAATGCAGAAAGCAACCTGACCTGACTGCTGTCCGCAGCAACCGTTGAGGCCAAGACCGGCTTTGCGAAAAGCACCAGCGCGATGAGAACAATTTTCTTCATGGAAAAACAGGTTCAAACAGATTCAAGTATTAGAGCGTGTCCCGGATTTATTTATTAGACCTCTTGCGAAAGTCATTTCCGCCATGCTGCTTTGAGTCCCGCATTGAGCGGGATCGGGAATCCTTCTTAATTCGGCTGCAGGAAGGATTCCGGTCAAGCCGGAATGACACAAGAAAGACTTTAGCAAGAAGTCCATTGTTGAGACGCTGCGCCGAAAACGCCCCGCCTGACGACATTATTTCGTCAAGCTCAAACGACATTATTTCGTCAAGCTCAAACGACATTTATTTCGTCAAGCTCAAATCGGGCGGGGAGATTAACCATGAGAAATCCGGGACACGCTCTTTTTTACCAACCGCGCATGTTTCTTTCCTCCCGCTTGTCAAAGGAAGCCGGGGGATTAAGGCAGCAGTCTTTTAAAGGCTTGGTATTCGGCGTCGTACGTTTTGCCGCTGTTGCGCGCGTTCAATTTACCGAGCACCTCACCGATGTGTTGCACGCGCGAGGCCGGATCGGGATGCGTCGACAAAAACTCCGGTGAGCGACCACCCCCCGCGTTCTGCATCTTCTTGAAGAATCCTTGCATCTCGTAGGGATTGTAATCCGTGCGCACCATCCATTCCGCGCCCGATTGATCGGCTTCTTCTTCGGCAAAGCGGCTGTACTTGAGGAAACTTAAGTTGTAGGCAAGACCTGCGGCGGTCTTCGTCATGTCGCTGGCTTTATCGCCCAAGAGCACGGAGGCGAGCGTGCCGGTGATGGATTGCGCGGTCATGTTGTTGGTGATGTGCCGGTTGGAAATATGTCCCATCTCGTGGCCGATGACGCCCGCAAGCTGGGCTTCGTTGTCCAAAAATTTCATGATGCCGGTGTACATGTAAAGATAGCCGCCCGTCGTGGCGAACGCATTAAGCACGTCTTCATTAACGACTTGCACCTGATAATTGTATTGACCTTCGAACGGAACATCGTTGGCCGCCAAAAATTTATCCTTGATTCGATTCACATAGCCAACGATCTGCGAATAGTTCGCGTCGCCCGATTTGAGGAAGCGATATGTTTTTGTATCGGCCTTCAACTGTGCGTCCGTTTCCTGACCCAATTTGATTTCATCGGCGGTGCTATACGGATTCGAACTTTTGGCGAGACTGTTAACCGTATTGCACGAGACGGACGAAAGGCCGAACATCGCAATCAGGGCGAGCGGCAAAACGAGGGTGAGCGTTTTTTTGAACATGAGTGAAAACGGGTTTGTGGTTTTAGTGATGCTCTGGAGATGCCGCGAAATATAAGATTGTTTCGGTGTGGATTTTTTAGAACATATCGAAGACTCAACTCCCCACCTCAGATGAGGAGGGGCGCAGGGGTGGTTGAAGAATGTTGTTCCAACCGCCCCGTCCTTCGGACACCCCGCCTTGTCTAAGGCGGGGTGCAGGCACAAAAAACTATTCGTCTGAATCGTGGCGCGTATCGGCGGCGGGCTTTTCATCGTAGTCGACATGCCACAAAAATAATCCCGAAGCCTTGGCCGAAGGCGAGGCTTGTTTGACGTCCTGCGAATCAAAAACACGTTTGAAATCCTGAACGGTCAATTCGCCGTTGCCGATTTGAATCATCGTGCCCGCGATCAGCCGCACCATGCTGTGCAGAAAGCGGTCGGCGGCGATTTCGAACAGGAGCGTTGCGCCGCGCCGGTACCACCGCGCCCGGTGAATCGTGCAGACTTTCGTTTTCGTCTGGGCTTTCACTTTCGAGAACGCGGCGAAATCATGTTTGCCCAGAATCATTTCGGCGCACCGGTTCATCGCTTTGAGATCGAAATCATAACTGTAGTAGCCGGTGAATCGCCGCAAGATGGCCGAGCGTTCGGTCGTAATGAAATATCGATAGGTGCGGCGCGTCGCATCAAACCGCGCGTTGAAATTCGCCGGGACTTCGGCGATGCTGCGCACTTTTATATCGGCGGGCAGAACCCCGTTGAGCGAATAGAGCAGCCGCGCGAGTTCTATATCGGCGTTCGTTTGAAAGTTAGCCACCTGACCTTTCGCATGTACCCCTGCGTCCGTGCGACCTGCGCCGATGATGAGCACTTCGCCGCCGAGCACCATGCCGAGCGCGGTTTCGATCCGGTCTTGAATCGTGCGTTGCTTCTTGCCCTGACTGGCCGAAAGCGGCTGACGCTGCCATCCGGCAAAATCCGTCCCGTCATATTCAATCACAAGTTTGAGATTGCGCATGTCAACTGTTCGTATCGATTTCTATTTTTTTTCGTGATGTCCACTCTTTGTCATTCTGAGCGCAGCGAAGAATCCCTTGTTTCGAGAATGAGGGATTCTTCACGGAGTTTACCCTCGGCCACGCTCGGGGGCTTGCGCTGCATTCAGAATGACAGTAACACAATGCTCAATCGTCGTCGTCATCTTTGGCGGAAAGTTTGACGAACGCACTGCGGCGGGGAGCAGGCATCGCGCTTGATTCGCCTTTGACGGTTTTCCAAATCACTTCATTGAATTCTATATCCGGCGCGGCGTCTTCCTTCGCCAGATTGAAAGTTTCCGAACGCCGCGAACTTTCATTCACCGCAAGGTTCTTTGCGCCTAAGTCGGTCGCAACCGGTTT
The DNA here is from genome assembly GCA_014380515.1 of Chlorobiales bacterium. Taxonomy (GTDB): domain Bacteria; phylum Bacteroidota; class Chlorobiia; order Chlorobiales; family JACMJS01; genus JACMJS01. Next base: position 6,242 of record JACMJS010000188.1, read on the forward strand.
GCAAACGTAGGGCGTAAAATCCGGCGCGGCGGTAAAGCATCGCCACATCGGCGTTGCGGCGGCATCGTATTGGCTCATCGGCGGCAACCCTAAAATCAATTCCATCGTCCGCAGCATCGATGAAGTCGAGTACATCGTGCGATCGATGTTGCGGCGTTTGGTATAAGGGCTGATGACAAACGCAATCGAGCGATGCGCATCGACGTGATCGGGGCCGTTCTGCGCGTCGTCCTCCAGCACAAACACGGCGGATTCTTTCCAGACGGGACTTCGGGAAAGATGTTCAACGAAGCGGCCTAACGCCAAATCGTTATCAGCGACGAACGCTTGCGGCGTGCGCTTGCCCGTGCGTGCGCCGCTCGTGTGATCGTTCGGCAAGCGGATGATGTTGAACTGCGGCACTGCGCCTGTGGCAACGAGCGAGTCGAAATCTTTTTCCCAAATGCGCTCGCGCACCGTGTCCATGATGTCCAAGTTGTAGGTCGGGAAGGCTGCGGCGACGTGGCCTTCGAGCGATACCACAGTCGCTTTGCCATTGTAGACGAACTCGCCGTAGCTGCGATACGAAACGCCCGCCTGTTTGCAGTAGTCCCAGATGAATCCTTTTTCAGGTTCGGCAATTTTTCTGCCGCCCTCGTAGTCATAGTTCCCGCCGCGTCCGCTGTAGTTTGAAGGCCATGTCTTTTCAACGAAGTCGGTGGCGTATGCAGCCATCGACCAGTTGTGGCCGTCGGCACTGACTTCGGCATCGACGTAAAAATTATCGAGCAACACAAATTCGCGCGCAAGCGCGTGATGATTCGGCGTGACCGGTTCGGGAAACAAGCATAGCGATGAATCGCCGTTGCCCTCTTTCACGTCGCCGAGCATTTGATCATATGTCCGGTTTTCCTTGATGACGTAAAAAACATATTTGATCGGCGACAGTGCATTGGCCGTCTTGGCCTCACGGGGCACAGGATTTCCGGCTTCGCCGCTTGCGGTTACTTCGCGCGATTTGGAATAGGGCGTGTTGTCATAAACAAGTTTCGAATACAGAGCCAGCGTTCTCGCATCGGGCGCATCGATAATTGAAAGCGAGCCTTTGAACAAGCGTCCGATGTATTCGTCGGTGTTGCCGGATTTGCGATCCGGCTGCGGCCCTTTGGGATTGGGCAG
>JACMJS010000189.1 GCA_014380515.1 Chlorobiales bacterium
TGATACCAAAAGTAGCGCGAGCCATCGACTTGCAAACTCATGCCGGGCACGCCCTTTTGCATCAGCGGCCCGATGTCCGCTCCGCCGCCGCCCGGACGAATTTTCTCCGCACCGATGGGCGCGAGCAATGATGCAATCGCGCGAATCACCGGCAAAAGTTCCGGCCTGCCGCCGTAACTGAATCCTTGCGGCTTGAAGACGCCTTCATCGGATTCGATGGCGAGAAAATGTTTGTCCTGCGCGTGCTTTTCGGCGTAGGCCGTCGCGCCGCGGAGGCCGTTTTCTTCGTTCGTCCAAAGCACCAATCGCAACGTCCGGCGCGGTCGCAAACCCAACTGTTTGATCACTTTCAACGCGTGCCACGCGGCGATACATCCGCCGCCATCGTCCATCGCACCTTGCCCGACATCCCACGAATCAATGTGTCCGCCGAAGACGACGACTTCTTCGGGCGCGCTCGAGCCTTGGATTTCCGCGACGATGTTGCGAGACGGTGCGTCGGGCATCATCTTGGCGTCCATTTTTAATTGCACGCGAATCTTTTCCCCGCGGCGGCTCATGCGAGCGATCATCTCGGCGTCTTCAAGTGAAATGGCGGCGTGTGGAATTTTCGGAATCGAATCGGCGTAAATCATGCCGCCCGTGTGCGGCGTCATCATCGAGAACGGCCCGACGGAGCGAATGAGACTGGCGACCGCGCCGGCGGCTGCCGCCCGCTGCGCGCCCAGCACCCGCACGCGCACCGTTTCGCCGTAGGATTTGAACGGCACATTGAAGAGCACGATTTTTCCTTTTGCTTCGGCGGCTTTCAATTGCAAATCCTCGAAATCTTCCACGACCAATACTTCCGCCGTGATGCCGCGCCGCGGCGTCGCCACGCTGCCACCGAGGCTCATCATCGGCAACGCTTTGACGCGCGGTTTCAAAAGCGTGCACGATTCATTGCCGCGCTTCCAATACGGTACCATTACATCTTCGCCGTGCACATCATCGAGACTATCCTGTTTCATTTTGGCCAAAACCCAATCGATGGCTTGTTCCAAACTCCGCGTACCGGAAAGCCGCGGCCCGAACGTATCGCAGAGTTCCGCCAACCGGTGATAGGCTGAACTGTCGCGCTGTGCGGCGGCAAAGATTCGCTCCGTAGTAGTTTTGTATTTCGGCGCGATGCTTGCGGAGTCCAATGCCGGTGCGGGTTGAGCGGTGGCTGAAGCGTGAATCAGCGGAATGAAACACAGAAAGAGGAACGCGAAGCGGAGCAATGAGCGTGGCGTGCGATGCAGAGAGCGGTACATGATGCGGCAACGGTTTTTGATTTTCGAACAGGGAAAATGTTGACGGAATATAGTTTTCTGCGCGGTGCAAATCGAACTGTCTTGTGCGCATTCAGTTTTTTTGCGCGGCTCGTGTAGCGGTTTCGGTTTTCAAGGTGTGGATGTCTGCAATCAACTTTTCGGTTTCAAGGGCGAGCGTGCCTTTATAGACGCCGCGAATGTGCCCGCGTCCATCGATGAGTAAAAAATGTTCGGTGCGTAAATCCACGTGCCCAGCGACGCCTCACCGCGAAAGGTATGAACGGATTCGAAAACTTCGAATGAAGACGTCCTGCGCTAAATCGTCGGCGTCGTTCGTTTGCTGCACCAAACTCAAACACGTGTTGAACACCCGATCTTGATAACAAGCGACGAGTTCCCCGAAGGCCGCACGGTCGCCCTTCAAAAGTTTTCCGATTAGAAGTTTGTCGCCGGTCAAGTGTATTGGAGATGCGAGATTTAATGTCAGTCGGGTATGACCTGCCGTTGAGGGATTGCGGCTGCGGCGTTGTTAAATACTTCACGCCGCGATACGGCTTGCTCCGCGCAGGTGTGCCGCCCATTTGAACACGCCGTTTTTTACATCTGTGTGCAAACCGTCATTGTGAGTTTGCAGATGGAATTACTTTGATTACCACAATCCAAAAAAGAAACATGATGACGGCGAGCGCGTTGATTATCAATCCCCAAAAGCCGGTGTTGTGCGTCAGTTTCGGGACGCCGGGTTTGAGCATAAAAAATGCAATGGCAGCCAGCGCAACACCCGGCGGCACGATAAATATATTGATGACCATCGACCAAGGACTGACGGAGAAAGCCACGGCGCACAGGCCGAACACCACGCCTACACCGCCGAGCACATTTGCAAAAATTTTCATTGATGATTGAATTGTTATGATTTAGTAGCGCACAGTTTTCTTGGCCGTCTTTGCGTTGCCGGAAAAATTGAAACCGCTTGATGCCAATTTACTATGCGCGGCGGTGAACAAACCTCGGTGCGTGTCCTTGCATTCAAGCCCGCTTTTGTTCAGGTTGCAAACCCTACCCGGGCACGGGGTAATATATTTGCAGGCGAACGCACTTTGCGGTTTATTAGGCCGCGTCGCCATGCAGGAAGTGAGCGCGATGAATCATACAAACCTTTACCATAAAACCATTTTTCTCGAATGTTTGAAAAAGCCAAAGCCCTTGTTTATTTGAAAGCCAACAAACTTGATCTCCGCGATGTTGAACAGTTGCCGATGGCTTCCGGCGATGTGCTCGTGCGCACGATTGCCACGACGATCACGCCCGGCATCGAACGCTTGCAGTTCACCGGCAAATCCGTTACACGCAAAGAAATCAATTTTCCCATCGTGAGCGGCAGCGAACTCGTCGGCGAGGTGCTGTCGGTTGGTGCGGAAGTGGGCACGGTGCAAGCAGGTGATTACGTGTTCGTCAGCCGCGCGGACAAATGGTTCGACGCCGAATCACTTTTCGGATGTCAGGCCGAAAAAGTTCTCACCGGTGGCGGCAATGTGCTGCGGCTCAGCCGCGCGCCCAACGATGTCGATTTGCTTACCGGACTTTTGGCGTATTGTCTCGCCGCGGCTCGCAAGGTCGATCTGTCGCAAGTTGAGCGCGTGCTCGTGCTGGGCTTGGGTTCGGTCGGGTTGATGCTTGCCGAAGTACTGCGTTACAAAGGCGTCGCCACGATTGACGCCGCGGAAAAATTTTTGGTGCGCGGCAAACTCGCCGCCGCCCGCGACATTGCTTTCGATATCGAAGATTTTACCAGCGATTACTTCGACCGTTACGATCTCATCATCGAAGCCACCGGACGCATCGGCATCTTGGAACAAGCAACCAAGTTTTTAAAACCTCAAGGACGCTTTTTACTTTTGGGCAACTATGAGGAAATGCTTTACGATTACCGGCTTGTGCAGGACAAAGAACCCGTGATGATTTCCTCGGCACACTCCACCGCGGCGGATTTACAAGAGGCGGCGTATTTGATTTCGATAGAGGAACTGCCGTTGAAAAAATTTATCACGCATCACTTCCCCATCGGCGATTTCAAACGCGCCTACGACACCGCGCTCAACGCCGCCGATGCCGTCAAGACCGTTTTGATGTGGCAATAAATTTTCAGCGAGGCCACTTTAAAATGCCAACGTCAAATGCCAACATCAAATGAACTACCATGAGCGAAAAGACGGAAGAAGCACAGGCGCACGCCGTGCAATGTTTGACGACCGAGCATTTCACCTTGCAGACCGCGCGCTCGGCGGCCATAATGGAATCGAACGGACGCGCGTCGCTTTTTCTCAGCACCGTCTCGAGCGCCTTTGTAGCGATGGCGTTCATCGGACAAATGTCGGAACTGGGCGAAGCCTTCTTCGCCTTCTGCTTGGTGCTCTTTCCAACCCTTTATTTTCTCGGCGTGGCTACATTCGTGCGCGTGTTGCAAACCGGCATCGAGGACATGATCTACGCGCGCGGCATTAATCGCATTCGGCATTTTTACACCGAAGTCGCGCCGGAGATCAAAAAATATCTGATGCTTTCGGTGCATGATGATATGGCGGGCGCGCTCAAAAGCGTCGGCATTACGCCGTCGCACTTTCAAACCGTGCTGACTTCCTCGGGCATGATTGCCGTCATCAACAGCGTGCTCGCGGGCGTCTGTATCGGGATTTTGCTGAACGGCACGCTCCGTGTCAAACTGTGGCTGGCTGTCATTGCAGCCGTCGTCGCCTTTTTGATTTCAAGCGTCGTGCATTACCGCTATCAAGCGAGGAAGTGGGCGGAGGTGGAAGCAAATTCAGAAGTGCTGTTTCCCAGCA
>JACMJS010000190.1 GCA_014380515.1 Chlorobiales bacterium
CATCTGCAATCGCTTCGTCCTGCATGTCCAGCACCGTCAACCGCATCCGCCGTTCTCATCTGCTTCCATTCACGCTGCTTTGCTTGCTTTGCTTTATCCTGTTCGGAATCGATGCAACCGTCGCCCAGCCGCGTTCAAACGCCGCCGCCGCGGAACGGACATATCTGAATTTGGTGCTTGATCTTGAAACGCCCGTGCTGACCGAACCGCAGCGCGGCGGATTCTTTACGCCGGAACTTCGGCACGCGGCGACAAGCGATTTCATTGCCGCGCTCCGGCTCTGTCAAGCGTTTCCTTCACTTTCATTCACCGTTAATTTTCCCGCGTCCGCACTTTCAGGCATCGATCAATATCTGTCGCGGCTGAGTCGGTTCATCGATCTTAAAACCGAGACGGTGGATGCCGCAGGATTTTTAAAGCAGTCTTCCGGTCAGAGCGATGTGTGGCTTGATCTACTTTTAAAACCTTCGAACCGGCTCACCGCGCGCGAAGCCGATATGCTCACCAACGGTTCGGGCAAACAGGTGTGGAATGCGTTCTCGGTCAGTGAGGCGACGCTGAGGCGGTTTCCGCAGTACCGCGCGCTCTTGCCTGCGGATATGAACGTCGGTAGCATCACGGGCAGCGTGCCGCAGCGGCTCATCTCGGTGCAAGACCTCACGAAGATTAAATTCTTCTTCGCCATCACGCATTTCGATAAAGCCTTTCTGCGCGGCAACGTCGTTCTGCCTTCCGTGGATGCACGCGGTGAAACGGCAAGCGTCGCCGTCGATCTTTCCGACTACTTTACTTACGACGATCACGGCACGCCGCTCGACGATGGCGACGATGAATTTATTTTAGCCAAACCCATCGGTGAAGATGATTGCCAGCGGTTGGTGATCGAAACCTATAAAGTATTGCAGAGTTTAAAACCCCTTGCCCGCTCGCTTGCCGCAGGCCGCGCGGCGGGAAACGCACCATCGCCTTCAAAAAAAAGACCGGCGCAATCGAAGCAGAGGGATTCGAGACGGAATATCGCGTCCGTACCGGCAGGTATGATCGAGTTCGCCGCATCGTCCATCCAGCCCGTGATGTTGCCGTTGCTGTGCAACAATGAACTTGCGAAGCCAGCCTCAGGCCGCCAAGTCTCCGCCCGCTTCGTCTATCCGCAAGATGCGGCGCAGCAACTCGTCCGCGGCTCAAATCAACTCGCATCGATGTTTGCATCACCCGTTGCCGCATCACCATCGCAAAAAGAAAACGCGGCAAGCATGACGACTGAAACCCGTTTGCGGGGCGCGATGCTTCACGAAGGCGGGCTTTCGGCGGAAGCGTTGACCGCGGTTGCCGATGCGGGTTTGCAATGGACGATGACCGGCAGCGCGGTGCTCGCTCTGTCGCTCGGTAAACCGGAAACCGCGCTCTCTGCAAAAGACGTTGCAACGCTTTACACGGCGAAAGACGCACGGGGACGCAGCCTCGCCGTAGCCTTTGCCGATGGGCGCATGAGGTCGGAAATCAAAACCGGATTCGTGCTTCGAAGCGCGGCGGAAAATATCTCGCGCGTGCTGGAGTTCATCAAACTTCCGCCTGCCGGTGCTTTTGTGACAATCGTCTTGCCGATGAACGGACACTGGTTGAAATCGGACAAAGATTTTCAAGGCCGACGTTTTTTAGAAGGATTGTGCAGCGAGATCGCCGCAATGAATGAACCGCAAGCGGGCATCATCACCGCGACGCCGACGGAATATCAACAAGGCCACGCCGCCCGCAATCTCGCACCCCACAAGGCTCTACCGGTGATCGAAAAATTGGCTGCGGGGACTTACGACGGTACCGGTTTCGAGCGGTGGGCGGGCGACGATGAAGAAACGCGCGCATGGTCGTATCTGGCCGCGGTGCGCGGGGATTTCGACGCTGCGGGTCTTGCGCCGCCGGTATTCACCGATGCCGGAACGAACGCCGATACCTCGCGGGCGGCGCGGCTACAAGCGGCGTGGCGGCGGCTGTACTTGGCTGAGCACGCCGGATGGTTTTTGCAATACGGCAACGAGCAGTCCAATCCGCTTGCCGATGATCTTGATCTCGCGTTTCGCTCTTTGCTTTCGAGCATCAATCAATTGCTGATCGATGCGGGTTACGCCGTCGTGCGGCGCACTTTTCCGCCGGTCGTGAAACTCTCCGAACGCCCGCCGCTCCGCGACCTGACGGCCTCGCGCCTTGCAATAGACGGACTGCTTTCGGAACAGGAATGGTTTGAGACCGCCGGAACTTTCATCAATCCTGAATCTCAAAGCGGCGCGGAAGGCGCGGTGCGGCGATGTTACTACGGTCTCGATGATCAAAATTTATTTTTAGCGCTTGACGGCGGCGCGGATTTGGAATCGCTCTTGCAAGATTCGCTGTTCAGCATTCGCCTCACGCTGCGCTATGAAAAAAACCGCGTCTCCATTCTTGAGCTTCGCGGAACCACGCTCAAAACATTGCCGCTGCCGGTTGCCGTAAGCGGATCGGTAATCGAGATGCGGTTGCCGTTCGCGCTACTCAATAATTTTACCGCCGAGTCTCAATTCATCGAAGAGCAATCCGCACCGACCGGCGTGCAACTGGGGAAAATCTATGAACGCAAAATGCCGCTCGGCATGGCCATCGAGACCGGTACTGAGCGTCGCCGCGGACGGATGCCCAAAGAAGGCTTTTACCCACTCGAGGAAGATCGGATGAACACCATGTTCGTAACTTTCGAAGTCGATGCGTCCGTTGAACCCAACATCGATGCGATTACGATTGCGGGCGACCGACCGGAACTCGGCAACGGCACGCCCGGCACCGTGCGGCTTTATGACAACGGTACATCGGGCGACCGCAAAAGCAACGACCGCGTTTGGACTCGCACGTTCCGTTTCAAAAGAGGCGATGAAATTCAATACAAGTATTTCAACAGCACTACCCCCGCACCCGCCCCGGAGTTTGAAGGCACGCGCGGCGTGCGTGTTGAACCCGACGATCCCGCGCGTCCCGACCGCATGATCATCCGCGACGTCTTCGGCAGAAAATTGAGGTGAGAAAACACAGAATCTCCCCAGCCCCCTTTGACAGGGTGAAGTAAGAAAAAATTAAGGTATCAACGGATGAATATTTTAATCGTCGGCTCTGGCGCACGCGAACACTGTCTGGCATGGTCGGTGCTGCGCTCGCAAGAAGCCGCGAAAGTTTATCTCGCACCGGGCAACGGCGGCACGAAAGATTTGGACGCGCGGGCTGAAAACATTTCCATCGCGGCTACCGATACAGAATCGCTGTTGAAGTTTGCGATTGAAAAACATATCGACCTTACCATCGTCGGGCCGGAGCAACCGCTGGAGCTGGGTATTGTGAATCTCTTCCGTGCAGCGGGCAAGAAAATTACCGGACCGACGAAAGAAGCCGCACGGTTGGAAACCAGCAAAGCCTTTGCAAAAGCCTTCATGTACCGCCATCAGATTCCGACGGCGGCCTTCGAAACTTTCACCTCGCATGTCGCCGCAAAAAATTACGTGTCGCAGCATACCTACCCGCAGGTCATCAAGGCAAGCGGCCTTGCGGCGGGCAAAGGCGTGATCGTGGCGATGAACGAGCGGGAAGCCTTCGCTGCGCTGGAAGAAATGTTTGAGCAAAAAGTTTTCGGCAGCGCGGCTCAGGAAGTCGTCATCGAAGCATTTATGCAAGGCGAGGAAGCGAGTTTGTTCGTCTTCACCGACGGCGTGAATTACAAGTTGCTTCCGGCGGCACAAGATCACAAACGCATTGGCGTTGGTGATACGGGTAAGAACACGGGCGGCATGGGGGCGTATTCGCCCGCGCCGGTCGTTACGGCGGAAGTGTTGCGGCAGGCGCAGGAAAAAATCATCGAACCTACCTTGCGCGGAATGCGGGCGGAAGGAAACCCGTTCACCGGATTTTTATACGTCGGCGTGATGATTGAAAACGAAACCCCGCGCGTGGTCGAGTTCAACGTGCGGCTCGGCGATCCTGAAACGGAAGCCGTGTTGCCGCTGCTCGAAAGCAAATTGTTGGAAGTGCTCGTTGCGTGTGAATCCGGCGCGCTTGCGGGATTCGACGTTGTTGTGAAGCCGCTCGCTGCATCAACCGTGGTGATGGCGTCGGGCGGCTATCCTGATTTGTATCAAACGGGTAAAGTGATCACGGGGCAATGTCATTATCAGGACGGGGAAGACGTGATGATTTTTCACGCGGGCACGAAGTCGGAGCATGGAAAACTGCGGACGGCGGGCGGACGGGTGCTCGCGGTAACGTCCCTCGCCGCAACGCTCGCGGAAAGTTTAGAAAAAACGTACGACGCGGTTTCGCAAATTCATTTCGAGGGCGCATACTACCGCAGTGACATCGGACACCGCGCGTCCGTAAAGCGGTTCGAGAAATAAATGTCAAGGGCGTGATTCGAGTTTGACGACCCGCTGGCGCAGATCACGAATATCTTAGCCATAGATTTCAACGACCTTGCCGATTTCGATTTCGTGGCGTTCGACCGCTTCCCGCAAAAGCGTTATTTCGCGGGTGTTTTCTTTGACGGCGTTTTCAACACTGGACATTCGTCCGTTGAGCGTTCGTATGTCGCCTTTCATCTCGCGGATGTCGCCTTTCATTTCTCTGATGTCGTTCTGCATACCGCGAGCATCATCTTTCATCTCGCAGATGTCGTTTTTCATGCCACGAATATCTTTGCCATTCTCCTGAAGGACGAGCAAGATGGCTTCGAGCAGTTTGTTTGTTTCTTCGTTCATCGTGATTCTAATTTCCACAAACCTAAGAATTTTTCTCAGCGTAAAGAAAAGAGCATGAAGATTTTGGTTACAGGCGGCGCGGGATACATCGGTTCGCACGCCGTCAGAAGGCTTAAACAGGCGGGCTACGGGACGCTCGTACTTGATAACTTGGTCTATGGCCACCGCGAATATGTAGAGCCGGACGAACTGATCACCGGCGATCTTTCCAATGCTGCGTTGCTCAAAGACGTTTTTACGTCGCACCGTATTGATGCGGTGATGCACTTTGCGGCCTACGCATATGTCGGCGAGTCGGTCGAGAATCCCGCGAAGTATTACCGCAACAACGTCGCGGCGACGCTCAACCTGCTCGATGCCATGCGCGAGGCGGATGTGAATAAATTTATTTTCTCATCGACCTGCGCCACCTACGGCGAGCCGGAGCAAACGCCGATAACCGAAACGCATCCGCAATCGCCCGTCAATCCCTACGGCTGGTCGAAGGTAATGGTCGAGAAAATTTTACACGACTATGCCGCCGCATACAAGTTGAAGTACGTCGCGTTTCGTTATTTCAATGCGGCGGGGGCTGATCCCGCAGGCGGCATCGGCGAAGATCATAATCCTGAAACGCATTTGATTCCGCTCGTGCTGGATGCGGCGATGGGCAAACGCAAACAGATCACGATCTACGGCACGGATTATCCGACGCCCGACGGCACTTGCATCCGCGACTACATTCACGTCTCCGACCTCGCCGAAGCGCATGTCCTCGGTCTCAAACATTTGGTAGGCGGCGGTGAAAGCGACGTCTTTAATCTCGGCAACGGCGGCGGCTTCTCGGTACGCGAGGTGATTGAAGTCGCAAAAAAAATGACGGGATTGCCGGTTGAAGTCGTGGAAGGCGAGCGGCGGGCGGGCGATCCGGCGATGCTCGTCGGCAGCGCGGCGAAAGCAAAACAGCGGCTCGGCTGGACGCCGGAGTTTTCGGGTCTTGAAAAAATTATCTCGACCGCGTGGGCATGGCATCAACACCGCTTCGGCATTAAGAAAGAAGTGTAATCCATCCACCCCTTTGAACAAGGGGGAGACACGTGAAGATGCAAAAAGTGAGATGCAAATTTCATTTCGCAAACTTGAACTGATCAAGCAACACGCCGTTCAAGTATTTCCCGAAGAGTGCTGCGGGCTTTTAGCTGGCAAGCGTGAGACGATGCTGAACGGCAGTCTTGAAAATGTGATCCATGAAATCGCGCCGTGCCGCAACCGCGCGTGGTGGAACCGGATTGGCAGTTTCGAGATTGCGCTTTCGGATTATCTCGATGTGGAGCGCGAAGCGATACAGGCCGGTTACACCGTCATCGGTACGTATCACTCGCACACCGATGCGGGCGCGTTTCCTTCGCAGCAAGATTATGAATCAGCGCCGGCAAATCACACCAGCCTGATTGTGGCCGTCCGCAGCGGCATCGTGGCTGACGCCCGCGCATGGATTCATAAAGAGCAATCGCCTTTCGCTGAAGAAAAAATTCATATCCGGCTTTGAAAAATCTGATGAATGACAACGATGAACCGTCTTGATGTTTCCCGCGCGGGAAAAAATTTGCTGTCGCTCATCGGCAACACGCCGCTGGTGCGGCTCAAAAAAATCGCGGATGAATCGGGCATCGGCGAGCAAGTGGAAGTTTACGGCAAGGCGGAGTTTTTCAATCCGGGCGGCTCCGTCAAAGATCGTCCCGCGCTCGCCATCATTGAGACGGCGGAGCAAAGCGGCCTGCTGACCCAAGAAAAAATTTTGCTTGATGCCACGAGCGGCAACACCGGCATTGCCTACGCGATGATCTGCGCCGTCAAAGGCTACCGCGCCACGCTCTGCCTGCCGGAATCGGCGAGCAACGAACGCAAAACGCTGTTGAAGGTTTATGGCGCCGAACTTATTTTAACGCCGCGCGCCGAATCCTCCGACGGCGCGATTCGAAAAGCCCGTGAACTTTACGCCGCCCAACCCGGTAAATATTTTTACGCCGATCAGTATAGCAACGACGCCAACTGGCAATCGCATTTCAACACCACCGCCGTAGAAATTTGGGAACAGACTTCGGGACGGATCACTGATTTCGTCGCGGCCATCGGCACGAGCGGAACTTTCACGGGCACGGTGCGCCGCCTGAAAAAATACAATCCTACCATTCGTGCGGTGAGCGTGCAGCCCGATGTCGCGGTGCATGGATTGGAAGGCGTCAAGCATTTGGAATCGGCGATGGTCCCGAAGATTTACGATGCGTCGCTGCCGGAGAAAACGGTTGAGGTCGCCACCGAAACGGCGTACGCTTACGCGAAAAAACTTGCGCGAACGGAGGGACTGTTTTTAGGCGTTTCCGCAGCGGCCAATGTTTATGCGGCGTTACAGGTGGCGAGGGAACTCTCGCAGGAAAACAAGGCGGGCGTCGTTGTTACCGTTTTGTGCGATGGCGGAATGAAGTATCTTTCCGAGCCTTTCTGGAAATAACGTGCGGGAACAGGGTGTGAGAACGGAGCAAAAAGCAAAAAGCAGTTCGAATCCTTTCCCGAAGTTGCCAACCAAACAAAACCATGCGGCTCAATATCAACATCACCCATCCGAAGATATTTCGCTTCTCCGGCGGTCAAACGGAAGTTGAAGGCGCGATGCAACGGCCCATTGAAATGCTGCGGGCTGTAACGGGCATCATTGAAAACGGCGTGCTCATCGAACTTGATTCGCCGGAAGTCATCGCCGAAGTGAACGGCAACCGGCTGCTGCTCTTGCCGGAAGCCGAAGACGGCGTACGCAATCTGATAAAAGGCCATTCGATCTGGGCTGAGGTGATGCTCGTCGACGACCGCGCCAAGGAAGAGAACGGCATTTGGCGCAGCGATCTCATGGTGCTTATTGGCCGAGCGATGATCGTTATGATCCGAAGGTAAGTGAGCGGGTGATGCGTAGGAAAATGGCGAGCGAGAAAAGATGCGTCGTGTATTCAGAACGACAAAATGCGCGCCGGGTACATCACCAAAAAATGACGTGAAAAAAATGACCGGTGAAAATTTCAGAAACGTTGCTTGCGGCAATGACGGCACAGGCGGAATCGCATTACCCCGAAGAGAGCGGCGGACTTTTACTTGCCTCGCTTGAAGGCGATGTGATCACGGTGATGAGTCTGTATCCGCTGACGAACGTGCGGGAAGACGCGCGGCACAACCGGATTGAAATCAATCCGCTGGATTACGCTAAAGCCGAACGCATCGCTTCGCAGCGCGGCTTGGGTGTTTGGGGATTTTACCACACGCATCCCAATGCGCC
>JACMJS010000191.1 GCA_014380515.1 Chlorobiales bacterium
GTGAAAGTAGAAGCCGATCACAAGCGGTAATTATTGTGCGTAATTTCTATCTGCCATTGTCTTCGTAGGGGCGACAGCGAGTTTACAGAGCTTCCGCTCTATGGCCTCGCCCTTACAACGGCGTAAAAAACATTAAGCCTGCGACGCCGCATCTGACGCGGCTTCAGGAGTTGCCGAATTTTCTGTCGTGGCCTTCGTGGCTGCAACAGGTTCAGATTGAACCGGCGCGGTTTCCGGCGCAACGGGTGCTTCTGCATTTTGCGTGGTTGCGACCGGCGCGGCTTCGGCTACCGGTGCGGTTGCAACGGGCGTAGTTTCTGCGACGGCTGCAACCGGCGCGGCGGCGGCTTCTTTTTGCTTGCCGATTTCGCTGATGGCGTAAGCGAGGTTGCGCATCACGGCGTTGATCGTGCCTGCCACGCGGCCAATGTTATCCAAGCGGCTGAACATGCCCGCCAGTTCATCAAGGCGTTTGCCTTCGAAGACCTGTCCTTCTACGGAAGCGAGTTTCAGTTTCAGTTTGTCGTTGTCGGCGGCGAACTTCTTGATGATCTTCGCCGGTGCAATCGGATCGTCGTAGCCGAACGCCACGCCCGTCGTGTTCTTCAAGCCGACGAACATCTTGTCCGAAATGTTCGCTTGCTGCATCGCTTTCTTGGCGAGTGTATTCTTGATCACTTCATACTCGATGCCCGACTTGCGGAACTCGTTGCGAAGTTTCGTCGCCTGCTCGACCGTCAGCCCTTGATACTCGGTCAGGTAAATGCCTTGTGCCTTCTTGAACTTTTCGGCAACATCGGCAACAATTTTTTCTTTCTCGTCGCGTTTCATTTTTAGATTTCTAACGAATTAAAATTTTTGTGATGTTGCTTAAACGGCTGCAGCGTCGCGCGAAATTTTCACGCTCGGCGACATCGTGCTCGAAAGGAAAATGCCCTTCACATATTGACCTTTGGCCGAAGCCGGTTTCATCCGCACGACCGTCGTGATAAACGCATTGGCGTTGTCAGCGAGCTTCTGCGCGTCAAACGAAACCTTGCCGATGCCCGCGTGCAAGATGCCCGCTTTATCGACGCGGAACTCGATCTTACCCGCTTTCACTTCCTTGACAGCCTTGCCGACGTCAGGCGTTACCGTGCCCGACTTTGGGTTCGGCATCAGGCCACGCGGTCCCAAAACTTTACCGAGCTTACCGACCTCGCCCATCACATCCGGCGTAGCGATAATGACGTCAATGTCCGTCCATCCGCCCTGAATCTTTTCAACATACTCCGCAAGGCCGACGAAATCCGCACCGGCGGCGCGGGCTTCTTCTTCCTTGATCGGTTTGCACATCACGAGCACTTTGACGCTCTTGCCGATGCCGTGCGGCAACGCGACCGTGCCGCGAATGATTTGATCGGCGTGCTTCGGATCAACGCCCAAACGCATCGCAATATCAACGGAGGCATCAAACTTCGCCTTGCTGATTTCCTTGATCTTCGCTACCGCTTCATCGACCGTCAGCTCTTTGGCCGGATCGATTTTCGCAGTTGCTTCCTTGTACTTTTTTCCTGCCATTGTAAAATTAAATGAGTGGTGAATAGAATTGCGACACAGATTTTTATTCTGCATCTCCCACGATGAAAAAATCTGAGATGTCTTGCCTTTGCCCGGTGTCATTGCGAGCGTTAGCGAAGCAATCTGAAACAATGCGTGTTAGATTGCCACGCGGAGTTTACCCTCGGCCACGCTCGGGGGCTCGAAATGACTCAAATAATAAATTTGTTAGTCGACGACCGTGATGCCCATCGAGCGCGCGGTGCCTGCGATGAGGCGTTCGGCGGCCTCGAGCGACGCGGCGTTGAGGTCGGGCATTTTCAATTCGGCAATCTTGCGGACTTGCTCGCGGGTAACTTTGGCGACCTTCGTGCGGTTGGGTTCTTTCGAGCCTTTCTCGACTTTGGATTCTTTCATCAAGAGCACGGCGGCGGGCGGCGTTTTGGTGATGAAGGTGAAAGATTTATCGGAGAAGACCGTGATGACAACGGGAATAATCAGACCCGCGTCTTTCTGTGTCTTTGCATTGAACTGTTTGCAAAACTCCATGATGTTGACGCCCTTCTGACCGAGCGCGGGGCCGACGGGCGGCGCGGGGTTCGCGGCACCTGCCGGAATCTGGAGCTTCACATAGCCCGTAATTTTCTTTGCCATTGTAAGTGTGTGGTTAGAATGATTGTTCGATGTTGGCTTGCTTTTACGCGGCCTTCATCTCCCACCGTTTGAAAATAAAATTCGTTTTCTTCTTTGCGCCTTGCTTTCTCTTCGCGTCATTCCGGCTTGTCCGGAATCCTTCTTTGAATTCGAGAAGAGGGATTCCCGACGTGGCGGGAATGACATATACAAAAGCAAATGACAGAAAGAGTGTTAAGCCGTAATCAATTTGACTTGCGAGAAGTCGACTTCCGTCGGTGTACTGCGGCCAAAGAAGTTGATCATCACTTTGACCTTCATCTTTTCCGCATTGATTTCCTGCACCACGCCCGACAGCGAATTGAACGGCCCGTCCGTAATCTTCACCGAGCTGCCGATCTCGAACGGCGTCTTCATCGCCGTGCGTTTTTCCTGTTCCTGTTCCGGCGCGAGCAAGCGGCGAACTTCATCAGGCCGCAGCGGCATCGGCATTTCCTTGACGCCCAAAAATCCGACGACGGACGGGGCTTCGAGAATAATACTCTTCGTCAACTTATCGAGCACGGCCTCGACGAGTACATAGCCCGGAAAAAGATTCTTCGTCTTGCTCGTTTTCTTGCCGTCTTTGACCTCTACAAACTTCTCGTAAGGAATGTGCACTTCCGAAAGTTTGTCTTTGGCGTTGTTGATTTCCGCCTCACGGTCAATGTGCTCTTTCACTTTGCGCTCGTGCCCTGCGTAGGTGCGCACTGCATACCATTTCTTATCGCCGAGCAACTCTATTTTGACCGCATCAGGGGATTCAGCCTCCGGTTGAACATTAGGCGAAGCATTTTGCTCCGCTGCATCTGCCGGTTGCGCCGGAAGATTTTCGTCTTGCGATGCTTCCTCCGGAATATCTTGAACTTGTTCGCTCATTCGTGCTTTCATCCGCGGCAATACGATGGTATCACCGGAGGGAATTTAAATTTGGTTCGTCCTCAAAATTACGGACGGAAGACGGCCTTGACGAAGGTGTTGATGATGTAGTCGACGCCGAAGGTAAAAAGAGCTAACACGCCTGCGACGGTGAGCACCACGAGGGTCGCCTCCCTTAATTCCGCCTGCGACGGCCACGTTACCTTTTTCATTTCGGCAACGACGTCTTCGTAATATTTCGAAATACTATCAGTGAAATTTGCCATAGAATTTTATAGATGATAAAGGCCAAGCGGTTTTAGACTTGCTTGGCCTTTCGCACGTCAGGAGGGACTCGAACCCCCAACCGGCGGTTTTGGAGACCGCTACTCTACCAATTGAGCTACTGACGTCTATGATTGATCGCGCACTAATACAATTGCGAATTAAAAATTTTCCAATTTCTTCAATCCGAAATTCGCAATTCTTTCCGAGCTGATGATCGGGATTGAACCGATGACCTCGTCCTTACCAAGGACGTGCTCTACCAACTGAGCTACATCAGCGTTACCCCGCCGCTGTTGATGCGTTCCGATGAGCGGGAGACGAGATTCGAACTCGCAACCAACAGCTTGGAAGGCTGTGACTCTACCGTTGAGTTACTCCCGCATTACATTGCTTGTGCGAGAAACGTGAACTCGCAACCAATCCCGCGTCGCGAGATGACTCTACCGCTCAGGTTACTCCCGCGTGCCAAGTGATTTCAAAAAACCGATGCGTGTTTTGTGGGCAGGGAAGGATTCGAACCTCCGAAGACCGAAGTCGACAGATTTACAGTCTGTTGCGTTTAACCACTTCGCTACCTGCCCAACTTCTGATTGCGAACCGCAGTTTTGAAATTGCGAATATTGAATTTCCCTAAATCCGAAATTGACAGTCCGCACTTCGCAATTCCTCTCTGAGCTGGTGATGGGACTCGAACCCGCAACCTGCTGATTACAAATCAGCTGCTCTACCAATTGAGCTACACCAGCAGTTTCTGATAAAAGTCCGCCACGGTTTTGAGAAGGTCAATCGGAAAGCACAGCAAGCAGAAATAAGGCTCAAGAAACCCGGCCTTTCAGCATCTTCGGCGGCATCCCTAAAAAAAGAGAGCCGCAAATATAGAACTTTGCCCGCCAACTCCAAAGCCTTCAAATGAAAATTTTCTCGCCAGCGTCTATTGTGCAACCTCGATGAAGATATTGGCAACTTTCGTAACCAACTTCCGCGGCAAAAACCGGCTGGCGAATGTCAATGTCCGGTTCAAGCCCGCAGTAATCTTCAGACTCTTTCCTTTCTCCATCGCCGCAAGACCTGAGCGAACGACATCTTCCACTTTTTCTACGCCGGTAAACGAGCGACCTGTACCAAAGTGCGCCGTTTCGAAAAACGCCGTCGCCGTCGGACCCGGGCAAATGACGGTTGCGGAAACGCCGGTGTCGGAAAGTTCTTCGTGCAAGGCTTCGGTGAAACTGAGCACAAAGGCTTTCGTCGCTGCATAAACGGCGAAGTCCGGCACGCCCTGAAAAGCCGCCGTCGATGCCACATTTAAAATTTTTCCTGACTTTCGCGCGAGCATTTGCGGCAAAAACAAATGCGTCAGATTCACCACCGAAATCATATTGAGTTGCATGATACGCTCAAGCGGTTCAAGCGGCTGCGATGCAAACTTTCCCGTCAGGCCGACGCCCGCATTGTTAATCACGGCTTCAACGTTCAACTCGTTTGCCTTGCAAAACTCAAACACACGCCGCGCACCGCCAGCCGACGACAAATCGCTGAGACAAACCTTGACGCTGATACCATGTGCCGATTCAAGCGACGCGGCAAGGACGTTTAACTTTTCTTCCGAGCGCGCGGTGAGAATCAGATTTTTTTTGCGCGATGCTAATTCTTCCGCGAAAGTTTTGCCGATGCCGGAGGATGCGCCGGTGATGAGCGTGTAAAGCGTCATAAATGAAAATGGTTTTTGATGTCAAAGTTAAAAGAGGATTCACGCTCGCAACACCGCAGGTTTCATTTTGATTTCACGTTTCTTTTTGTAATTTCACGCGCGATTTTAACTGCTTTTGCCACCGTTGGGCTACCGCTTTCCGCCGCTGTTTTCGCCGCAGCATAAGCATCGCACCTGAAATACGACATCCGCAATCCGGCCTTCGAAATCGTTTTATACATTCGTCGCGCGCTGCTACAGCGAACGAGACATCACCATTCAACTTGCTTTTTCCAAAGGAGAACTTCTATGTCGATTCCGTATCAATCCTCCGAACCCGCACCGATTAAAGATCACGAGAACCCGTTCGAGTCCATGATGGAGCGGTTCAATATCGCTGCCGAAATTCTAAATCTCGAAGATGGCGTCTATGACTATCTCCGCACGCCCGCACGCCAAGTTCTCGTCTCGATTCCGATTCAAATGGACGATGGCAGCATCAAAGTCTTTGAAGGCTTTCGCGTGATTCACAACGATATTCTCGGCCCCTCGAAAGGCGGTATTCGTTATTCGCCCGATGTGTCGCTGGAGGAAGTCAAAGCCCTTGCGGCGTGGATGACGTGGAAATGCGCGGTCGTCAATATTCCTTTCGGCGGCGCGAAAGGCGCGGTCAAGTGCGATCCTTCAAAACTGACGCAGACGGAATTGGAAAAAATCACGCGCCGCTACACCGCCAACATGTCCAGCGTCTTCGGCCCCGACAAAGATATTCCCGCGCCCGATATGAACACCAACGAGCAAACGATGGCGTGGATCATGGATACCTACTCGATGCACACACAGCGCACCGAAACCGGCGTCGTAACCGGCAAACCGATTATCCTCGGCGGTTCGCTGGGCCGCAGAGAAGCCACCGGACGCGGCGTGATGATTTGCACGCTCGCAGCCATGGACAAGCTCAGCCTTTCACCGACGGACTCAGACGTTGTGGTGCAAGGCTTCGGCAATGTCGGCTCGATCTCGGCACAACTGCTTTATGAACAAGGTTGCCGCATCGTCGGCATCAGCGATGTTACGGGCGGCTACTACAATGCGAAAGGCATTAATATCAACAAGGCGATTGAGTATGTGCAGAAGAACCGCACGCTCGGCGGATTCACGGAAGCGGACGCTGTAACGAATGCCGAACTGCTCGAACTTCAGTGCGACGTGCTCGTCCCCGCGGCGAAGGAAGATCAAATCACGGCGGATAATGCCGAGCGGCTCAAGTGCAAGTTGATCGTCGAAGGCGCCAACGGCCCGACGCTCGCCGAAGCCGATCCGATTTTGAGCGAACGCCGGATTATGGTTGTGCCGGATATTCTTGCCAACGCGGGCGGCGTAACGGTTTCATACTTTGAGTGGGTGCAAGATCGTCAAGCGTATTTTTGGTCGGTGGAGCGGGTCAATCGACGGTTGGAACGCGCGATGCGCAATGCGTTCGATGCGGTTTATGAAAGCGCGTCGCGGCATCAACAAACGTTGCGCATCGGTGCATATGTGATGGCAGTAGATAAAGTCGCTAAGACCTTGAAACTGCGCGGCATCTACGGTTGATCGATGCCGACATCGATTCCGGCAGTTGAAGCATCTGAAAATAAAAAAGGCGTTCCGAACGAACGCCTTTTTGTTTGATCATTTTTTATGCGCGGTTACTTGACGAGCATCATTTTCTTGCTCTCGATAAAATTGCCCGCGCGTAGCCGGTAAAAATACACACCTGACGCGAGCCGCGACGCATTGAACGGCACGGTGTAAGTCCCCGCAGCGCGTTTCTCGTTGAGCAGTGTTTGAACCTCGCGCCCGAGCACATCATAGACTTTCAAACTCACTTGCTCCGGCCTCGCCAGCGAGAAGCGAATCATTGTCGATGGATTGAATGGGTTCGGATAGTTTTGCTGTAGCTCGAACTTGCCCGGCACACCCGCCGTAGGTTCACTGCCGACATCGAGCGTTGCGGCATTGTTGATTTGCACGCCCCACGCATATACGCGGCCTGAGTCGCCGCCCGCATCATCATTGATTTTAAGTCGCCACCAGCCTTGCGCGTTTGCACCGGCGAAGGCCGCATTGACCGAATTATCGGCTTTGATGCGCGGGGCAAATGAAGTGTAAGCACTGCTTTTCAAGGTGCTGTCGGCCTCGTCATCAAAGACGGTGATGATGTTGTCAGCCGAACCCAGCAGTCCTTTATCAGAGCAAACTTTTACCTCCGTGCCCGCCGGTGAAATCAACGTGATTTCAAGGTCGGCTTCGGCAGTGTGATTTGTAGCGACAAACAAATTCACGTCCGAGATCGTCGTGCTGCTGCCGATATAAAGGCTGTCATCAATCATCAGGCCGATTTCGGGAATGGCTCGGTCGGAGGTTTTGACGGCATACTGTTCTGGAAACCCGCCCGTGGTGCGGTTCAGCGGCGATATCGGTTGATTGGTTACGGTTGCCGGAGCGGAAAATTTGGCATCGCCGCGGAAATACAGTCGCGGGCCGCCATCGCTGTTGTCTTGCGGCGATCCGTCTAAATTGTAGGTAACGTTTATGCTGCCGCTGCTCGGTTCATTATCGTTCGTGATGGATTGATACAGATATTCTTTGATCTGGGCTTCGGTCTTTACATAGTTAGCGATGCGCACTTCATCGATGTAACCGTTAAAAAAGAAGTCTGGAGTCGATCCGGATCGATCCGCACCGATAAAGAGAGAATCAGTGTTCGTTGTCGGCGGGCCGGAGACCGCGGTTGAAGATGTACTCAGTATACCGTTGATATAAATTTTTGAAGTCGTGCCGTCATAACTCGCCGCCACGTGCGTTCACTGATTTGTAAGCGGTAAGGATGTAAAGCTTGGGACGGCTCCACCCTTTGGAATGAATAAAACGATCTTTCCGGTGCTGGCGGTGCTGTCGATTCCCAGCCAAAATCCTGATTGGAAATTCTTGCCGATGATCGTTGGGGAATTGTCAAACGAGCGCGGGTAAATCCATGCTTCAAGTGTATAGGCCGCTGTCGGGCTGACTGCATTGCTGTTCGCGGCGGCTAAGTAATCGCCCGTGCCGTCAAACTCTGCCGATTCATTCCAGCTCAAATACGTCGGCGGACGGTTGCCGAAATCAACACTCACTGCACCATTGTTAACCGCATCGAAGCCACTGACGGATTGATCGAGGACGGTAAAATCTGTGGATATCGCCGCACCTTGAAACGGCACGGAAACGATGAGTCCATCGTACGCCCCGCCGGAAGCCGTCAGCGAGGTTCGCAGGTTGCGGCTGATCTCGGCTTCGCTTAACGCCCGGTTCCATACCCGCGCTTCATCGATCATCCCGCTGAAATAACCACCGCTGCCCGCGTCATAACCGATGTAGAGTGAATCCGTGCCCGAAGACGGTGCGGCACTTGGAACGGTTGTGGTTGTATCCAAAGCCCCGTTGATATAAATCGAAAACAGATTTGTCGCACTGTTGTATGTTCCGGCCACGTGCGTCCACAGGTTATTTTGAATCACGCTGGTTGTCTTACTTGTGAGCCGCGTGA
>JACMJS010000192.1 GCA_014380515.1 Chlorobiales bacterium
CTCAATTTGTGCAGCCGAATTGCAATGCTGTTTTATCCGGTCATTCCCGAAACCGCGCAAAAGATTTTCAGAATGATCGGTGTCGATGCGAAGAGTGTCAGATGGGACGACGCATCAACATTCAAACTTCGCGCCGGACATCATCTCTCCGGCATTTCGGATAGCGCGTTCGGCACACTGACCGCGGTGCTGTTTAAGAAAATCGACGATGCGGAAATTGAACCTGAACTTCAAAAAATTGATAAAATGATTTCAGATTTGGAACAAGCTGAAAACACCAAGCAAGACAAGGCTTCAGAGGCGGTCGTTACAGCGCAAGCGATTAAACCGATAATCGAGTTCGCCGATTTCGAGAAGATCGATCTGCGCGTCGGCACGGTGATTTCATGCGAGCCGGTGCCGAAGGCGGATAAACTTTTAAATTTGAAAGTGCGCATCGGCAGCGAAGAGCGGCAGATTCTTTCGGGCATTGCGGCGCACTATAAGCCGGAGGAACTGGTGGGCAAGAATGTCATTGTCGTTGCCAATCTTGCGCCGCGAAAGATGCGCGGGTTGGAATCCGCCGGTATGTTGCTTGCGATTGAAAACGCCGAGGGCAAACTCGTTATCGTCGAACCGCAAGGCGACGGCCTCAATGGCCGTGCGGTAAAATAATCACGGGCGCAAAATGACGGAAAAAATCTTGTGCCCGATTTCGCACACGGATCGTTTTGAGTCCGTGATGGACGTGCCCGATCGTTTCGCCACCGCGAGCGGCGACGTGTGGCATATCGTCCGCTCGTTGGATTCCGGTCTCGTCCTGCTCAACCCGCGTCCCGACGCCGCCGACATGCCGCAACACTACGACGCTCTCGTTTATGATCCGTTCATTACGCTGAAGAAACCGGCGTCGCTGCAAGACCGGCTTTATACGTTTATCCGTCGAACGTTTTCACTCGGTTGGAAAGCGAAAAAGATTCTCGCGCGGTGGGAACCTCAATCCTCTCAAAGTTATCGCGTGCTCGACATCGGCTGCGCGACGGGTGATTTCCTGCTTGCGTTGAAGCGACAAGCCGGTGATGAGGTTTCACTTGATCTTTACGGCGTTGAGCCGTCGGAAAGTGCGGCGAAGTACGCGTCGGAGGTGAACGGCTTAGAGGTGCATCACGGCGAACTTTTGGACGCGCCGCCTACCGAATCATTCGGCGAGCCGTTTGATTTGATCACGATGTGGCATTCGCTTGAACACGTGTTGCGACTCAATGAAACACTGGAAAAATTGCACCGGCTTTTAAAACCGGACGGCGTATTGGCGGTGGCGATGCCGAATCTTCACAGCATCGATGCCAAGCATTACGGCAAACATTGGAACGGCTTCGATGCCCCGCGTCATCTCTATCATTTCACGCCCGCGACCTTCGAAAAACTTTTGCATCAACACGGCTTCATGCTCTTCGATTTGCATGGTATTCCGCTCGATAGTTTTTACAACTGTCTCATCAGTGAACAATTCCGCACCACCGCCACCGGCAAAGGCAATGCGCTTACGCAATATGTTTTCGCCACGCTTGGCGGCCTTCGCGCGGCGTTGCACACCGAAAATGTGCATGAAGCCTCAAGCATCATTTATTATATCCGCAAGAAATAAACCCCTCTTGTCCTGCGGACATTCTCCCCTTTGGCAAAGGGGAGATTCGGGTTCAGGATCATATAGCCTTTTCCTCTTCGATCTTTTTTTCAATCTTCTTTCTTCGAACTCTCCCCTTTGCCAAAGGGGAGTGTCCCGCCACGCGGGACGAGGGGTTCAAGCCACCGGTAGCGTGAAGGTAAACGTTGCGCCTTTGCCCGGTTCGCTTTCCGCCCCAATCGTGCCGCCGTGTCCGGTGATAATTTCTTTCGAGACCGCGAGGCCTAAGCCCACACCCGCGTGCCCGTCTGATGCGCCGCTCGGTCGCAGTTGAAAAAATTTTTCAAAAATTTTATCAAGAAATTCCGGCGCGATGCCCGTGCCGGTATCCTGCACGCTGAACGCGACTTTCCCCTCTGAGGGTGCGGCGGCCAGCGTGATGCGTCCGCCTTCGGGCGTGTAGCGGATGGCGTTGCTGATCAGATTAATCAACACCCACGCAATTTTGCTCACATCGGCTTTGACGCGCGGCAGGTTCGGTTCGTGCCTGACTTCCAACTGAATTTTCTTTTGCTCAGCTTGCATCAATACCGGCGTGATGGCGGCATCGATAATGCTGTCGGGATCAACGGCTTGAAAATTCATCAAGGCCGCGCCCGATTCTGCCCGCGAGAGTTCGAGCAACTCGCCGACGATGCGTAAAAGCCGCTTCACTTCTTGCTTCATCGCGCCGGTCAGTCGCTGTTGCTCCGCATTGAGCGTGCCGATGCGGTCATCTTGCAGAAGCCGCAGACTCATATTGATCGCCGAAAGCGGCGTGCGCAGTTCGTGCGAAACCGTAGCGACAAAGCCCGACTTGGCTTCATCAAGTTCTTTAAAGCCCGTTACATTTTTCAGCGCGATGATATAGCCGAGCATTTTCGTTCCGTCTTCATCTTCCTGCACCTCAGAGACTTCCTTGATGAAAAATTCTTCGCGCCCGCGATAAAAAATCCGCAGATATTTTTGGGCGTCGCTCGGGTTCTTCGTTGCGCCGTTCGTTCTCAACGCTTCGGTCAGATTGCCGATCAGGTGATTGTACTTCGCCACTTCCGCAACAGGCTTCCCCACCACGTCCGCCGCCGAGACGCCGAAGAGTTCCGCCCCGACCGCATTGACAAGCACAATCGTTTGATCCGCACTGAGTACGAAGATGCCATCGGACATGCTTTTGACGATGGCTTCCGTGCGTTTTTTTTCCGCCAAAATTTCCGCGAGGTTCGATTTCTCGAAGGCTTCAAGCCGCTCGGCCATCCGGTTGAACGACAGCGCGAGCGCACCGATTTCATCGCCGGATTTGACTTCCGCCCGCTCCGCATAATTTTGATCGGCGACGGCTTTGATTTTTTCCGTCAGTTGCTTAATCGGCGCAACGATGCTCGATGCATTCCTCGCCGCTGCGCCGACGGCGATGATGAGCGAGAGTACAATCACCGCGAGCGTGTAAATCTCGGCGTTCATCGCCACCGCTTTCGATTCGGCATTGCGCAAAAGCAACGCCCGCTGATTGAGTTCCAACAAATCAACGCACGCGGTTTTTACTTTTTTGTATTGCGGCGCAAGCATTGTGAAATAGGTTTGTCCCGAATCCGCCGCAAGCCGCCGTAAGGTTTCAAACTGCAATTCATACTTTTCGAAATTCATCCGCAAATCAATCAGCACTTCCTTTTCACCCGTCTCGGTGATGTTGCCTTCGGCCTTGATGAGGTTATTCAAAAATTTAGATTGTGCGGCGATGCGATTGCTGTCTATCGCCGTCTCGCGTGCCAATGCCGGAACAGCCAACAACGACAAGGCATGAGCGTTATCCATTTCATCCAGAGCGTCAATCATCTCTTCAGTGGCCACGATACTTAAATAATTGTTGCGCAGAATTTTCTCGGAGGCTTTGCTTTGCCACCGCAAAAAATAAATCGCCGATGCGCCGACGACCGCGACGAGCAATCCGATGAGCAAGTATCCCAACAGAATCCGTATGCGAAGTTTCATCTTTTCGTTATGCAATTTTCATTATGCAATGATTTCGATATCGATGTCCAAGTCTCTGGTAGCACCGAGTAAG
>JACMJS010000193.1 GCA_014380515.1 Chlorobiales bacterium
CCCAAAGATTTATTTCAGAAGTGCCGCGATTTTACCGCCGCCGATGATGTCAAAGCCCTTGGCCTTTATCCGTACTTCCGTCCGCTGGAAGAAAACGAAGGCCCCGTCGTGCGGATCGAAGGCCGTCATGTCATTATGGCCGGATCAAACAATTATCTCGGCTTGACGAGCGACCCGCGCGTGAAGGAAGCCGCCCGCGATGCGATTGAAAAATACGGCACGAGTTGCAGCGGCTCGCGCTACCTGACGGGCACACTCCGCTTGCACATCGAACTGGAGGAAAAACTGGCGGCGTTCTTCGGCACGGAAGATTGCATGATCATCAGCACGGGCTACCAAGCCGGTCAAGCCATCGTGCCGACGCTCGTGCAACGCGGCGATTATGTGGTGAGCGATAAAGACAACCATGCGTGCATCGTCGTTGCGAACTTGATGGCGAAAGGCGCGACCGCAGGCGTCGAACGCTACAAGCACAACGACATGGAAGATTTAGAGCGCGTCCTTTCGCGCTTGCCCGCCGAGGCCGCAAAGCTCGTGGCGACGGACGGCGTGTTTTCGGTCTCCGGTGAAATCGTCAATCTGCCGGAACTCGTACGCATCGCCAAGAAACACAACGCGCGGATTATGGTCGATGACGCGCATTCGGTCGGCGTGATCGGCAAAGGCGGCAGAGGCACGGCGTCGGAGTTCGGCCTTGAAAAGGAAGTCGATATTACGATGGGCACGTTCTCGAAAAGTTTGGCCTCGCTCGGCGGCTTCATCACCGGCCCGCGCAGCGTGATCAACTATATCAAGCACCAAGCGCCCGCACTTATTTTCAGCGCGTCGCCCACGGCGGCGAGCGTGGCGGCGGCGTTGAAGTCCTTGGAGATTATGCAGGCTGAACCGGAACGCATCGAAAAACTTATCAAGAATGCCGACCGCGTGCGTCAGGGCTTGAAGCAGTTGGGATTCCGGTTGATGGATTCGCGCACGGCGATTGTCTCGGTTGTCGTCGCCGATCAAGACAAAACGCTGCTCTTCTGGCGGAAACTGTATGATGCGGGCGTGTTCGTCAATGCGTTCGTCAGGCCCGGCGTGATGCCCGGCCACGAGATGCTGCGGACGAGCTACATGTCGACGCACAAGGAAGAGCACTTGGATAAGATCGTCAGCGAGTTCGCCCGCATCGGCAAAGAACTCGGCGTGATAAACTAACCAATACTTTACGACCCAACTTCTCTCACGGAAGTTTCGGTCTTCCACTTCTTGAGGGCATTCGCACACGCGGCGGGTGTCCTTTTTTATTAACCCCTCTGCACTCCCATCCGAAACTTGTTTTCGGCAAGCTCAAAGCAAAGGGGAGAGTGATTGAAAAGAGGTTGTAAAAATAAGTCCTCGCTTGTATGTTGCTTCGATTTCTCGAAACGTCAAATCCGAAACCTCAAATCTGAAAACATCAAACAAATACAATGATGCGAGTTCCGTTGCTCTTCCCGGTGTTGCTGTGGTGTTTGTTGCTTCTCGTTTTTACCGGTTGTGAATCTCTCCCGCCCGAACCGGTCTATCAACTTTCGCCCGTCTCGGCGGATACCAAATGGTTGAACGGTCAGCAGCTTGTTCAAAACATTGACGACAGCGTTGAGATCGTCATGGCCTTCGACCGCTATGCCGATGGCAACTTGATTTTCGATATGCAGATTGCCAACTATTCATCGAAGCCGGTGTTGGTTGCGCCGGAAACCTTCTACCGGGTTGCCGCCCGCCAACTTGGCCGCGACACGCTCGGCACGGCCTACGCCATCAATCCTGAATCGCAGATTCTCGCGGTCGACTTGCAGATGTCGGCGGAGAAATCGCGCTACACGGAAAAGCAAAACTCACAAGCTTTCGGCGCGACGCTTGATTTGATCGGCATGTTCGGCAGTCTCGTCGGTGATATTGTCAGCGGCGGCAAGCCCAAGACGGAGGAAGAAAAAGAACGGCGGCGGTTGCAAGATGAAACGGATGCGAACCGCCGGGCACTGCGCAAGCAGCAAGAGCAACTTGACCGCATCGAACATCAAAATCAAATTGCGTCGCTTTCCGATGCGCGGGTGGTGCTAGAGCGGTTGCCGGTTCGCAAGACGACGCTCAACTCCGGTATGAGTCTTTCGGGCAAAGTGGCGTTTCCGCCGAGCCGCCGCGCGACGCTTTTTACGTTTGTGTTTCCCGTCGGCTTCTCCATACACGAGTTCCGGTTTCGTCAAAGCGTCATCGGCGCGAACCGGTGGAATCAACCTGATGAGGCGCCCGAGGATGAATCACCCGCATCGGCGGCGGATTTGTTCATCCCAAAAGCATTTGATTTGACCGTTGAACCGGCGTCGGATGGCAAACGCGAAACAGTCGCCGTGATTACATTTGATATGCCGCGGTCGGGCGTTGCGTCGGTTGAAGTTTATGATGAATCGGGGCATAGCATCGGGATTTTGGTTGCGGGCGAGCGCGACGCCGGACGCTACCGCGTGCGGTATCAATCGCTCTCGCTTGCGAACGGCACGTATCTGTTTCGGTTTCAATCGGGCGGTTTTTCAACAACTGAAAAGTTGGTGCTCTCGCGGTGAATCACCGGTTAAACATTTAAGACGGTGAGGCGTTTGTAACAACAGCAACCCCCGACTTTCACGAATCAAAACCATTTTACTATGAAAATCACCTTGCGTTCCTTTCTGGGATTACTGACGCTTTCCCTGTTTGTTTCCGCGTGTAGCACGACCACCACACCCACTGAACCGCCCAAGCCCGATACCGCGCAAGTCCGCGTTTACAGTGCCGCTCCCGATGTTACCAGCGTCGATGCGTTTGCTAATAATACTTCGGTTGTATCCGGCGTTACTTTTGATAACGAGCCGGCATATTCCGAAATCGCTGTGGGCAACACGACTTTTAACCTTCGCATCGGCGGCACGTCGGTCAACATGTTCACTTCACCCGCTCCCGTCAATCTTCAAAAAGGTCAACGGGTTACGCTGGTGGCACTAGACAGCGCGGGTACGGCCTCGATATTTTATGCCGGACTTTCGCTCCCGGATACCACCGCGACGCCCGCGTCGGGACAAGCCTTCGTGCGATTCGTCCATGCGGCTTACAATGCCGGGGCGGTGAGTGTCTCGGCAGCACCCGTCGGTATTGCGCCCGTTACCGTGTCGGCAAAGTTTAAGGATTTCACCGGCTACTATGCGATTCCCGCCGCGAGCGCGGTGCCGCTTACAGTTCAACAGCAACCGGGCGGGGTTACCGTGCTGAGCACATCACTTACTTTACAAGCCGGAAAAAATTATACGGTGTTCATCAAAGGTGTCGCCGGGGCAGCAGGTGGCACGGCACTTGGCGTGAAAGCCATTGCCGAAAACTGAAACTTACTTTCGCAATTTGAAAAGGCATCTTCACCGATGCCTTTTTTGTTTCGACTTTTTGTTTCGAAGTCGTGCGGTGTATTTTGATGCAAATTATTTCCGGTTATGTCATCACTTGTGCCGCATTACATCGAGTCGCTGGTGCCCTACAAGGCCGGTCGCAGCATCGATGAAATCAAATCGCTGTACGGACTGTCTGAGGTCTATAAACTCGCCTCCAACGAAAATCCGCTCGGCGTCTCGCCTCTCGCGCAGCAAGCGATCTTAGAGACCGCAAGCAAAGTTCATCTTTATCCCGATCCGCAAGCGTTGAAACTGCGCGAAGCCCTCGCCGCACGGTTCAAACTGAACCTGAACAACGTCGCCGTCGGCGGTGGTTCGGAAGGCATCATCGCCGATATTCTGCGCACCTTCGTTTCGGATGCGGACGAAATCATCACCTCCGAAAATACTTTTATCGGCTTTATCGTGCTGGCGAAATCCAAAGGCATTCCGCTCAAACAGGCACCGATGCAATCAGGCTACCGCTTCGACTTGCAAGCCATCGCGGGTCTCATCACCGAACGCACGAAAGTCATTTACCTTTGCAACCCCAACAACCCGACGGGGACGATTTTTACCAAACGGGAATTTGATCTCTTCATCAAGCGCGTGCCGGAGCGCGTGATCGTACTGCTCGATGAAGCCTACTTCGAATTTGCCGAACCGAATCTGGATTACCCCGACTCGATGTCGTACCGCTACGATAACGTGATCACGCTTCGAACGTTTTCGAAAGGCTACGGCCTCGCGGGACTGCGCGTCGGTTACGGCTTTGCTCATCACCAGTTCATCGAGAACCTGTTGAAAGTGAAGTTACCCTTCGAGCCGAATATGATTGCTCAAGCCGCAGCCCTCGCCGCACTTGGCGACACGGCGTTTTTATCGCGCACGATGGCGAACAACAGAGCAGGCTACACTTTTTTCACCGATGCCTTTACGCTGTTGGGATTGCGATGGACGGCTTCGCACGCAAACTTCGTCATGCTTGAGTTCGATTCGGAAACGCGGGTACTTGCGGTTTCGGAATATCTGTTGCAGCATGGCGTCATCACAAGGCCGCTCACGAGTTTCGGTTTGCCGCAGTGTCTGCGCATCTCCATCGGCCTGCCGCATGAAAATGAAACATGCGTGTCGCTTTTGAAAGCATATCTCGCCGAAGAAAAATTTATAACTCAATACGTTGCGCTATGATTGATATGAATCTTCTTTTACAAAAAGCTATCGCGTTGGCGGAGCGTGCGCATGCGGGACAAATTGATAAAGCGGGCAAACCGTATATCGGCCATCCGGTGCGGGTGATGAACCGGCTTGCGACGGCGGAACAAAAAATCGTCGGCGTGCTCCATGATGCCGTTGAGGATTCCGACTTGACCTTACCCGAACTTGCGGAGGCCGGATTTCCGCCGGAGTTGGTTGCGGCGATTGACGCCATCACGAAGCGCGAAGGTGAAGACTACGAAGTTTATCTTAACCGCGTGATGACGAATCCCGTCGCGCTCGCCGTAAAGATCGCCGACATGACCGATAATCTCGACCCGAGCCGCATCGCAACCCCCACCGAAAAAGATGTCGCCCGCATGAAAAAGTATCAAGCCGTGCTGCCCAGACTTCAAGCGGCGATGCAATCACATTCATCTCAGCCATGAAGTATGATGCCAAGATGAGAGTGCGGATGAAATCCGAAGTGCTCGCCGAGATCGAAAAATATGTCTATCCCGACATTCGCGGGTTGCTGATTGAGATTGAACTGCCGCGAAAGATTGATCTTTACGAACAACTTGAGCTTCTCGTCTACCAAACCTTTTGCGACGCCGCAACGACCGGCGTTCTTAAAGCCTTCGATTGGGATGTAGGCGAGAGCCGCTTCAAGGCCGCGTATCTCGTGCATCTGTGGTCGGATGAAAAGCATCTATACGACATGGAAGATTTTTCCAACGCCTTCACCGCCGAAGAGCTCGAAGAGGTTTTGAGTTTCACCAAGCATCTTATCGCGCGGCTGTACACGTTGGATTGTGAAAGTTTCCGCATCATCCCGTCCGCATAACAACTGATTTTTTCGAAATGATTTTTTTGCTTAAAGCCCTTGGCCTTACTTCGCCGAAACGAATCATCATTTTCGCGGTGGTGCTGCTGCTGCTGATTGGCGCGGGCGGCGTGTGGTTTTATTTCGCGGTAGTGCGGGCGCCGTTTGATTTTGCAGATAGAACCGCGAAGGCGATGCAAGAGAAATTTAATTTCACGCCGCGCATCTCGGTAGATGAAACCGTTGTGATCGAACAAGCCGCGCCGGTCTTGGAACTTGCTACCGTGTCGCGCGACCTCATCGTCGAGTATTCAACCTCAAGCACGTGGCTCGGCAGCACGAAGCGGCAAACCGTGCGCGGCGTCTATACGGCCAAAGCGGGCTTTGATTTGCGTGAGCAATTTAAACTCACCGTGTCGGAGCGTCCGCTGCGCGTGGTAGCGGAGTTGCCCGAACCGAAACTGCTTTCGCTGGAGTTGAAAGATTACAAAGTCGTGCAAGATGAGGATGGCTTCTGGAATAAAATCCGTCCCGAAGAACGCGAAGACGCCGTGCGACAAATGCAAGTGCTCGCCCGCAACAAAGCGATGACTTCCGGCATCCTCACCGATGCCCGCACGATGTTGCAATCGCAAGTCCGCGATGTCGTGCAAGCGCAAGGCGCGCAGGCCGAGTTTCGCCTTCCCGCCGCATTGCCCGAACGTCCGAAACGGTTGCGATGACATGGCAACCTTCGCGGATCGCGCCCTCAACTTTTTCTCAACCCTTGATTTAGACGTCAAACTTCCGCGCGGTGTTACGGTGATGAATCCGTATCCGACGCCGGAGGTTCAACGCATCATGCACCGTTTTTTCAAACGCTTCTACAGCGACAACCGTCCGCGCGTGTTCGTGTGGGGCATCAATCCCGGGCGACACGGCGGCGGCCTGACGGGATTGCCGTTCACCGATCCCTACGCGCTCAAACACTTTTTGGACACCCCGCACACGCTCACCGGACGCCGCGAAACGTCGTCGCAGTTTATTTACCAAGTCATCGAATCGCTTGGCGGCGTAGAAAAATTTTACGGACGGTTTTACATCAACAGCCTTTGTCCGCTCGGCCTACTCAAAGACGGCCTCAACTATAATTTTTACGACGATCCGGCGACGATGAAAACGCTCACGCCGTTCATCGTTCAATCGATGCAATTGCAAATGGATTTCGGGGCGAAGCGCGGGGCGGCGGTTTGTTTGGGGACGGGAAAACTTTACAAATTTTTTCAGGCGATCAACAGCGAACACCGTTTTTTTAAAACCATTTTACCCGTCGAGCATCCGCGGTTCATCATGCAATACAACCGGCGCAAGATGAATGAGTTTCTCTTGAAGTATCAACAAGCATTCGAGGCCGCATCAACATTGTAGGGGCAACCCTTGTGGTTGCCCTGAAGACGGGCGACGACCAGCATCGCCCCTACAAAATTTATTCGATAAAAAAATTATGGCAACAAAATGCCGCACGAAATGACCGTCGTCCAAAGGCCGTTCTTATCGCCCTCGGCGGACTGTGTGATGTTGAAGGTCTTGACGATCTTGCCCGACATCTTGTATTGATCTTCGCGCTCGTCCCAATCTTTGTTCGGATCGAACTCGACGCCGAGCGTGGTAGCGAGCATCGTTGCCGCCAAGTCTTCGGCATATTCGCCCGCTTGCTTTTCCGTCTCGCCGTACGGGTGATGCTCCGAGAGATA
>JACMJS010000028.1 GCA_014380515.1 Chlorobiales bacterium
CGGCCCCACACGTCCAATTCGTAACTCACATTGACCGGCAGATTAAACGTGTTCACGGTAACACCCGTGAGCACAATGGGCGCGGGATTCGGACGATTCGCCGAAAGTTCTTGGCGCAGCGCGGAAGGTTCAAGCCGCACCGACGGATACAAAAATGACCGCGAAACTTGCACCTGCGCCCGCGACTCTTCAAGCCGCGCAAGCGCCGTCCGCAAATCTTGATTGGCCGCGAGCGATTGCGACTCAAGCGAATCGAGCGACGCATCGGCAAAAATCAACCACCATTTATTTGGTACGACCGCGCTGTCCTGCGCCGTGCGGCGTACAGGCAAGACCGTTGAAGTGGCGGTAAGGGAATCCGGCGTCCATTTCCACGCGGCCTGCGACGGGGCAACCTGCGGCCTTTCATAGTTCGGCCCGACGGCGCAGCCCGCCGCCAGCAGGGCGAGCAAGAGCGGGAAGCGGAAAAAATATCGGTGAGAGGTCAACGGTGTGTGCATGGCAAAAGAACTTGACTTACAAAAAACGAACGGACGACTCCCGGATCATTTCGCTTGTCCGCCCTTGGCGGGCGGTGTGGCGGGCGGTATAACTTTTGTCTCGAGCGGCTTGACAGTGCGGCCTTCATAAACATCGTCGGTGGGATTTTCGACGAGCATTTCCGCACCGGTCAGTCCTGAAATGATTTCGACCTCCGTACCGAAATCGCGCCCGAGTTGCACTTTTTGATAATGCACTTTGCCATCGACCATCACGATGGCGACTTCCGCGCCGCCTTCTCCGATTTTAAGCGTCTTAGCGGCAACGATCAACAGCGGCGTAGCCTGAACAATTCTGAGTTTCACTTGTGCATACATGCCCGACATCACCTCGCGTGTGGCGTTCGGCAAATGAATTTCCGTCAGCAGCGTACGCGTCGCGGGGTCAAGTGCGCCGGCGGTACGAACAATGACGCCTTCAAATGTCCGGTTCGGAAATTCCGGCAAGAGAACGGTGGCGGTCGTGCCCGTTTTGACGGACGGGGCGTAGGTTTGCGGCACATTGACCATCAGCCGCAAGGTATCGGTTTGTTCCAAGCGGAAAAGTTCTTTGGCGTCGCCTGATGAAATGAGCGTGCCGACATCAATCGTCCGCAGAGTTACAACGCCCGCAAACGGCGCGGTGATGCGCTTGAACGAGGCGAGCGCGCCGAGCCGCCCGACACTCGCCGCCGTTGCATCGAAAGAGGCTTGCTTCTCGTCGCGATCTTGCTGCGAGATCGCGCCGGGCAGCGAGACGCTTTTAAGCCGCTCGAGATTGGCCTTCGCCAGTGAAAGGTTTGCGCGCGATTGAATCAGTTCTTGGTCGAGTTCCGGCGTTTCGAGAATCGCCATCAGTTGGCCTCGCTTGACCGTAGAGCCAATGTCGGTGAACCATTGTTTGACGAAGCCGTTGGTGCGCGCGTAAATCGGCGTCTGTTGAATGGCTTCCGTTCCGGCGGGCAGCAGCAGATCGGTTGTGGCCGGAGCGCGGCGCGGCTTGGAAACATTGACGCTCACGATGCCGCTCTTTTCCGTTTCGGCAGCCTGTGCCAGTTCTGAATTTCGAATCAGACGCGGCACCGTGCCGATGACAAGCAGGAGCACAAGCACGCCGACGGCGATGCCCGCATAAAGCCATAACCGCGGCGGTTGCGGCGCGGCGGGCGATTTCGTTTCAGTACGCAGTTCGGATTGGCGTTTGGATTCCGGTTTCGATTCCGTCATGGTGTCAGAAAATTTTGTTCGAGATTTTTTTAAGGGCGTTACGCGGTTTCTTCCTGCGGCTTGAGATCTTTTTTTCGAAGCACGCTATAAACAACGGGCACGAAGATGAGCGTCGTAGCCGTAGCGACGAGCAGACCGCCGATGACCGCGCGTCCGAGCGGCGCGTTTTGTTCGCCGCCTTCACCGAGGCCGAGCGACATCGGCAACATACCGATCATCATCGCCAAGGCCGTCATCAACACCGGACGAAGACGCGTGTATCCTGCCGAGAGCGCCGCATCAAACGCATTCATACCGGCGCGGCGTTGGTCGTTGGCGAAAGTTACGAGCAAGATGCTGTTAGCCGTTGCAACGCCGATGCACATAATCGCGCCCATGAGCGACGGCACGTTGAACGTCGTTTGCGAAACGAAGAGCATCCAGACGATGCCGCAGATCGCGCCCGGCAGCGCGGTGATGATGATGAACGGATCGAGCCACGATTGAAAATTCACCACCATTAAAAAATAAACGAGCATGATTGCGAAAAGAATACCGAAACCCAGTCCGGTGAAGGAGGCGTTCATACTCTCGACTTGGCCGCGCATCACGACCGTTGAACCGCGCGGCAATCGGGGTTTGACGTCATCGATAATTTTTTGAATGTCGGCAGCGACGCCGCCGAGATCGCGCCGTTCGGCGGCGGCGAAGATGTTGATCGTCGGTTGAACGTTGTAATGCGTAACGATGGCGGGCGTTACACTGCGGCTTACGGTGGCAAGGTTTGCGAGCAGTTGCGGTTGCCGGTTGCCGTCGCCGGTGATGGGCGTGCTTTGCAGGTCGCCCATCGTTGAGAGGTTGTATTGCCGGGTTTGCACGCCGATGTTGTAGCTCACGCCGTTCTTGGGGTTGATCCAAAAGTTCGGTGCCGTTTGGCCGCTGCCCGAAAGCGAGATAAGTATATCGCTGGCGACCTCGCGCTGCGTGAGACCGGCTTCCTCCGCCCGCGTACGGTCGACGCTGAAAAGCAATTGCGGCGCATCGAAGACTTGATTGAGATGCACATCCGCCGCGCCCTCAATCGCCGCCACGCGCCGCTCGATTTCTTTGGCGATTTTGTAGTTGCCGGCCCGGTCGCGCCCTACAACTTGAATGTCAATCGGCGAGGGCGCGCCGAAGTTGAGAATCTGCGTAACAATGTCCGCCGGTTGATAAAACAAATCGAGGTCGGGAAATTTCGCTTTGATGCGCTTGCGGATTTCGCGCGTGTAGGTTTCGGTCGGTTGATGATGCTCTTCGAGAGCGACGAGAATTTCGCCGTCCGATGACCCGAGCGTCGCACTGCTGTTGAAGACCAAGTTGCCGCCGAAGTAGGGCAGGCCGATGTTGTCGAGAATCAATTTCAATTCATCTTTCGGCACGACTTCTCGAATGACTTTCTCGACTTCCGCAAAAATTCTTTCCGTTTCCTCGATGCGCGTGCCGGAAGGCGTGCGCACGTTGAGACGAAATTGCCCCGCATCGATTTGCGGAAAAAAGTCGCGCCCGATGAACGGCAACAGGCAAAGTGAAAACAGGACGAAGCCCGCGAACACGAGCGTAACGGCTTTGCGGTGATGCAACGCGCCCTCAAGTGCGCTCCGGTACGCATCGCGGAATTTTTCGAACTGTACGTTGAACTTTTGGTGAATGCGCCAGAAAACATCGCCCTCTTTGGCCGCATCGCCGTGAAGGCCGTCCGGCTTGTCATCTTGAACACTCGCATGGTGTTCGCTTTGATAGAGATGCAACTCTTTACCGAGCATGGCTTGCATCATCGTCGGGACGAGCGTGCGCGAGAGAAAGTATGAGGCGAGCATTGCAAAGATGACGGCCATCGCCAGCGGTGCGAAGAGGGAACCCGCCACGCCGCCCAAGAAAAACACCGGCACGAAAACGATGCAGATCGAAAGCGTTGCAACGAATGCGGGCGTGGCGATTTGCTGCGCGCCATCCAGAATCGCTTGCACCAATCCTTTTTTCATACCGAGATTGCGATGCACATTTTCAATCTCGACCGTTGCGTCATCGACCAAAATGCCGACGGCGAGCGCAAGGCCGCCGAGCGTCATGATGTTGAGCGTTTGCCCGAAGAGGGACATGACGATAATCGAGACGACAATCGAGAGCGGAATGGAAGTAGCGACGATCACCGTGCTGCGCCAACTGCCGAGAAAAAGCAGAATCATCGCGCCGGTTAAAATCGCGGCGATGGTGCCTTCGATGAGCACGCCTTGAATCGATTCCTTTACATAAACGGATTGATCAAAAAGCAAACTGAGTTCGAGCGCGCTCGGCAAGGTCGAAGCGATTTGCGGAATCGCCGCACGAATGCGTTCGACGACATCGACGGTCGATGCGCCGCCGTTTTTATTGACGGTCAGAAACGTGCCGCGCTTGCCGTCTTGCCGGACGATGTTGGTTTGCGGTGCGAAGCCGTCGTGCACGCTGGCCACGTCGCGGATATAAATCATCGCGCCGCCGGATTCCTTGATCGGAATGTCGTTGAGCGCGGCGATGGTTTCGGGGCTGCTGTTAAGTTTGACATCGTATTCACGTCCGCCGAGCTTCACGCTGCCCGCGGGCAAGATGAGGTTTTGCGCGTTGATGGCCGTGCTGACGTCGGAAGGCGAGAGGCCGCGGGCACGCAGGGCGTTGAGGTCCAGATCGACCATCACCTGACGCGGCTTGCCGCCGTAGGGCGTGGCAACGGACGCGCCTTGCACGGTCGAAAGTTGCGTGCGGATGAAACTGTTGGCGTAGTCGTTCAGCTCCGACTCGGCTAGGGAATCGCTCTTGAGGCTGACTTGCAACACCGGCACGTTGGCAGCGCTGTAACGAATCACGAACGGCGGCGTGGTGCCGGAAGGCATGATGCGCAGCAAGGTCGATGACACCGCCGAAAGTTGGGCGACCGCCGCTTCGACTTTTGCGTTGGGCTGAAAGTAGATTTTAATCAGGCTCGTGCCGCGATACGACTGCGATTCGATGTGCTCGATGTCGTTGACCGTCGTCGTATAGGCGCGTTCGGCCACAGTAACAATGCGCCGTTCCATTTCCTCCGCCGAGATGCCGCCGTATTGCCACACGACGGCAACGACGGGAATATTGATTTCAGGAAAAATATCGACCGCCATCCGCCGCACGGTAACCACGCCAAGCACGACGATGAGAATCGACATCACGACGAACGTGTATGGCCGCCGCAAGGCCAGTTGAACTATCCACATAGTTGACTTAGGACTTTTGTTTTAGGCTTTCTTCAAGTCTTTTGTATGGTCACCGCGAACCTGAATCACGCTCGTTGTCAAAACACAAGGCTCGTAGAGGCAACCCTTGTGATTGCCCGTCTTTTCGAATTCAAATCAGGGCAATCACAAGGGTTGCCCCTACTCGCGGTCAGAACATCTTTTGCGTTGTGCGTTCGCCGTTCATGCCGCCTGCGGTGATGCTGAGAAAATCGTGCGGGAAACCCAGCTCAACGCCGCTGACATCATCCAATTGTTTCATCTGTTCATCGGTGAGCACAAACTCCAGCGACTTCATGTTGTCTTCGTACTGGTGCATTTTCCTTGCGCCGATAATCGGAATGATGCTCTTGTGTTTTTGCAGCAACCACCGCAGCGCAACCTGCGCGGGCGAGCGACCGATTTCTTTCGAGACGGCGATGACGGCATCGGCGATTTTTAATTTGTGCGGCGTTGCGTGCGTGAACGGCGCAACTTCCAACCGGTTTTCGCTGCCCGCTTTTTCGATAACCTTCGTGCCGCCCCCGCTGCCCGTGCCGCCCGTACCATTAGACGAACCGGACGAACTGTATTTGCCGGAGAGCAATCCGCCCGCGAGCGGCGACCATGCAGCGATGGCAAGGCCGAAGTGTTCGGCCATCGGCAGCAAATCGCGTTCGGGTGTACGTTCGGCGAGGCTGTATTCGATTTGCAACGCGGCGAAACTCGTCCAGCCGCGCAGTTCTGAAATGGCCTGCGCGTAAGAAACCGTCCATGCCGGTGAATCGCTGATGCCGATGTAGAGCACCTTGCCCTGCCGCACGAGATCATCGAAGGCGCGCATCATCTCGTCAATCGGCGTGAGCGGATCGTAGCGATGCGCCCAATACAAATCGATGTAATCCGTGCCGAGCCGCTTCAGGCTTGCTTCGACGGCCTCGATCATACTTTTGCGGTGGTTGCCGCCCGCGTTCGGATTTTTCGGATTGCTGCTGAACGTAAATTTCGTCGCAACCACGAACTCCGCGCGGCGTGCGTGCATAAACTCACCGACATACTTTTCGCTCGTGCCGCCGGTGTAGAGGTTGGCGGTGTCAATAAAGTTTCCGCCCGCATCGGCGTAGGCATCAAAAATTTTTTTCGATTCTTCTTTACCCGAACCCCAACCCCATTCTTCGCCGAAGGTCATTGTGCCGAGTGAGATTTCCGAGACGCGCAGTCCCGATTTTCCAAGTGTCTTGAAATTCATTTGTAATTTTTTTGAGTTCAAATGGCTCCGCAACCGGCATCGCGTTAGACGCAACAAAAATAAACCTTCCGTCCTCTGTACAGTAAGACTGCAAAGAGGACGGAAGCCGTGAGCGGTTTTAGACGGTTTCTTTCGTGAGGGCCGGATAATCGGTGTAGCCTTTTTCGCCGGGCGTATAGAAGGTGTTCATATCTGGCGCATTGAGCGGCGAGCCGTGCTTGATGCGTTCGGGAAAATCAGGATTGGCGAGGAACGGACGGCCAAAGGCCACAAGGCTCGCCGCGCCGCTTTTCAAATCGGCTTCGGCGCGATCTGCATCGTAGCCGCCGCTTAAAATGAGCGGGCCTTTGAACGCCGCACGAATCTTTTCAACGACCGACGGTTTGACTTCCGGCGCGCCCATTGAGGAGTGATTGACGAGGTGAATGTAGAGCAATCCCAAGTGATGCAATTGCAGGGCGAGATATTCGTAGGTGGCTTCGAGATCGTCGTAGTCGGCCATGCCGCTAAACACGCCGTAGGGCGAGAGCCGGATGCCGGTGCGTTCCGGGCCGATGGCATCAGCGACAGCCTTGGCGACTTCCAAGGCAAAGCGGGCGCGGTTTTCGGTGCTGCCGCCGTGCGTATCCACGCGGTGGTTCGTAACCGGCGAAAGAAATTGTTCGATGAGATAGCCGTTGGCGCCGTGCAGTTCAACGCCATCGAAGCCTGCATCGATGCCGTACTTGGCGGCGGTGGCAAATTCGTGGACGGCGTGCTTGACGTCGTGCGCGGTCATTTCGCGCGGCGTCGGATAGGGTTGCATGCCTTTGGTATCGGTGTACATTTCACCCTCAAGCGGCACGGCGGAAGGCGCAACGATTTCGGCGCCTTGCGGAAGATTGTCAATGTGCGAGACGCGGCCTGTGTGCATGAGTTGCAGGAAAATGCGCCCGCCTTTTTGGTGCACCGCTTCGGTGATGTGGTGCCAGCCGTTCGCTTGCTCTTGGTTGAAGGCACCCGGAATGCGGGCGTAGCCAAGGCCGTTCGGCGAGGGCGATGTGCCTTCGCTGATGATGAGACCGGCTCCGGCGCGCTGTCCGTAGTAAGTGGCCATCAATGCGTTCGGGAGGTTGCCCGTCGCGCGGCTGCGCGTCATCGGCGACATCACGAATTTGTTTTTCAGGTGCAACGAGCCGAGCGTTGCGTGAGCAAAAAGATGTTCGTAGGTCATGGTTAAAGTAGGTTAGATATGAACGTTAGGGATGAGTAGCACTCCACAACCGCCCGATGTGCTTAGAGGTTCGCGGGGCACTGTTAAGTTTTTGTAAGGCTTTGGAATTTCGGGTTAACAAAAAACGGAGCGTCTTTGCAGACACCCCGTTTGGAATACCGTATTGCGTTGATTGAACTACCGAGCCGCCGCCGCCGTGCCTGTCGTTGGGGCGTCCGGTTGAGGCTTGAGGATAAAGACGAGCGCGGTGATGATCACCTGAATCGTCAAGATGAACGCCAGTTGCGAGACGGTGAGCACTCCGGCCATATAGCCTTGCACGGAGAACACCGCGCCGATGATTTGCTCGGCGATGATCACCCACAGCAACCGTTCATACTTCACGACGTCGGTCGCAATGATGACGTAGATCGTGGCGAGCACGAAGAGCACCATGCCGTACTGATGAAACGTGAAGCGGGTCTGCGGATTCTCGACCCAAGAGGCGAAGCCGTAGATGCCCGCACCGGCATCTAGAAAGAAGGTGGAGAGCAACGCATTGATAAACTCGCAGGCGGCCCAAAACCATAAGAGGGCCTGAAGGACTTTTGTCTTATTCATATTTTTATTTTCCTGATTTTTATTTTCCGGTGGTTACGCTCTTCGGGTTTGATCCGCGGACGGACGCAAGAACCACAAGAGCAAAATGACGATGCCTTGCACAACATGTACCATCGAGAACTGTCCGGCGGTGATGATGCCCTGATGCTGAAGTTCAACGGTCGAAACAATCGCGCCGACGACTTGCTCGACGACGACCGCCCACAGCAGTTGCTCATACTTTACCACGTCGGTCGCAATGATCGCGTAGGTGATGGCGATGACGAAAAGAGCCATGCCGTATTGATTAAACACGTAGCGTGTTTGCGGATTGACGAGCCAGCTGCCAAAGCCATAGATGGCCGCGCCTTGATCGAGCAGCACGGTAGAAAAGAGCGCATTGACGAATTGAAACGCCGCCCAAAACCACAGGAATCCCTGAAGCAATTTGACCTTGTTCATTTAATTATTTACTTCGATTTAAGTTTTCAAGAGACTGATAAAAAGAGAGAAAAAATTTATGCGGCTTCACTTCGCGGCGGTAAGATCGATGCGGCGTCGGGCGATACGGGCGGCGCGAGATTTCGAATCAGCGTCTTTCCGAGAAATTTTTTGAACCGCAACGAGGTCAGATAATTCCTCGCCCGCGATACCCGCGAGACGAGCAATAGCGGACAAAAATAAACGCACGCCCCGCGTTTCCCAAACACCGCGACGGAAAGACCGACCGCCACGAAAAATCCCAACTGCAACAAATGCGCATCGAGCGTGCCATAACTGATCCCGAACGGCGCCACAATCGACCCCGCAATATCCGGCCTGATTAGCCATGCGAACGGCGCCCACAGCACCGCGACTGCCAAGGTGATGAGCCGCCAGAAATTCGGATTGAGTTTGAACCGGCGTTTGGCTAGCGGTTCCGCCCAATCTTGCGCGGTGCCGAGCCAGCAAATCCAACTACACACCACCGGCCCGTTGGCAATCGTAACCATGATGACCGTCGCCCAAAAAATCCCGCCGACAATCACCCAAATCACGCCCGGCAACCGTGTGTCGATGAGCACTAGATTTACAAAGACGAACAGTGTTTGAATCACCGCCCGCTGCCGCCGAATCAATTTTGATTCCGATTCCGAAACTGTTTTATGCACGTCGTTCTTTACTTCAGAAACATTTGGCACGCCTAAAAATCTTGATCCTATCCTTTTGCGTTGAGTATTAAAACCGCTTTTTCCTCTGTTGTCATTCTGAGCGTTAGCGAAGAATCCCTAATTGCTTTCCGAGAATGAGGGATTCTTCACGAAGTTTACCCTCGGCCACGCTCGGGGGCTTGCGCTGCGTTCAGAATGACAGCTTGCTTTGTCGGAACGGCATCAACCTTACTTCGCTGCTTGAGTAAGTCTTTGTTCCTCGCCGCGCGGCAACAGCAAATAAAAGTAAAGAGCAATCGCAGCTTGCCCGCCCGCGACGATAAAAAACTGCGGCCACGCAATGCTGCCGAAAGAGAGTTCAATCACCGCGCTGATAAAATTAATTCCTTGCTGGAGCATCACGAACCAGACGAACGCCGCAAAGTGCGCCGGTCGCTGCGACGCAAGCAAACACACCGCGCCGATGGCGAAGAGCAACAGCCCTTGTCCGTTACGCACGATGTCGTTGGCCCCCATCGCGCGAACGAGATCGCCTTCGACGCCTTTCGTGCTGCTGATGCCCGCCACGCCGATTTGCCAAAAGACCGTCGAGCCAAACGCCCACAGCGTCCATGTCAGTCCGACGATGAGCAAACTGGTTTTCAAGACGAGGTATCGCACGTTGCCGCTGATGCGTAAACCGAACAAGTTGAATTCGCCCATTGCCGCGCGCTCGGCGGCGGGCGAGGGCAGAGACAAGGTTTCTTTCGGGGCGAAGAGCCACAGCCCGGCGGCGATCATCAGATTCCACAGACCAGTGATCCACATCGCAACGGCGGGCACTTCGCTCCGCCACAATTGGGCGAAGGCAAACGCCGCCGCACACAGTTCGATGACAACCAAGAGCCGCACGAACCGCGAAAACTTCGGCGGGTTCGTGGCGACGATGAAATTAATCAGCCCCAGTTGCAACGCGAACGTGCCG
Source organism: Chlorobiales bacterium (assembly GCA_014380515.1). Classification (GTDB taxonomy): domain Bacteria; phylum Bacteroidota; class Chlorobiia; order Chlorobiales; family JACMJS01; genus JACMJS01. Next base: position 10,147 of record JACMJS010000028.1, read on the forward strand.
TATTGACGAATGATGGAATGCGCGTAAAGAAATGTTTCCTGACCGGCAACGGCGGTAGCGACGGGCGGGTGAAAGAACGGCCCCGAGGTTTGCGAGAAAAAAAACTTGCAGATGAAAAACTCGGCCAGATGAAACAAGGCTGCCAGAAGCAATAAGGACTTCACCGGCCCGTGATGATCGAAACGGAGTTGCAATATGTTTTCCGGCGCGAGGTCTTTGGGTGCGTCCTGCGGCTTTGAGACGGCGGCGGAAAGAGATGGATGCGTCAGGATGGGCATTTGACTGCTTGACCGGTTTGCTTTACTGCGTTGATGGCGACGTGCAACAGTGCTCCGTAGGTGGGAAGCAACTGATGTGATTTCTATTTCGGCAAAAACTTAACGAAAGGCCGCCGGTTTCACAAAAAGTATTTTCCTATAACTCCCCGCCTTAGACAAGGCGGGGTGTCCGCAAGGACGGGGCGGTTGAACAATTACGTTTTCTTCAACCGCCCCTGCGCCCCTCCTCATCTGAGGTGGGGAGTTTAAGAGTCGAAATGCTTCTATAAAGATTGTTAAGACTTGCCAATACTTGCCAATACTTGTAAATCCGCGTCCGGCTTGGTTTCCCGTCTGTGCGGTTTATATTTGGCTCGCAAAATTGCTCAACAGCGTTTTGCCGATAACAACAACCAACGCTCATCCGCATGTCGCAAGCCAGACCAACCGCGGCGGCATCATCTCTGCAAACAAAACCATTCTGCTCGTGATCGCACGTTATTCTCCGAAAGACATTTCCAAAATCTGGACTGACGAAGCCCGTCTCAAACGCTGGCTTGAAATCGAAATCGCCGCCGTCGAAGCCCGCGTCCGCTTGCGCGAAGTGCCCGTCAAAGATTTCGAAGTCATTAAAAAGAAAGCCAAGTTCAACATCGATCAGGTGCTTGAAATCGAAAAGACGACGAAGCACGACGTCATTGCATTCTTAACCAACGTCGCCGAATACGTCGGCAAGGAATCGCGGCACATTCACCAAGGCATGACGAGTTCCGATGTGATCGATACCGCGCTGGCGATGCAAATGCGCGACGCCGGAAAACTCATTCTCGCCGACGTCGGACGCCTGATCGAAATTCTCGCGCGGCGTGCGAAGGAATTTAAATACACCTTGCAGATTGGCCGCACGCACGGCGTGCACGCTGAACCCATCACGTTCGGGTTGAAACTCGCGCTCTGGTACTGCGAAATGCAGCGGAATGATAAACGGCTTCGGCGCGCGATTAAAATAATTTCCGTCGGGAAAATTTCGGGCGCGGTTGGTACTTACGAACACTTGTCGCCGTCGGTGGAAAAATTTGTATGTAAAAAGTTGGGGCTTGACGTCGCTACGGTCTCGACCCAGATTTTGCAGCGCGACCGCCACGCCGAGTTTCTAACGACACTTGCGATTGTGGCTTCATCCATCGAAAAATTTGCAACCGAGTTCCGGCACTTGCAGCGAACGGAAGTTTTGGAAGCCGAAGAGTATTTCAGCGAAGGGCAGAAGGGAAGTTCGGCGATGCCGCACAAACGCAACCCGATCACGTTCGAGCGGCTTGCGGGGCTTGCCCGCGTCGTGCGGGGCAATGCGGTGGCGGGTTTAGAGAATGTGTCGCTGTGGCACGAGCGCGATATTTCACATTCGTCGGTCGAGCGAATCGTGATGCCCGATTCCACGATTGCGGTTTGCTATATGGTTCGATCCTTTGC
>JACMJS010000194.1 GCA_014380515.1 Chlorobiales bacterium
CGTCCACGATTTTTTTGACGCGGTTGATCGGAATCGCAAAGCCGATACCGATAGAACCTTGTCCGCCGCCCGTGTAAATAAAAGTGTTTACGCCCATCACTTCGGCGTTGGCGTTGAGCAGCGGTCCGCCGCTGTTGCCGCTGTTGATCGCCGCGTCCGTCTGGATCATGCCTTTGTAGGATTTATCGTCGGACGGAAAATCTAAACCCGTCGCGCTGACAACGCCGACGGTTACGGTCGGCTTGTCGTTGATTTCAAAAAGGCCGAACGGGTTGCCAATCGCAATCGCCCACTCGCCGACGGTCGCATCGTCGGAGTTGCCGAGCCGCAGGAAGACGCGCGAAGTTACATCGATTTTTAAAAGGGCGATGTCCATCAAGACGTCCGTGCCGATGAGTTTGGCATCGTAACGTTTTTTATCGGTGGTGGTAACGACGACTTTCGTCGCGTTGCCGTTCGCTACGACATGCGCGTTGGTTACAATGTATCCATCGGCGGAAATGAGAAAGCCGGAACCCAGACTTTTGACTTCTTGCCGGTAGGTAGGCGACTTGCGGCGGCGGTTGCCGAAGAACTGATCGAAGAACGGATCGCGGAACGGATCGGCGGTTTGATACTCGCGCACTTCGGTAACGTTGATGCCGACGACCGCCGGACTTGCCGCCGCAACCGCATTCGTAATCGCATTGCGGCGCGAGTTCGAAATCTCGTCGCCGCGCGTCTGCACAGGTTGGGCGCTTTGAGCATAGAGCGAGTTGGGTTCAGTAAACGAGCGCGTTGTAGTTTGTTGTGATGGCGTCTGCGAAGCCCCGCCGGATGCGGGTTTGCGGTTGATGCTGCATCCGCCGAATAACATCAGCGGTGTAATGATAACCAGCGCGATAGAAATGAATTTGAATCGGTTCATATCTTTTTTATGGTTTGAAATTTTTGAATGCAAGTTGATTTTTCGCAACCATGTCCGCGAAGGTTACAGACAAACCCTTCCATTGCTTGTCATTCTGAACGAAGCGCAAGCGGCGTGAAGAATCTGCATTCATCTTCAAATCATTCGAATGCAGATTCTTCGCTGCGCTCAGAATGACAATGATGAAAATTTTTACGACGTGCGGCAGATTTCACCGAGACGCGAGCGACATCGCAAATACTTTTTGGCGTAGGCGGATTTGTAGAACTCGTCGGGAAACACGGCTTCGATGGAAACACTTGTCGATGCGAAAATTTTTACGCGGTCGTCATAGAGTTTATCGATGAAGTAGACGAAGCGCAAGGCATCGAACTGATTATCGAACGCATGAACGTCTGCGAGAAATAACGCCTCAAGCATCTCTGCAATTTCAAAGTAGTGCATCGGGTGAAACCGCAGCAAGAGCGAGGCGAGTTCGGACAAAGTTGCGAAAAATTTCTTGCCGCCGGTTAATTCGTCCGGTTGATAAGCGTGATAGAGTAACGTGAGTTCTTCCGCCGGTTGCTGAAGTTTCCAAGTGGAAGCGGCAGAGGCCGGGGCTTTCGTTTCGCGGTAATCGCGCCCATCGATGCGCAGGGCGGTAAAGCGGTTTGCGATGTCGCCGATCTCGCGCTGAAAGTCCGATGCACTGAAACGACCTTCGCCCAGTTTTGCGGGCGGCGTGTTTGAAGTAGCCACGATGCGAACGCCCGCATCAAACATGCGCGTGAGAAATCCGAGCGACATCATCGTGTTGCCCGGATCGTCCAACTCAAACTCATCGATACAAATCAGTTGATATTTCTTCAGTGCCGCCGCGCATTTTTCCAGTCCTAAAAAACCGATGAGATACATCAGTTCGGTGAACGAAAGGTAGGCTTTCGCCGGTGTCTGTGCGGCGTGATAAGCGGCGGCGAGCAAATGCGTTTTGCCGACGCCGAAGGCGCCATCGAGATAGAGTCCCGATTTTTCATGGCGTATGAATCTAAAAAGTTTTTCAAACCCGTTCAGGTTCAATGCGGCGATGAACAGATGAAGCGATTCTTTGGCGGCAAGTTGCGAGGGAAAGTCAGGATGCGAGATGTAGTTTTCCAGCGACGACAAGGCGAATCGCGGTGGCGGGACGAGGTGCGTTTGGATGAATGAAAAATCCAACTCCGCTTTGATCTGCTCCGGCTGAAACACCGCGTCGGTATTGGTTGGCGATGCCTTCACTTCACGATTCATGTTTTCATCAGCGACCGATGCTGAAATACTCGAAGCCGAGCGCGTTCATTTTAGCGGGATCAAAGATGTTGCGGCCATCGAAAATGGCTTTGCCGCGCATCAGTTTTTGCATTACCTCGAAGTTCGGATTTCGAAACTCGTTCCATTCGGTGGCGATGACGAGCGCATCGGCGTCGGTGAGCGCGTCGTAGTCGCGTTCGGCAAAAGTGATTTTCCCTTCGTGGGTGCGGCGGACGTTCGGCATCGCTTCGGGATCATATGCGGAGACGGTTGCGCCGCGTTTGAGCAGTTCATCGATCATCACGAGCGCGGGGGCTTCGCGCACGTCGTCGGTGTTGGGTTTGAACGCCAGTCCCCACACGGCGATTTTTTTACCTTTCACGCTGCCGCCGAAGTGCGATTCAATCCGCGGGACGAGCGAGAGTTTTTGCAGGTCGTTTACTTTTTCAACCGCTTTCAAAATTTTAAAATCATAGCCGAAGTCGCCCGAGGTTTTCACAAGTGCCTGTACGTCTTTCGGGAAGCACGAGCCGCCGTAGCCGACGCCTGCAAACAGAAAACGGTTGCCGATCCGCGAGTCCGTGCCGATGCCGCGGCGAATCATATCGACGTTGGCGCCCGTGCGTTCGCAGAGATTGGCGATCTCGTTCATAAAAGAAATCTTCAGGGCGAGCATCGAGTTGGCGGCGTACTTGGTCAGTTCCGCGCTCTTTTCATCCATCACGATAATCGGGTTGCCTTGTCTGACGAACGGTTCATAAAGTTCTTTCATCACCGCCGTCGCCCGCTCCGATGAACTGCCAATCACGACGCGCTCCGGTTTTAAGAAATCGTCCACCGCCACGCCTTCGCGCAGAAATTCAGGATTGCTCACGACGTCAAATTCCACATCAACGTTGCGCGATGCGAGTTCTTTTGCAACGGCGGCACGTACTTTTTCCGCGGTGCCGACGGGCACGGTGCTTTTATCGACGAGGACTTTGTAGCCCGTCATCAGTTTGCCGATGTCTGATGCTGCGCCTAAAACATATTTCAAATCGGCGGAGCCATCTTCATCGGGCGGCGTAGGCAGGGCGAGAAAAATAACATCGGTCTTCGCAACGGCTTCGGCGAGATCGGTAGTGAAGTTCAGGCGACCTTCTTTGAGGTTGCGTTTGAAAAGCACTTCGAGGCCGGGTTCGAAAATGGTGATAATGCCCTGTTGAAGTTTGCGGACTTTTTCTTCAGCAATGTCGACGCATATCACATCGTTGCCGGTTTCCGCGAAGCAAGTTCCGGCGACGAGGCCGACATAGCCGGTGCCAATGACGGAGATATTCAAGCGTGTTATGATTTAAGTTTTTTCATTTGTCATTCTGAATGAAGCGCAAGCGAAGTGAAGAATCTGCATTTGTATCCCTGTCATTCCGGCTTGTACGGAATCCTTCTTCGAATGAAGAGAGATTCCCGACGTGGCGGGAATGACACAAAAAAATATCGTAGGAAGTTTAATGCAGATTCTTCGCTGCGCTCAGAATGACAGAAGTAGAAAATGATTTTCGGGACGGCAACAAAAAAAGGGGAAGACGCCTTTGTACGGTTTCTTCCCCTTTCATCTGCGGAGCTGACGGGGCTCGAACCCGCGACCTTCTACGTGACAGGCAGACGCTCTAACCAACTGAGCTACAGCTCCACTTCCCTTTTTTTGGTGCATCGCTGCATTCAAAATTGAGGCTGCAAATATAGCCGCACCGGTTTCCCTTTCCAAAAACTTTGCTAAAAACTTGGGGCGACGCTCATTTCACTATCTGTTGGTACAGATAGAATGATCAAAACTGTTGTGCCGGTTTTCATTCGTGTGATTTCATCAAGCCGTTTCATCGGACTTCAACCGGTCTGCGGCAACATCTGAGTTTCGGGTGCGGCTCACCGCCTTAACGATTTCAACCACCGCGAGCGGAATCACCAGCGACACACCGGCAACGAGCCAATCGATTGCAGCGGGACTTTCCAAACCGAGCACGCCCGCGAGCGGCGGTAAATACATTGCTAGCAGTTGCAGCCCAATCATACCGCCCGCCGCCGCCCACAGCCATACATTCGTGCCTATGTCCGCAAACGCTGAACGCACTTGCGACCGGCAGTTGAAAAGTTGAGCGAGTTGCACGCTTACCAATGACAAGAGCGTAACGCTGTGCGCATGTACCCCGTCGCCGTATTCATTCAATGCCCAGAGATACGCCGCCAGCACAACCGCGGCGAGCAACACGCCTTGCCACAAAATCAAAACGATGAACGGACGCGAGAGCAATGATTCCTTTGGCGAGCGCGGCTTCTGCTGCATCACATCGGGCGCGGGCGGCTCAACCGCCAGCGCAAGCGCGGGGAACACATCGGTAACAAGATTGACCCACAGAATCTGCAACGGCAACAGCGGCAACGGCAGTCCAATGGCAATGGCCACAAAAATCACCAGCACTTCCGAAAGGTTGCACGTAAAGAGCAAGTGCACAAACTTGACGATGTTGGCATAAATCGCCCGCCCGCCTTCAATCGCGCCGATGATGGTTGCAAAATTGTCATCGGATAATACAACTCCCGCCGCTTCCTTAGCGACTTCCGTCCCGCGTTGTCCCATCGCAATGCCGATGTCGGCTTTCTTCAACGCCGGTGCATCATTCACCCCGTCGCCCGTTACCGCCACGATCTCGCCCGATTGCTGTAATGCTTCAACGACCTTCAATTTATCTTCCGGCGAAATGCGAGCGAAGACGTCCACCGACAGCGCAAACTCTTTTAATTTTTCCGGCGAGACATCTTTCAATTCACGGGCGTGCATCGCTTTCAATTCCTTTCCTGCTTCTCCCAATTCCAAGTCGCGGGCAATCGCGCGGGCGGTGCTGACTTGATCGCCCGTCAGCATCACAACTCTGATACCCGCTTCGTGTGCGCGTTTGATGGCTTCCTTCGCCTCAGGCCGCGGCGGATCGATCATGCCGACGAAACCCAAAAAAGTATATCCTTTTTCGAGATCGTCATCTTTAAGATGTTTCTCCGCGAGGCCGAGCACGCGCATGGCTTTTTCCGCCATGGCTTCATCCATTTTTTTGAATCGCTCGCGGGAGGCATCATCAAGTGCGGGACTGTTGTTCGCATCGCCGGTGGCATAATTTGTGCACGCATCGAGCACCGTTCCCGGTGCACCCTTCAAGAGTGCCAAGCGTTCGCCGTTTTGTTCGTGCACGGTAATCATGCGTTTGGTTTCGGAATCAAACGGGCGTTCATCTTTGCGCGGATAAGCGTCGCGCAGTTTGGCAACATCCAGTCCGAGCCGGTCGGCGGCGGCGATGACGAGCGAGGTTTCGGTCGGGTCGCCGAGCGAGCGGGCATCGTCTTTTGCGTTCTTATCAAACGAGGCTTCGTTGCAGAGCACGGCGACGCGAGCCGCGCGGCCAAGTAAATTTTGATCGAGGTTCTGATCCGCAAGGTTGTGTTTGTGATCGCCATGCGTTTCGACCGTGCCGCCATTGTCATCATCACCGGCGAGATGAAACTCTTGCACCGTCATCCGGTTCTGGGTGAGCGTTCCGGTTTTGTCCGTGCAAATCACCGTCGCGCTGCCGAGTGTTTCGACGGCGGGCAAGCGGCGTACGAGCGCGTTGCGTTTGGCCATGCGCAGCACGCCGAGTGCGAGCACGAGCGTTGTAACCGCGGGCAAGCCTTCGGGCACGGCGGCGACGGCGAGGCTTAGCGTAACCTCGATGAGTTCCAACACTTTGCCGCCGCGCAAAAGACCGGTGATAAACACCGCCGCCGCAATGATCAGCACCAGATACACGAGCCGCTGACCCAAATCACCGAGCCGCTTTTCGAGCGGCGTCGGTTCCGTCTTCGAATCCGCAACCAATTTGCCGATGTGCCCCAATTCCGTTTGCACGCCGGTGGCCGTTACGACCGCAACCGCGCGTCCGGCACTGACGGTTGTGCCGAGATAAAGCATCGATGGCCTTTCGGCCAGCGGCGCATCTTTCGCAACGGGATCCGTTTTTTTATCGACCGTACTGCTCTCGCCCGTGAGCGCGCTTTCTTCGGTGCGGAGACTTTTGGCTTCGATGAGGCGGGCATCAGCCGGAATTTTATCGCCCGCCGCCAGCAGCACGATGTCGCCGGGGACGAGTTCAGCGGCATCGATCTGCGATTCATTGCCCTCGCGCCGAACCCGGGCTTTGGTCGTGGCTTGTTTCTTCAACGCATCCAACGCTTGCTGGGCTTGCCACTCCGTAAAAAATCCGACCAGCGCGTTGATCAGCAATACCGCGCCGATGGCAATCGCTTCAACTGTTTCACCGGTGAAGGCCGCAATCAAAACCGCCGCAACGAGCAGCAGCACGACCAAACTTTTAAATTGATTCAGCAGCAACATCCACCATGGCGTCGGTTCAGCCACAGGCAACGTGTTTTCCCCGAATTTTTTCCGGCGCGTTTCAGCTTCATCTTTGCTTAGGCCGCGCGCAGGCTCAACTTCAAGCGACTGTGCGACCGCATCAACCGCTTGCGAATGCGGCGCGTCCGGCAATCCCTCGCCTGACGCGGGTTGATCGGAATTTTGTTTCATCTCGTTTTGCTCGTCCCCGTTCTAGTTGTTTTGATTATAATTTTTTTGCCGGATTGACGCGCCGGTCGGTGATCCCGCTGGAACGCTCATCATGTATCTCATCACCGGATGTTTTAATCGAATCCGCTTCGAGACCGCCGCGCATTGACTTTGAACGACCCGCCATCTTTTTTTTCATGGTTATCGAACCGCTTCGTTCTCCGGCGTCACCAGCGACTTCGAATCCCAATCGCGCGTACAACCGCTCTGCGGGATTTCCGACAACGACGCTTAGTGAAATGCCGGTATAAAGATGTTCAGTAGATTTAATCAGGCATACCAGCAATGCCGTGCCGATACCTTGCCCGCGATACTCCGGCTGAACGGCCATGCCGAGTTCCGGTGTGCGGTCGTCGATATAGCCGTAGCCTTTCTCGTCTTCTTTGAATAGGCGCATCCATGCCGCACCGAGAGGCCGGTTGTTTTCATCCGTCGCTACGAATCCGCAATCATCCTTGCGTCCCCAATCTTTGACGTACTTCGCAAGGGAAGGATGTTGAGCACGATGCGGTCAATCGGTGCGTGGCCTTCGGGTACATAGAGCGATTGGTAGAGCATCTCCCACAAAAACGGTTGATCGTCCGGCGTTAAATGCCGGATGGCGTAGTTCCGCGGTGCGTTCGCAGGGCGCGGTGCAGAATCTTGCAGCATCTAACTTTTATGTTTTATGGTGTATGCGGGGATTTAATGCTGGCCTTTACGACAGCCTTGAAACCGTACGGAGATGTTGCGCGTGGAAACGCCGGGCAGGTTTGATAGAACCGGGGGCAGCATCACTACCTCAAGCAAGACTTGTTCGTTCTGGCTGAGGTTCTGCGGCGATGTGCTTCGGGTAAAAAACGGCTTATAAAAGCCGGTGGTGAAATCAACGGACGAAGGCGTAACGCCGCTCGCAGCCATCAGCGGAGCGGCCTCAGGCATCGGCTTATCCTAACTCGCCGAGATACGCTTTCTTGACGTCTGCGTTCTGCGCGAGTTCCTTGGCGTCGCCTTGCAAAATAATTTCGCCCGTCTCAAGCACGTAGCCGTACGTCGAAATCGATAAGGCCAAATGCGCATTCTGCTC
>JACMJS010000195.1 GCA_014380515.1 Chlorobiales bacterium
CTCGGTGCCCACGGCATTATGACGCTCAATGATTTTAAATCCGTCATCGGCGACCGGCTCAAAGGCGTCAAGTCCATTCCGGTGCAATTGGGCGAACGCCGCGCGGCGATTCTCGCGTCGTCGTTGATCGATGCCGCGCAGGTGGTGGCGATGATCATTCTGCTGATGCAAGGCGAATATATTTATGCAGCGATCATCGCGGTTTTGATTGCAGTGCAATTGCCGATGCAAAAAATTCTCATCGCCGCTCCGCGCGAAAAAGCGATTTGGTACAACGCCTTTGGCACGCTGCTCTATGTCGCCGTGATGATGGTTTCCGCCCTTGGCGTGCGCCCGTAATTTTTTTGTGATCGAATTAAAAACAAGAGTGCAGATGAAAAAGATATTTTTCTGCGCGGTACTCAGTTTATACGCCGCTTCCCTTCCGGCTCAGATTCGCGTGAGCGTCTCCTCCGACAAAACCGCCTACGCGGTTGGCGACACGGTTAAAATCCGTGTAACCACCTTCAACGATAGTTCGTCCGCCGTAACTCTATGGTGGAGCGACGGATGGCAGGCTAGTTATACGATTGACAGTGTAGAGCAATACACCGGCGGAGTTACGCTTGCTTACACTTCGGTTACTATTCCGGCAAGCAGTTCGGCAACATGGTCTGACCCTACAAGCACATTTCCAAAAGACAGAAATGATTTGCCATCTGGCGTGCATAAAGTCGTAGGTAGATTGCTTCGTTATGGCCTTGCAGACAATCCGCTTTCAAGTCCTCCTGTCAATCTGCCATACACCAGTGTTTCAGATACACTAACAATCACAGTCGGCACGTCAGCAACCGGCAATGACGTGCAAAGTGCAATGCAGTATACCTTGCTTCAAAACTATCCGAATCCGTTCAACCCGAACACGCAAATCACCTTCACCTTGCCGCGACCGGAACAAGTGGTGCTGAAAGTGTATGACCTGCTTGGCAAGGCAGTCGCAACGCTCGTCAATGAACGCCGCAACGCCGGAACGCATACCGTTCCGTTCAACGCTCTTCAACAAAGCAGCGGAATTTATTTCTACAAAATCCAAGCGGGAGCTTTTTCACAAACCAAGCGCATGGTGCTGTTGAAATAATTCAATCGCAGCGCGGTAGAGATTGCACAGTCATTTTGCTTTCATTCCGCCGGAAGAACTTTTTCATTCATCATTCAATCGTTATGCGGCTTCTCCCCTCATTTCATCATTGCTGGCGTTGCGTCCTTCTGGCATTCATCGTGGCCTTCATCATTCCGCAACGTTCGCTGGCGCAACTCTCGATTGACAACAGCACGAGCGCGGCGATGGGCAGCACCGGTGCGGCTTTCACCAACGGCTTTCCCGCGCTCGGCATCAATCCCGCACGGCTCACGCACTTCGAACACCCCGACCGCCGTCTGCGCGGCACCGTCGCTTTTGCTCCGTTCGGCGTTTCGGCATCGAGCAATGCACTGAGCATTTCACTTTACAACTTGATCTTTGGGACGGAAGGCAAAGTTTTTACCGAGGCGCAGAAGCAAGAGATTTTTAATTCCTTCGCGGACGTTACCCGCGCCAGCAATGAGACCGCGGTAACTTCGCTCGGCATTTCGCTCAACTACGCCGACTTAGGCATCGGCAGTTTTGCGTTCAGCATCCGCGATGATGCCGGTGCGAACTTTGGCCTCAACAAAGATTATCTCGCGCTGCTGCTGTTCGGCAATGAATCTTTCGCCGGACGCCGGATGCAAATTTCGGATACGCAGGCGGATGCGTGGTGGAACCGCTCTTATACAGTGTCCTTCGCGCGGTTCACGCCCGAACCGCGTTTTGCTAAAGGCATCAAAAAATTTGCCGTTGGCGCGAGCGTGCGGCTGGTGCATTCATTTGGCTACGCGGGTACGGAGCGGAACAGTTCAAAAGTTTTTACGTCGCTGTCGGGCGATAGCGTGTCGGTTGAGGCGAACTACCGTTTGCTCTCATCGGTCTCGGAAAATTTTCAGTCGGAGCAATCCTTCACGCCGCTTGCATCGCCTGCGGGGACGGGTTTCGGCGCGGATGTCGGCATCAGCGGCGAGTTTGATAAAGGCATTGCGTTCGGCGCGGCGTTGTGCGATCTCGGCGCGGTGCATTACACGGCGGACGCAACAATCAAAGAGCGCAACGGCCTCATTACCTTTACCGGCTTCAACGATCTGCTCACCGACGGCAAGGTTCAAGCCCAATTGGACAGCCTTCGCGGGTTGATTGAGGAATCGTCGCGCAAAGAATCTTTCACGGTCGGGTTGCCCGCGCGGTTCAGGTTCGGCGTCGCCGTTCGCTTTGACGAGTGGCTGGAGCAAAGCGTGCCCGTCGCCGTGAGCCTTGATTATGTTCAAGGCTTCAATGAGGTTTATGGCAACAGCCTCGCGCCGCTCGTAGGCGTTGGATTTGAATCGCGGCACTGGCCGGGTGTGCCGCTGCGAACCGGTTTGAGATTCGGCGGAGCGCAGGGTTTCGGATGGTCGCTCGGCGTGGGTTTGGATACACCGTACTTCGCAGCTGATTTCTCGACGCGCAATGTCGAAAGCATTTTTCGCGGCCAGAGCGCGACCGCAATTTCCTTCGGCCTCTCGATGCGACTGCGGTTCGATAGGCTTCGGGAAGTGGATTAAATCTCTACATAGCGAGCCGGTTGGAGTCTGGCGTTTTATGTTTTTGTGTAAGTAGCCGTTTATCAAAGTGAATGTTGTCATTGAGACAAATGCGATTGTCGCCGCGGTGAGGTCGAACAAAGATGCGCCGTTTCGTTTGCGTTCACGTTTGCTTTGAAATCGCCGCGATGCACTTGGCGGTATGGCTATGATAATTTGAATTATGAACCGTCGGGCACTATATTTGCCGCTCAATTTTCACAACTACTTACGATCATGTCTAAAGTTTGCATTGTTACCGGAAAGACGCATCAATACGGCAATACCGTCTCGCACGCCAACAACCGGCGTCGCACCCGCTTTGAACCCAACCTTCAGTCCAAACGCATTTGGCTCGAAGAGGAAAACCGCTGGGTGCGCGTCAAGCTTTCTACCAAAGCCTTGAAAACGATTTCAAAAAACGGCACGGCGGAACTGGCGAAGTTGCTTGCGTAATTTTCAAGGTCAAACGCTCACCGATGTTTCATCACGCTTAAATGTCCGACGAATGTTCGCCATTCGCGCGGACATTTTTTTGCTCCATTCGTCTCCCTGTTGTCATATCATTCCGGCTCGCCCGGAATCCGTCTTTTCGAAGATTGGATTCCTGCGTTCGCGGGAGTAGATAGATGCGGGAGTAGATAGATATATGTCCAGACGACATATCCGGAGAAGTTGCAGGGATTGCGTCGGGGATGAATTGCGAAAATTTTTGTTGTATTTTCTGCCGCATTCATTTCGCTCATTTTATCGTTTGCTTTGTGTTTATATCATGAAAAAGATTGCTCTCTTCCTCTCGCTGACGCTGCTCTGGCTTGCCCCGCTCACGCCGTCTCCGGCCACGGCGCAAGACCGCTATGTCGAGATCGTTGAAAAATACGCCCGCCCGAAAGTCTTCATCGAAGCCAATGTATTTCCCGCCGCTGCGACCGCAAACCCGCGCGTCGTCATGCACCTGCGCATCTCATATGATTACCTGTTCTTCGCCAAAGAAAGCGATACGAAATTCAAGTCGGATGTAACCTTCTCAGCGGAATTTCTTTCGAACCAGAATTCCATCGCCCGCCGCAGTGCCAATGCCATCGCCATCGCCGATAGTTTCGGCGCGACCAAAGACCGCACGCGATTTCTTTCGGCAACGTTGGATGTCGATCTACCCGCCGGTGAATACGACGTCATCACCGAACTGACGGACGCCGAGACGAGCAAACTCTTGCGGATCGACCGCCGCAAACTTACCGTCAAACCGGTTGGAGGTGAAGCGGTCGCTATCTCCACGCCCGTGATGATTCAGAGGCCGGAGATTCAAACGGGTGCAGTGGTGATGTCGCCGCTCACGCTTTCGGGCAACGCATTTTTCGGAAAAGATTTTACGGTTGCCGTTGAGTTGCTCGCGTCCGGCAATTTGGACAGTGCCCGCTATGAACTCTATCAGAAGAAAGCGGATAAAGAAGATGTGTTGCTCGCGCGAAGTCCCGTCGCCCCGCAGAACCTTTACGCCGTTGATCCCTTCACACTCACGCGCGATGCTTCGGGAAAATTGTTCATCACCGCCCCGCGGAACGCCGCCTCGCGCAGACGATTGGCCTTGATTGATTTGGATGGCAGAAAAATCTCGAACGCAAAATATCTGTTGAAGGTCTTTGCATCGAGCGGCGGCAAAATGAGCGAAGTCTCGAAGGAATTTGAAGTCTCGTGGGTCGATATGCCTTACGCCCTTTACGACATCGATCTCTCCACGCGCATCATGGAGTACATCGCGCCGCCGCAAGTCATCAGCGACGTGCAGACGGGCAGTCAGCCGGAGCGCGAACAAAAGTTCAAAAATTTCTGGAAGCAAAAAGACCCGACGCCCGACACCGAGTTCAACGAAGTTATGGCCGAATACTACCGCCGCGTAGATTATGCCTTCTTCAATTTTTACACCACGCGCGAATACGGCTGGCGCACCGACCGGGGTAAAATTTATATTCTCTACGGTGAGCCGACGAAGATCGACCGCGAGTTTCCCGCCAATGCGCCGACGCGAGAGACATGGACATACACATCGCTCGGCAAGACCTTCGTCTTTTCCGACCGCACCAAGACGGGCACCTACGAACTTGTCCAACAAAAATAATTTTGAACCTAATTTCGAAACAGATTTAAAACGGTTCTATGCAATCCTATTCTTATCCGCAATTTTATCCTGAGTTTTGGCTGAGCAATCACACGTGGATTGTTTGGTCGTTGGGTTTCCTACTTTTCGCCGTCGCGTGGGGCGTCTTTTTCAAGTATGGCAAGTTCAACTACGGCGTTGATCTCGGCTGCTTCGTCAAAAGTTCAATCATCGGATTTTTCACGATGGTCTCATTCGGCTTGCCCAACGCCTACAACGTTCGCTTCGATGCCGAACATGCCCACGACGGCGACCGCATCACGCTCACCGATTCCACGCTGACCTACCGCTACCGCACCGGCGGTGAGAGATCGTTACCGCTCGACGGCATCACGCGCATCGCCCAAGAACAACTGACCTTCAATCCGCCGATTGCTTATTACGTCATCGGCAGAAAGGACTCGACCCGCACCGATTCCGTTCGCATCAAGGAAGACTTGCCGCAGTTCAAGGAACTCATGCAAACGCTGACCAGCCGCACCGGTCTGCAAGTTCAAAAGCCGATTTAGTTTCTTCTTCCTGCGTCTTGCCTTCGTAGGGGCGAGGCATCCTCGCTCACGATTGTAACGCTTGTAAAAAATTCGGGCGAGGTATACCTCGCCCCTACAATGTTGTTCTTAAGTGAATGCGCGAAGCACGTCGGTTGCTGAGGGCGATGGGACTTTCTCTGCGGCGTGTTGCCCGGCGAGGCCATGCAGGTATGCGCCGCACGCCGCGGCGACATCGATGCTTAATCCCTGCGCGGCAAGCGAGACAATAATTCCTGAAAGTACATCGCCCGTGCCCGCCGTTGCAAGGGCTGCGGTGCCGTTCGCGGAGATGTACGTTTTTCCTTGGGAGAGCACGAGCGTTGAAGGGCCTTTCAAAAGCAATCCGAGTTTGAATTCTTTGGTGAAGGTTTCGGCGTAGTAAAGCCGGTCGGCGTCGATGTCCGATTTATGTGCGCCCGTCAGGCGGGCGAATTCGCCCAAGTGCGGCGTGGCGACAGCGTGCGGGAGATTTAATTGCGGGAGCAATCCGAGTTCGGCAACGGCGTAGAGCGCGTCGGCATCGATCACGGATTTTTTTTCAGCAAACTTCGGATGCGTGATGAGTTTCGCAGCCAATGCCTGAGCTTCAACGCTGCGCCCCAATCCGGGTCCGATGAGCACGGCATTTGCCCATATAAGTTTTTCAAGGATTGTATTTTCAGTTTGCGCAATTACAACGGCTTCGGGCACGGCGGCGTGAATCACGGCGAAGGCTTCGGGCGGCACGGCCACGCACACATAGCCCGCACCGGCTTTGACGGCGGCGGCGGCGGATAAAATCGCCGCGCCGATCATTGAACTTTCCGCCGATTGCGAACCGGCCACGATCAACACTTTGCCGTTATCCACCTTCGAACTTTCCCTGCTTCGCGTCGGCCTGACCGAACGAGCAAACTGCCCGTCGACCAGATTGCAATGCGGCTCGCCCGCCAGAAACTTCGGAATCGAAATATCAGCAACGGCCACTTCGCCCGAATGCCGCTTGCCCTCGCCGAAAAAAAATCCCGTCTTCAGAAAGGCAAGCGCAATCGTCAAGTCCGCTTCGACGGCGGCTTCCGAGACCGCACCCGTCGTGCCGTCTAAGCCCGATGAAATATCGAGCGAGACGACGAAGGCCTGTTCGCGTTGCCGCTTGCTGTTGATGAACCGGATGGCGTCACGGATCACCGGCGTCAGTGCGGGCTTCAATTCATTCATCAGTTCGACCGGCGAGATGGCGGCTTCCGAAAAACTTTCCGGCGCGAGGTACGGCAGTTCCGCCGAATTGCCGCCGCCGCGCCGCTGGCCTTTTGGGTGATCGGTTTTCTTATAGCCCGTGCCAAGAATGGCATCGATGATGACGTCATATTTTTTTTCGGCGATGAGGCCGGGGATGTTTTCATCACCTTCGAAAATCCGCAAGCGATTGGTGTAGCCCAGATAAAGCTTAAGCGACTTCAACGTCGCCGCACCGTCCTGACGCAATTGTGATTCTTCGCAGAGATAAATCAGATCAACCGTTGCGCCCGCATTTATCAAATGTCGCGCGAGCACGATGCCGTCGCCGCCGTTGTTGCCTTTGCCGCAGACGACGAGAAAAGTTTTTTCACCCAGTGAGTTTGTTTGCGGCGCAAGTTTTTCGAGCAAGATGTTGCACGCTTCCTTTCCGGCCAGTTCCATCAGTTGCCGCTCCGTTACACGCAGTTTAATAACGGTCTCGTAATCAATTTCGCGCATCTGTTGCGCGGTCAAAACTTTTTGCATGGCTCGCAACGGTTAGGGTTTTAATGACGATTTTAAAAGGGCGGTTGTGTAAATTAACCTTCTGTGAATTCACATCTAACTTAATTCAAGTTTATCCATCACCGCTCACGTATTTTTTATGACACAGAAAGGCCGCAAAAAAACCGCTTCAGTTGCTTCACTTAATACCGTAAATCTTTTAAAGACCAACGGCAAAGCAAAGAAGTCCGCCGCAAAACCGGCAGCGACAGCGAAACCCGCCTCAAAAAAAACAGCCGCATTGAAGCCCGCAAGTAATTCGAAGCCCGCAAGTAATTCATCCGCAAAAGTATCGCCGCAAAAGAAGTCGCCCGCGAAAGCCTCGCCGGCGAAGGCAAGCGGAGAAAGCCTCTACGGGTTTCCGCCCTACGAAAACGAACGCTTCACCGATTTTGCGGGTGACGCGAAAGCCGCGCGGGAATATGAAGCCGGTTTAGAAAAAGCCCGTGCGGAGTTCGGCGAAGAATATCCGAGCATCATCGCCGGTGAAAAAGTTTTTCGAAACGAAAAATTAAAATCCGTCAATCCCTCGCGCCACGCCGAGATCATCGGTCTCTTCCAAAAGAACGGGACGCAAGATGCAAAGGCGGCGGTTGAAGCGGCGGCGGCGGCGTTTGAGACATGGAAAAACGTACCCGCGCCGCAACGCGCGAAAGTGCTCGTCAAAGCGGCGGCATTGATGCGGAAACGCAAGCACGAATTTTCGGCGGTGATGACGCTGGAAGTCGCCAAGAACTGGGCGGAAGCCGATGCGGATACGGCGGAAGCGATTGACTTCTTGGAGTTCTACGCCCGCGAAGCCATGCGGTACGCGGAGCCGCAGCCCATTGTGGCGTCGCCCGATTGGATGGGCGAAACGAACGAAGCGTTTTTTATTCCGCTGGGCGTCGTTGCCGTTTTGCCGCCGTGGAATTTTCCGCTCGCCATTCTTGCCGGAATGACGACGGCGGCGATTGTTACCGGCAACACCGTCGTGCTCAAACCCTCGCCGGACGCGATGCGGATCGCCTATAAATTTTTCGAGCTGATGGACGAAGCCGGTTTGCCCAACGGCGTTTTAAATTTTCTGACGGGCGGCGCCGACGTCGGTGAGACGATGGTCGAGCACCCGAAAACGCGCATGATCGCTTTCACCGGCTCGAAGGCCGTCGGGCTGCACATCAACGAGATGGCGGCGAAGATGGAGCCGGGGCAAAAGTGGATCAAGCGCGTCATCGCCGAGATGGGCGGCAAAGATGCGATCATCGTTGATAGCGAGGCTGATTTGGATTTGGCCGCAGCGGGCGTTTCAGCTTCGGCATTCGGATTTTCGGGACAGAAATGTTCGGCGTGCTCGCGCGCCATTATCGATGAAAAAGTTTACGATGAATTTATTTCGAAACTGCTTGAGCGTGCGGTCAAAATCAAAGTGGACGAAGCGGCGACGAATCCCGATATGTCCGCCGTTTCGGGCAAGCGGGCGTTTCGAAAAATTGCGGAGTATATCGAGCTGGGCAAATTGCAAGGCCGCTTGATCTTGGGCGGCAAGAGCGATATGTCGAAAGGTTACTTTATCGAGCCGACGATCTTCGCCGATGTCGATGCCAACGCGAGGATCGCTCA
>JACMJS010000196.1 GCA_014380515.1 Chlorobiales bacterium
GCCGCTCCAAGCCGAAAGGTCAATCGCCCCTGAGAGATAACGAATAAATAAACCACTGGCATTTGATGCCACGCGAAAAATAAACCTATCAGCATTCTCGTAAAGCCGCAATCATAAAGTGCCGCAATCATAAAGACTCGATCATGAAAGGACTTTCGCAAATCAAAAGCATTCGCAGCGTCAAGAACATTCCGCGCACCCGCAGCGCGAAGCCGAAGAACGACAGCACCGAATATCTCAATCTCTATGTGCTCACCGTCGAACGCGAACGGCTTACCAAAGAACTTGCCGTGCTCGACCGGCGCCGCGGCGAAGTGGACATGCGGCTCAAAAGTCTCAACGACAACATCGCTTCACTGATAGCGAAGCGCGGAATGGCCATCAAGCCCGCCGAGGATGAGAGTAAAAAATGGAAAACCGTTTCTCTCAAGTATTGAAGGCGCCGCTGCCTGCACGGGTCTGGAGATGAGGTCGGGGATTGGCGGAGGTTAAGGTTACATTGGAAGGATCGAACGAATACCTGACGAATACCCAAACCTAACCGGCGAAAGATATGGCAACGCATGAGCACTTTGAATGTATACATCATTTTGAGAAATGGAAATGCTTGGAGATGGGCTGCACCGAGCGTTACTCTTTTCTCGTCTCTGAACTGGAAGCAAGTCTGAGGGCGGGCAATGTAACCGCCGAATCGCGGCATCAATCGGACACCTTGCGCAACACCCTGCGGCTGTTCTTCCCCGACGGCGCGTTGTTTGATTGCCATGAAGAGATTATAAAGGTGCAGCCCATCAATGGCTACCTGCTCTATGTTTGCTCATGGTGCAAGCGACCGATAGGGGTTCAACGAAGTATGCAAGATGACGCCATGACTTCGCACGGTATCTGCCTCGAGTGTAAAACAAACTTGACGCACGAACGCGCAGAGCAAATGAAATCAAAGTTGAAAGAGAATTCGGATTAATAATGACGAAAAGAAACATGGACGGATTCGGACTTGGCGGTTTGCTTGGCGGCCTCGATAAACTGATGAAACTCGCGGCGGAATTGGACGATGCGGGCGGTGAGATCAACAAGACGGAAGAGATCGATCTCGGCAACCGCAAAGCCGTCTTCGGCGTCCGTGTCCGCACTCTAAGCGATAAAAAAACCGGCGGAAAAAACGCGGCGGAAACGTTCGGTAATGTGCGCCCCGCGCCCGCGAGTTCCGGTGGCCCCGCCGTAACCGACGAGCGCGAACCGATCACGGACGTGTTCGATGAAGCCGCCGAAATTAAAATCTACGTCGAACTGCCCGGCGCGTCGGAGAAAGATATTTCGGTGCACCTTCAGGGCGACATCTTGGAAATCGCCGTCATCGCTTCCGGCAAGCGGCTGTTCTACAAAGAAGTTCTTCTGCCCATACCTGCGCTCGCGGCAACCTCACTCCGCAAAACCTACAACAACGGCGTGCTTGAAATCGTCATTGCAAAATCGGTGTAAAGTTTTTCCGAAGCCTTGCAATCATTCCTCCGCAAAACTAAATCGACGCTGATGATCGCCGCCCCAATGATACTCACGCTCAAGCTTAAAGAATCCCTGCCGAAAGACGTCGGGCGGGCGATTGCGCGGCTCGACCCCGAAGACATGAAGCAGCTCGGCCTTGAAGCCGGTGATGTGTTGGAACTACAGGGCAAACGCAAAACCGTCGCCAAAGCCATGCCGTCGTACGCCGATGATCGCGGCAACCGTTCGCTGCAAACCGACGGCCTCGTGCGCGAGAACGCGGGCGC
>JACMJS010000197.1 GCA_014380515.1 Chlorobiales bacterium
AACCATCGGGCGCAAACCGGTTGTCAATGCGGCCTTGATGCTGCATGAAGAAAACATGCCGGAAGCGGAAGTGCTGGCGTTCTTGAAAAGATCATCACCGAGTGAAGAAACCTTGCACCGCCGCACGATTGCCCGCTTGCAAGACACGGACTATCCGGCCTACATGCTCACTTATCCGCTCGGCAAGGAAAAAATCCTGAACGAACTTTCGCACAGCAACAACAAGCCCGAAACTTTTTTCGAGATTGCCAAGCAGGCTGATTACAAATTTCACGATTGAATCCTGACGATGCTTTATCATTCACTCGGCACGATTCCGCACAAACGCCACACGCAGTTTCGCAAGGCTGACGGCTCGCTTTACCGCGAGGAACTTGTGAGCACCAAAGGCTTCGCGGGGATTTACTCTACAGTGTATCATTTGGATTTGCCGACGAAAGTGCATCAAATCGGCGAGACCAAATCGCTGGAGTTTCCCGTTTGGAATAACGATCAATTGCGACATCACCACTTGCGATTGAACGCCGCGCCGCGCGATGCGAATTATCTTGCTTCGCGCACGCCCGTACTGTTCAACCATGACGTAATGCTTTCAGCTGCGCGGCCAACGGACTCAATGACTTACTTCTATCGCAATGCGGCGGCGGATGAATTGATCTTTGTGCATGAAGGCAGCGGCATTTTGGAAACATTGTTCGGCACGCTCGCTTTCAAGCAAGGCGATTATGTGCTCATCCCGCGCGGCACTACACATCAGTTTAGATTCAGCTCAAGCGAGAACCGGTTGTTCATCATCGAAACTTCTTCGCCGGTGCAGACGCCGAAGCGATATCGAAATGAATTCGGGCAACTGTTGGAACACGCGCCGTATTGCGAGCGTGATTTGAAAAGACCCACCGAGTTACAGACTCGTGATGAAACGGGCGAGTTTGAAGTGAAGGTGAAGAAAGGAAATTTGCTGGCGAGTTATTGCTACAGCCGCCACCCGTTTGATGCGGTCGGTTGGGACGGATATTTTTATCCGATGACGCTGAGCATTTATGATTTCGAACCGATCACCGGACGCATTCACCAACCGCCGCCGGTACATCAGGTATTCGAAGCGGAGAATTTGGTGATCTGCAATTTCGTGCCGCGCCTGTTTGATTATCACCCCGACGCGATTCCCGCGCCCTACAACCACAGCAACATCGATTCCGACGAAGTGCTTTATTACGTGGATGGCAACTTTATGAGCCGCAAAGGCATCGAGAGTGCTTCATTGACGCTGCATCCGGGCGGGATTCCGCACGGGCCGCATCCGGGCACGACGGAAAAAAGTTTGGGCGTGAAGGAAACCAAAGAATACGCGGTGATGATCGATACTTTTCGTCCGCTGCACTTGACCGCACACGCTGAACAATTTGATGACGCCCTGTATCCGATGAGCTGGAGCGTTTGAAATGTTTTATCTCTCAACAATCAACAAAAAATTTTCACCGATGAAATTCCTCGCCGCCTTCGTCGCAATCTTGCTCCTCACCACAAATCTTTTTGCTCAATCACAGCCTGACGCGACGAAGCCGGTCGCGGTGAGACCAGACAGCACCGCAGCCAAAGCGGACACCACCGGACGGCCAGATTACTTTTACTTTCAAACTTCCGGCACGCCGAAATTTTTGCTGAGTGAATCGGCGCGCAGTGCGGTGCTAGCGGCGGCGCAAGCGTCAGGATATACGGAAGCCGAGATTGAGGTTACGGTGTATGTGGTCGATAAAAACTCGAAGGGCAAAAAAGAAAAACAACCCGCCGCCACGCGCAAGAAACTTTCGAAACCGAAAGTCAAAAAGTTCGAATAGTTTTTTCATCGTTGTCATTCTGAACGGAGCATAGGCGAAGTGAAGAATCTGCATTTGAATTACTTCGAAGAGCAATGCAGATTCTTCGCTGCGCTCAGAATGACAGCGATGAATAGTTAAAATGAAACTTGCGCGCCGAGCCGGAATTGACGAGCTTCCCCGCCGCCGTTGAAGCCGCGTTCGTATTGCTTGTAGAGGTCGTCATACTTTTTCCCTGTCCCCGCACCGTAACTCCTGTCGTAATCTGCCAACAGTTGTTTGTACTCCGGCGTGCTTCGGAAGCCTGCGTCGGTTGCACTGCCGGTGTTGCGATAAACGCTGAACGTGTTTTGCACACCAAGCACATTGATGCCAACGAGATACAGATTGAGCGACAGTTTATTTTCGAATAGGTTGAAAGTCTTATCGATGCGCATATCTAATTGATAACTAAGTGGCAATCTTTCACTGTTCTTCGGCCCGGTTAATCGGAAGCCGATAGTCGGGTCGTAGTCGTAATAGAATTGCGAGGTCGGGCTGTATGCGGTGCCGCTGCCCAGACGGAAGGCGGCTGTAACGCCCCAACCGCGGAGCGATTCAGGAAGTGACTGATCTTCAAGCGGCGTTTTTATATCCGCCGTGATTGCCGCTGTATGCGATTGACCGTAGAGCGATGTTTCGCCATCGGCCACGGTCAGCATGTAGTTGAATGCTGCCGCCACATAATTTGCCCGCCGCAACTCGACTGCCACTTCCAAGCCTCTTACACTCGCCGTCCCTTCATTGTTGTAAATGTTATAGCTCGGTGTGTTTTCCGTTCCGAGGATTTGAACGAGTTGCACCAAGTCTTGACTACTTTTGTAGAATAGCGTTGCATCTACGCTTGCTACCCTTTCGATTTGCTGCCGCACGCCGAGTTCGTAGCTCGTTGTCTTTTCCGATTTCAACGCAGGATTGTTTGATGAAATTGAAAAGTTTTGTTGGTCGTAGGAAACGAACAGTAAATTGAAGTCCGGCACTTGCGAATACTTTCCGAGACCGCCATGGAGCACCGTTTGTTTGCCAACCGGAAGCGAGAAATAGAGTCGCGGGTTAAATAAGAGTTCGGTATTTGATGAGGCAAGCACCGGTTTCCGCGAGTTCGGGTCTTTACCAAACGGATAACTTAAATCCGCGTAGCCTTGCTGTCCTGACGCGAAGTAATCCAATCGCACGCCTGCATTGACGGTAAGATCACCTATGGTAAAAATGTCTTTGGCGTAAAGCGATGCTGCTGTCGGACGTCTCGAGGCGTAATCACCGTCGTTTGTCTCCATGCCAGCGCGTGTATACCCGATACGTTCAATTGCTGTACTTCCGTCAAATTGGTCGGCAAGATTTTCTTCGGTAAAAGCGGCATCATCACGAATATAATTCACCACATTGCCGCTGTCCGGCCCAGAGGTGGCAACAACTGCTCTATAAGAAAATGATAAGACTGATCTGGTAAGCGTGTATGTGCGGTAATCATATACACGAATCTGTCCACCTGCTTTAATCGCATGTTCCCTCAACTTCAATGCAGCACTCGCCTCGAGTTCAACAGATGAATTGGCTTGCTTGCTATAACCAAACGTCGGTGCATTTGGGAATACCGGTTCATTCGCGGTAAGCCAATGAAATCCGAAGACATCAGGTCTAACACCAGTCGGCCTCGTGCCCTGAATGTTGGTTGCATTTCGGATGGCGGGGCCGTAAGCGGGAAGATCGCTGAAGAAAGTGCGGTCGCCGCGTTCGGTGAAATTGCGGGTAAAGTAAAGTCCGGCGTTGAACGTGAAGGTTTCGCTGAGGCTGTGCGCGTATTTAAAATAGAGTTGCGTGGCCGTTTCATCCACGCGCTCACCGTTTGCCGCAACATCACGGAACTCTAAAATTCGCGTGCCATCACTGCGCAGGCTGTCCGAAGTGTTGTTATAGTTTCGAACCCGAACAGCGTAGTTGCCCAGCGTGGCGTTCAATGCGCCGCGACCGCCTTCGTTTCGCGCGTCGCGGGTGTTGCCGCCGAAGCCGTTGTAGGTTGTGCCCGAAGTCAAGAAGCCCCCCGCTTGCAGCGCGATGTGGTCGCCAAACTTGAATCGCAGATTGGCAAGGCCGTTCCACTGCGAGAGTTCATCATTTGCCA
This sequence comes from Chlorobiales bacterium, assembly GCA_014380515.1. Classification (GTDB taxonomy): domain Bacteria; phylum Bacteroidota; class Chlorobiia; order Chlorobiales; family JACMJS01; genus JACMJS01. The sequence continues at coordinate 3,979 of JACMJS010000197.1, forward strand.
GCACACCCAAACCCTGATACGCATTGCGTCCCGCCGCCTGTTGCCGCTCGATCTGTACGCGCATCGATGCAAGGTCTCGAAGGTTTCCGAACGGTACGAGCGGTCCCGACACACCGAAGTTATAGACCGTGTAGCCGAAACCTTGCAACCCGCTTGACGCCAGCGTTCGCGTTGCAGGCAAA
>JACMJS010000198.1 GCA_014380515.1 Chlorobiales bacterium
CAGCATCGTGCTGAAAGGTTGCAAGATCGATTCGGTCGGAATTCGAATCGAGGAAAGTCTGCTCGGCAACGACGTCGAAATCGTCAGTGCCGAACGCAAGCCGCGCACGAACCGGTTTATGCTCGGCGATCAATCGCGCGTTGAAGTTGTTTGAGAGATCGTTTGATGTTCAGGTGAAACTTCGAGCGGACGGGCAACCGTGATACCGCGAAAAATTTTGGCGTAGCGGTGCAAACTTTCATCCAACCGCACTTTTCCGAAGCGCGACGAAGCGTGCATCACGCCCAAATTTCCCGCGGGGTTGCGACAAGCGATGCCGATATGATCGTAGTCCATGCCTTTGACGCGGCTGACGAACGCAACAATATCGCCGGTCTGTAGCTCGGCCTCAGACGCGGCAATGCGGGCGGTCGGAATGAAAAAGTTTTCCGTGCCGCTTAGCCGCGATTCAATCGTTTTCAATTCCGTGAGCAGCGATGGTGTTTTCACCAGCGGCGGATATAAAGAATGATTGGCTGACATGAATGCGACCTCGAAAGAAGTTCGCTCGCCGCCGATGATGTCCTTCGTGATCTTTTTGACGACGCCTTTGGCTTCATTATCGGCCAGCCACTCGGAGGTATAATGCAACCGCGAAAGATACCCGTCAATTTTGCCGCTGCGATACCGCGTGAAACTAATCTCATCTTTCAGAGCCGCGAGTGTCTGCACCGGTTTGCGTAACAAGCGGGCAAGTGCCAACGCGGTTTCGAAAAAGGTGACGCAATCAAGTTTATCAAAAAAGACGCGGCACATTTCCGGTTCACATTCAAGCGTGCCGCCGGTGTAGGGCGTGTTCAAAAAGAGCGTCGCAATTTTTCCGGTGCGTTCGCCTACCGGCAGCCGATGCCAGTTTCCCTGTGCGGCTTGATCAATTAAACTTTCGAAGGTTACAGGGCGGAAAGGTTCATTTACAAGCGGTATCAAACAGCTTATCGCTCCCGCACCGCCGATTCTCAAGAACTCTCGTCGATTCATTATTCAGAGATGTATAAAAATGCTTTTGCAAATGTTCTGATTGCCGCGCTTGGTTTATTCACTGCGGCTTCCGCGTGTGCACAAACTCCGCCGCCGGATTCGGCAAGCACTTTGATGGTTAAACCGCAACCGGTTCGCATCACGATTGGCGCGGTCGGAGATTTGATGTGCCACGTGCCGCAGCTCGAAGCCGCAAAGCAACCGGACGGAAGTTACGCGTTTGATTCCGTCTTTACCGACATCGCGCCGCTCATTGCCGCGCCGGATTTCATGATCGGCAACTTAGAAACCGTGCTCGCCGGAGAAAAAGCAAACGGCTACACCGGCTACCCGAACTTCAACACGCCGGATACATACGCCGCCGCCATGCAACGCACCGGCTTCGATGTATTGACGACCGCAAACAATCACTCGTTCGACCGCGATGAACCGGGCGTCCTTCGCACGCTGGATGTGCTCGATAGTTTGAAGATACCTCATACCGGCACCGCCCGCACCGCCGCCGCCCGCGATTCACTTTTGATCGTTGACGTCAAAGGCATCCGGCTCGGCATTCTGGCTTACACTTACGGCATCAACGGCAACCGCCTGCCGAAGACGAAGGAATATCTGATCAACTTCATCGACACCGCGCTGGTGAAAAAAGATGTTGAACGGATGAATCTCTTGCCCGCGGCGCAACGCCCCGATAAAATTATTGCTTGTATTCATTGGGGACGCGAATACAAGCCGCAGCCGGATGAGGCACAACGAATACTGGCGGGTCAACTTTTCACGCTCGGCGTCGATATTATTTTCGGAGCGCATCCGCACGTCATTCAACCGGCGGAACGCAAAATCGTGGTGCGTGGCAATGCGCTCGCCCTATGCTTCATCATTTACTCAATGGGCAACTTCGTTTCCGCCCAGCGCACCAAACCGCGCGATACGGGCGCGATGGTGTTCATCGGTTTGGAAAAGAATTTTGAAACCGGCACAACCTCGATCACTGAAACATCTTTCATCCCAACTTATGTCCACCTCTCGAAAGAAAATCAAAAGCCGAAGTTTCAAGTCTTGCCCGTGCCGCAAACGATTTCCAAACTTGCGACGCAGCCTGCCCTCCTTCCCGAAAAAGTAAAACTGCG
>JACMJS010000029.1 GCA_014380515.1 Chlorobiales bacterium
GCCTATCTCATCACGGATTCGGTCGTTGCAACGATCAAAGGGCAGGGCATCTTGGGCGATAAATTCGTCGCCATTACAAACACCTCGCCGAAAGGAAAGAAGTTGCCGGAAGGCGCGTATCTGCCCGTCATCGTTGAGGAAGGGCTGGACGCCCTGACGAAGCAAGCGGGCGAAGTGATGACTTCGCTGGCGAGCATCACGGGCAAAATCGACCGCGGCGAAGGATCGGCGGGAAAACTTTTATCCTCGACCGAACTTTCCGATCAACTGACCCGCACGGCTTCAAACCTTGCATCCTTCACCGACCGGCTCAGCCGCGGCAACGGCCTTGCGGCGCGGCTCACCGGCGATTCAAAGTTAGCCGGCGATGCCACGGCGATGCTGGCGAATCTCAACGAAGTAACTTCGGCGTTGCGGCAGGGTAAAGGCTCGCTCGGAAAGTTGATCGTCGATGAAGGGTTTTACAACAATCTCAACAGCGCGACGCGCCGGGCGGATTCACTCATCACGCGGCTGGATAATCCTGAAAGCTCCGTCGGAAAACTATCGCGCGACCCGGCGCTTTACAACAATCTCAATCACAGTCTCATCTCGCTCGATTCGCTCTTGCTCGATTTCAAGAAAAATCCGGGCCGGTACGTGAAAGTGAGCGTGTTTTGATTCACAAATAAGTGAATCATTAAACCGCCGTGTGCAACCGCACAAGACAAAAGCCGCGGGGAGTTTTATCTTTCGCCACTTGTCGAAAAAGCCCGACCGAAGTTTTCGGGCGGGGCCTAACAAGGAAATCATCACCAAATCTAAAACCAATATCACCATGACCCATTTCCGGTTCTTTATCGCGCTCTGCGCCACCGCGATGCTTCTCACGCTCGCCGCTCCCGACTCCGCAACCGCCCAACAGCGCGCTCGAACGGCGTCGCAAGTGCGTTCATCCGTCAGGCCGGACATTCGTCTGGGCGTCTTTACGGATGGCGGCGTATTTTCCGCTGGCGGCGGCGCGCAGTTCTTCGTTACCAACGACATTTATATCAATCCGATGGCTGAATTTGTCTTCATCAGCGGCGCGACGGCTATCTTCATCAGTATCGACGGTGCGTATCAGTTTGCCACCGACGGGCCGATAGGGGCATGGGCGGGTGCGGGCTTAGGCATCCTGTTTGCAACCGGCGGCGGCGGTTCAGCCACTCAAGCCGGATTGAACTTGCTCGGCGGCGTGAGTTTGCCGATTGTCAACTCCAGCCTCGAACCCTACATCCAAGGCAAACTGTTCGTCTCAAGCAGCAACACGTTTCAAATTGCCTTGGGCGTACGCTTCTAAAAATCAGTGCGGCTTATTTATCTGATTATCAAAGCCTGCGCCTTACCGCAGGCTTTGTGTTTTCGTGGCAAGTTTAAAACTGCTTGAATCAAAAATGAGGGTTGAAATAGTGATTGATGAACAGGGTTACACAAACAGGTGAAAAAAAACATTGCGCGACCGCAATTGATCGCGGTACTTAACCGGCTTTTCGATTCGAAACTGTGCACGCTCACCGCGCCCGCGGGTTATGGCAAATCAACCTTGCTCGGTGCGTTCAAGCAATCGCATCCCAAATCGCAAATCGCCACCGCCGCGCTCACCCCGCGCGACGCCCGGCCCGAAGTTTTTATCCTCACGCTGATCGATGCCTTGCGGAAGTTGTATCCCGACTTCGGCGATACGCTCCGGTTGCGGTTGGAATCACTGACGCAGCCGCTCACCGCCGAAACCGTATCCGACGCGGCTTCGCAGTTCGTCCGGCTTTGCGAGAAAGTTTTCGACGATGAAGTCATTCTCATTATCGACGACTATCACGCCACTGAAAGTAATCCTGCCGTCGCTGCGTTCATGCGCTATGTGGCCGAGTATTCCGGCGATCTTCTCAAGCTGATCATCGCCTCGCGCTACGCCGTTGATTTTGAACGGGCGCGTTTCGCCGCGCAGGGAAATCTGATAGAACTCACCGAAGAAGACTTGCGGTTGAGCGAAGATGAAACCGCCGAAGTAATGAAACTCGGCGGCGGAGCCGGGCTGCCGGAAGGTCTTCAGAAATCGCTGTATCAAAAGACGCGCGGCTGGGCGGCGTGCACCGTGCTCGCCCGCGATTTGCTCGGAGGTGAATCCGAAGCGCGACAAGCCAAACTCATCGAGCGGCTCGATGCTTCGCAAAAGTTGCACGGCTTCATCATGGAAGAAATTTTCCGGCGTCAGCCCAATGCGTTGCAGCGCGCGATGGCCTCGCTCGCCGTACCGGAATCGTTCGACCTCCCGCTTGCCCGGTGGCTGACCGGCGACGCAAACATTGACGCGGCGGCTACGCAACTGCTCACCCGCAACTTGCTGACGGAGACGAACGGAAAGCTTGAGTTTCACAGTCTCGTCCGTGCGTTTCTCTTGCAAAAACTAACGGGCGATGAACGAACCCTGTTGTGCGAACGCCTTGCCGAAGTGCTGCGCCGCAACGGCGACCAAGAAAAAGCCATCGAGTATTGGTTGCAAGCCCGCGACATCGAATCCGTGCTGAACGCCATCGAAAGCAAGATCGAGCCGCCCGACCGCCGCCGACTGGAGCTATGGACGGAGGAACTTCAAGCCCTGCCGCTTACGGCGTTCCAATATCAGCGCGTCATCTTGCTTTATGCGTTCAGTCTCAGCGACCGCGATCACACCGGCGAAGTCGCCCGGCTCGCCGCCGCCGCACGAACGTATTTCATCGAGGTGGAGCCGGGCGGCATTCACCATGTTCGCGCGAGCGTATTGATGCTGCTCTTCGCCCTCAAACGCGGCGCGTCGGACGAGGCCTCGCGCCTGTTTGATGAAATCGTACAGCACACCGACGCATCGACAGACGAAATCAAACTCACCTACAAAGCCCGTGCGATGCTGCTCATGGCCATGATGCGCGAAGACGCCGTGCTTCTTGGAGAAGCCCTGAAGCTTCAAGCGTACATCAAAGACGAGACGCTGTTGCTGCAAATTTACTTGCAGTTCGCCCGCCTCTACCGCAAGAGTTTTAATGCGCCCGCGTTGCTCGGTACAATCGCCGAGATTGAGCAGCGGTTGCCGCGCGCCAGAAACCCATTGCTCCGAATTATTGCGATGGGTACGCTGGCGATTGCAAACGCGGCACTCGGAAATTTTTCCCGCTCGAAAAAACTGGCCGACGCCGGATTGCAACTCTGTGAAGACACCGGCTATGAGGGCGGCGCGAAGGCCAATTTTTATACGGCTCTTCGCGTCTTTTATGCGTCGGCAGCGCGCCCGAAACAGGCCTTGCATTACAGCGATGAAGTCATTCGAATGTATCAGACGGATTTTAAGATCGGATACTTGGGCGAACTCATCTGGCGGGCGCAATATGAATATCAACTGGGCGATATGGCGTCGGTGCTGCAGCGGATTGCAACCGTGCAAGGTCTGTACGCGGCCACCGGCGAAGAGGCTCAGGTGTTGATCGATGAAATTTTTTTGGATACCCAAACCTTCGCGCTGCTGGCTTCCGGCGATGTCGCCCGCGCCGAAACGTTGATGCAGGGCGCGCTCGCAGAGGTGAATGTGGCTACTGTAAAAGACCGGCTCCGGCAATTGGCCGCGCTGATGCAACTGTGCCTTCTTTTTTCGCCGCTCAGAAAAAATGCGCCGGAAAAATTCGAACGCTACGCCGCGCTGCTGCTTGAGCGGCTTTCGGGCAGCACGGATTTATTCGATTACACCTTTCTCAAAGACGTCAGCCAAAGTGCGGGGCAAGTGCTCGAGGCCGCCGCGATGAATGCGTCGCTGCTCGCACGGTTCGGTGATGAACTCCGGCGGCTGCGCCACGTGCTCGCGGCGCATCAGCAAGACATCGCGGAAATTTTGGGTGAAACAGAGGCGGTTGCAGGTTCGATGGACGCAATAAAAATTGAAGTCTGCACCTTCGGGCGGTTTAGCGTCCGTGCGGGCGGACGCGAATTGCAAAAGGACGATTGGGGACGCAAGAAGCCGCGCGACGTGTTCAAAGTGTTGTTGCTCAATCACGCCAAGGCGGTAACGACCGACGAGCTGCTCAATCTGCTGTGGGACGACGCGCCGACGAAGAGTGCCGAACTCGTCTTGCTCAACAGTATTTCCCGCCTGCGCAAAGCCCTCGAACCCGATCTCGAACCGCACAAGCCTTCGCGTTATCTGACCAACCGCGATAAAACTTACACGCTCGATTTGGGCGGCGAGGCGGTGATTGATTTTCTGGTATTTAAAAACGCGGTCGCCGCCGCCCGCCATGCGGCGTCGGAAGATGAGAAACTGCGGCACTACGCCGAGGCCGTTGCGCTTTACGGCGGCGACTTTCTGAAAGAAGATTACTACGAAGACTGGACGGCGTTCGAACGTGAAACGCTCAAAGACGCCTGCATCGAAGCTCTCGAACATCTCGCGGCAAGCGCGCTGCAACAGGGCGACGTCAAAGCCGCCGCAGGCACCGCGGAAAAAATCTTGGACATCGACCGCACCAGCGAACGGGCATATGAGCTGCTCATCACTTGCCGCCTTTCGCAAAATAATATGGCCGATGCGCAGAAAATCTTTGAGCGATGCAAAGCCGCCTTCAAAAAAGAACTCGGCCTTGCCCCGCCGAAACGTCTGCGTGATCTTTTGCCGTAACTCCGCTTTTGCCGCTCCGCCGTGCACCGTACTCTCGCATCCCCGCACCAGCGTTCAGTAAACGTTAAGTCCCTGAACCTATCTTGCCTGCGATTAATGTGAAGTCCCCGGCACACGCTCAACACACTCTCAACACACTCTCAAGCCAATTGTTGCTATGCCGCAGCGGGAAACCTTCATTCTGAAAATGGTTAAGCCCGATGCGGGCGAGGAAACGAAACTCGCGCTTGCGCTGCGCAGCACCACTTCGGGCAAGCAAGAAGTATTTGGCAACGTGCAGGAACTCGTGAAGTTCCTTGAAGCATGGCCACCCGACGATCATCCGAATCCACCGTCTGATGCAGCACGCGGAACTGAAGACGCAAACCGCTCCGGCGGATGATGCCGGACGGCCTGCAGATGAAATTTTTTCTGGTACCTGATAAGTGATTCAAAGTTCAACCAACCAACATTAAATCGTAACGGAGGAATCTGATTGTGAAAAGTATATCGACTGTTTTGTTTGCCGCAGTGCTCATGTGTATTTCCCCCTCAACGCTTTCGGCGCAGAGCAAACCGAAAAAACCTGCTGCAAAACCGGCGGCCGCACCTGCCGCGACGTCCAAACCGGTAGAGCCGGTAAAGGAACCGGCGCCGAAGCCCGCCGCCGAAGTCGCCGCCCCGAAACCCGCACCGGTCATGCAGCAAAAAACCGCCGCTGTAAGCGGACGGGCTTTCTCGAAAGGCGCAAACTATCTGGGCGCGCGGATCGGCATCGGCACGATTGGCTACGGCGGCCTCCCGATTGGCGGGCAGTATGAATACGGCGTTACAGAAAATATCGGCGTCGGCTTGACGGGAGATTTTACGAGCTACGACTTCGGCTCGGGATATAAATTCAATTACATCTTCATCGGCGCGCAAGGCAACTACCACTTCATCGACCTGCTGAAAGACAATCCGAAAGTTGACGTGTTCGCGGGTCTCACGCTCGGCTATGCAATTTTTTCATTCAGCGGTAGCGAGAGTTTCGGCGTGTTCAGCAATGCATCGGGCGTTTATATCGCGTTTCAGGGCGGCGCACGCTACTTTTTCACCGATAACATCGCCGCCGAAGGCCGTCTCGGCTACGGCTTGGCGATTCTGACGCTCGGCATCACGTTCAAGTTCTAAGGATTTTTTTCAATTAACCAACGCCCTTCAACATTTAAATCTTTAAAGGAATAATTCAAATGAAACCGACACTGAAAATTTTCTTCGCCGTCGCCACGCTTACCGCCGCCGTGTGGATGGCCGCGTGTAGCAAAAGCAATCCGACCGGCGGCGGCAGTGATGCCCCGACCTATCCCGTCAGCGTAACGATCCTCAACCCGCAAGGCCAGCCGCAAGGCGGCGTAACCGTAGGCGTCAAAGGTTCAACGGCTGCGAAAGGCGTGAGCGTATTTGCAACGAATGTCGGCACGACGGCGACTACGGACAGCTTGGGCAAAGCGACGATTCAAGCCCCGGCAGGCAATCAGATTCTGACGGCGAGAATCGGATCGATCTTCGCGATTGACATTCCGGTCAATGTGGCCGCATCCGCAACCGGCACAACCGTTCCTCCGGCGACCTTGGTACAAAATACCGCACTGAAAGTCTTGGTCGTTAAAGGCGGCGCGGAGAATATCGAAGACGTGCTGCGCAAAATCGGTTTCTCGGTCTTTGATTCGATTGAAGTTGATGCGCTCCGCGATTCGGTCAATGCCAGCGACGGCGACGGCGATTCCACC
>JACMJS010000030.1 GCA_014380515.1 Chlorobiales bacterium
CCGCACGCGCGTTGAGGTGAGTTCGCTGAACGACGGCGGCTGGTCGCTGGCGGATGTGGCGACGAAAGCCTTGCTGGAGAAATTGAAAAAATCCGGCACGCAGCTCGGCGAGTATGTGAAGGGAGAAATTTACTACGGCATCAAAACGGGACTCAATGAAGCGTTTGTGATTGACGCGGAAACGAAAGCGCGGCTCACCGGGGAAGATGCAAAGAGTGCCGACCTCATCAAGCCGTTCCTTGCCGGACGCGACATCAAACGCTACGCCCCGCCGGAGAGCGATAAGTTTTTAATCTTCACGCGGCGCGGGACGGACATCAAAAAATATCCGGCAATCGAAAAGCACTTGCTTCAATTCAAAGCGCAACTCACGCCGAAACCTGACACTTACAAAGGAAGTGAATGGGAAGGACGCAAAGCCGGAAACTACAAGTGGTTCGAAATTCAAGACGCGGTTGATTACTACGCTGAGTTTGAAAAAAAGAAAATCATTTATCCGAACATCTGTAAGCAGCCGGAGTTCGCCTTTGATGTTGAAGGTCTGTACACAAACCAGAAATGCTTTATCATTTCGCTGGAGGACAAGTATTTGCTTGGGGTATTGAACAGCCGCGTGTCATTTTTCTTGTTCCAACAAATCTTGCCGAAGTTGCGCGGAGATTTTTACGAGCCGAGTTATGTCTACTTCAAAGATTTCCCGATAGCAAATGCGACGCAAGCACAGCGAGGTGAGATAGAAAAGTTGGTGGAGCGGATGTTGGAATTGAAGCGGAAGGCAGCGGTTTCGGGCGGAATGGAGCGGGAGCAAGTGGAAGCGTTCATCAAGCGGACGGATAAAGAGATTGACGCGGCGGTGTATGGGTTGTATGAGTTGACGGCGGAAGAAATAAAAGTGGTGGAAGGCGGAACATGAATTGTAAAACGATCAAGTATAGCGGCCATGCGGTGCGGCAAATGTTTGAGCGGCGGCTTTCGAACATAGAAGTTGAGGCTGTTGTTAGGCTGGGCGAAACGGTCGCCGAATATGCGGATGACAAACCGTATCCGAGCCGGTTGTTGTTGGGATATTCGGCAGCACGTCCGGTGCATGTACTCGTAGCCCACGAGGCGGCGACGGAAAGTTGTATCATTGTAACGGCCTACGAGCCGGATATAGAATTATGGCTGGAAGATTTTAAAACGCGGAGGAAAAAATGAGGTGCGTGATTTGTAAAACGGGTGAGACGGCAGCGGGCGTGGTTACCGTGATGCTAGAGCGTGAGGGTAGAATCGCTGTATTTCGGAATGTGCCTGCGGAAGTGTGTCAGAATTGCGGTGAGTATTATTTGAGTTCGGAAGTTACCTCGCGTCTTTTGGCTGCGGCTGAGGATGCGGGGCGCCGCGGGGCTGAAGTTGAAGTGGTTATGTTTGCCGCGTAGGGAAGGCAAGGCAGGCTTGGATGTCGGCGGGTTCGAGCCAATCATAGCCCTGCAAAATAGTTTCGGGCGTATCCCCGGCGGCGAGCATGCCTAAGATGTGTTCAACCGCAAGACGGCGTCCGCGAATAATGGGTTTACCGCCGAAGATGGCGGGGTTGACGGTGATGCGTTCGAGCAACGGTTGAGACATCGTGAGCAAGTTTAGATATGGTAAGCGGCAAGGTAGCGTGTCCACGCTTCGGGTGAGAAGGTAATGCCGTGGCCTTGCCTCAGGTCAGCAAGCGCGCGATGCAGTTCGGCTTCATAAAGTTTGTTATTGACCTCTCGCTGAAGCAATGCACGTTCCTCGGCAGTAAGCGAGAGCAAGAGACCCTCCGCTGTATTTAGGTTTTGTTTGTTTCGTGAGCGAGGCATAGCCGTAAGCGCGTTGACTTTTTTTCAAACATAGTAAAGGGTATACCGGATTGCAAGCAGAAGCGTGTTATGTTGCAACGATCAAGTTTTTCAAAACGTAATTCAATGAACACGATGCAAACGACGTTTGAACTCAATGCGAGCGAATTGGATGAACGCTTCATCACCGCGCTGCGGACGCTGTTCAAAGACCGCAACTTGAAAATTACCGTTGAAGCCGAAGCGGATGACGAACTGTCGCGGTCGCTGGCTGAGACAGAGGGCTATACGTTTACCGCCGCGGAGTTCGAGCGGTTAGCTGCCGATCTGGAAGCCGGGCGGAAGATTGAAACCAGCGGGCTTAAAAAAGTAGCGATTGGGTGATGCGGCAAGTTACGTTTTCACCGACGGGGTTTGCGCAGTATGTAGAATGGTCTAAGGCCGACGTCAAAATCTTTCAGAAGATTAACGAGCTGATCAAAGAAGCGCAGCGAGAACCATTCCGCGGGCTTGGCAAGCCGGAGCCGTTGAAAGGCAACCGCAAAGGCAGCTGGTCGCGCCGGGTAACGGACGAACATCGGTTGGTTTATCAAGTAACGAATGACGCGATTATCGTTCGTACCTGTCATGGTCATTACGATTGAACGTGCGGATGCGGGGCGTCGCGGGGCTGAAGTTGAAGTGGTTATGTTTGCCGTGTAACAAACTTTGGTTCAACGCTCCGCAATCACCGGCAACAAAATTTCGAATGTTGTGCCTTCCGCGCCGGAAGTGAAAGAAATTTTCCCGCCGAGGTCGGTGATGATTTTTTTGGAGATCGCAAGTCCCAGTCCCGTTCCGTCCGTCTTGGTCGAAAAGTTCGGCTCGAAAATCTTTGGCTGCATCACTTCTGAAATCCCCGCACCGTTGTCAGCCACGCGGCTCACCACCCACTCACCCGCAAGCCGCAGTTCCAGTGTAACTGTGCGCTCCGCCGGTGGCAACGGCGAAGTTGCAAACGATTGCATCGCGTTCTTAATCAGGTTGATATAGACGCGCCGCAGTTCATCGCGGTCGGCATAAACGACAAGCGAGTCCGTCGCGGCGCCATCGGGAAAACGGCGGAGAATCACCGCGTCGCTGCCGGAGAAAAGTCCCGCCGCTTCGTTAATGACTTCACCCAAATTCACTTCCGAATAATTTCTACGCGGCATTTTGGCGAAGCGTGAAAATTCATCGGCGATGCGTGTCAGCGCATCGATTTGCGCCATCGTGCTCTCGGTGATTTTATCGAACAGCGTTTTGAACCGTGCGTCCGCCGCAGCCCGGTTGGTCTGATAGTCATCGCCGTTGCCGGTCGTATTCCCCGCGGCGGCGCGGTGTGAATGCCGGTCGAGGTAAGCTTGGCGCAGCAGTTGGGTGTTGAGTTTCATCGGCGTGAGCGGGTTTTTAATTTCATGTGCGATCTGCCGCGCCATCTCGCGCCACGCCAGTTCCCGCTCCATCTGCGAAACCTCGCGCTTGCTGGCTTCAAGGTCTTCAATCATCCGGTTGTAACTGTTGATCAACCGTCCGATGTCGTCGTCGGGACCCGCCGAAGGCACGGTGAGGCGGCGGTTCTCGCGTGTCAACGATAAATCCGAAAGGGCTTCGGAGAGCGCGGTGATAGGCGAGGACATCGCCCGCGAAAAAAATCCGACTGCCAGCGACGCGGCCACGAGCACAAGGCCATAGAGCGTAAAGATCGTCGCCCGCGCGACGGCGGTTTCGAGTTCGATGGATTTCTGACGGTAGAACGCCGGAGCGGAAACAACGTAGTCCACCCGTCCCGCCGCGTCCCGAAGGCATCTATAGCCGACGAGATATGGAAAGCCGCCCAGCGTTTCCTGTTCAATCGTTTGCGTTTGCCGCTCCAAAAAAAACTTTCGATACACTGTGCCGGGTAGCCGCCGGTCGAGAATCGCGGTTTGATACAGTTCGTCGCGCGAACTGATCGCAACCGACGGCTGCCCGTTCGAAACTTCACCGGAGACGGTAAAAATGGAAAAATCCGTTTTGAGCCGCTGCGAAAGTTCTTTGGCGTCGGCGGGCGTCAATTTTGAAACGCCCGTGCGCTGCAAGGTGGCAACGAGCACATCCAAATCTTTAATCAGATTTTGCTCAAGGGCTTCCTGACTGTTCGTCGCAATGAAACTGCGCGAAAGGCTGCCGAGCATCAGAATCGGAATGAGCGAACTGAGCAAAAAGCCCGCGTAAAGTTTCTGGCGGAACGCAAGTTTCGGCCACGATTCACGGCGACTTAAGAAGGTTATCAGAAAAAAAATCGTATATGAAAAAAGAATAACAAGCGTATTGAACAGCGAGAGTTTCAGCACGGCAAACAAATGCCACTTCACTTCGATTTCCTTTTGCCGAAACGCCAATACCCGCGATGTTTGACCGCCGGATGAAACCACGGAGGCCGGCGCCGGCGCCGGTGCTTTCGGCAGCTCCGCCGCGCGGCGCGGCGCCGGATCGCGGACATAAACCGTGTGATAATTTTCACCGCCGATGACTTCTCGCGTGCTGAACGGATTACTTTGTTGCAACCGGACGGCGAGGTTGGGCGGCAACTCGGCATTGACGAAATAATTACCGCCGCTCGCCTGCGAAACCGCTACCGGCACGCCGCCGCGGAACTCGGCAATCGAGTAACTGTAAAGAAAATTGTCGCTCCGCCCGCGGTCGTAACTGATCAAAAGTTCATTGACTTGTTCACGCTGTTGCTTCTGAATCGAGGCTGCGTTTTGCGAGAGAATAGATACCGACGCGAAGCCGAGCGTCCGCCCGTCGCCGTCGCTGAACGCGGTGATGCCGGTGTAAACTTGATACGGTTTACCTGCATCGAGCACCGTCAATTTTTCCGGCAAGATATATTCGCCCGCCGCCGCAACTGAAATAAAAAGACTATCGGTGAGCAACGGCTTTTGGCGTTGTGCGGCTTTCGACCAAAGCGTGGGCGCGCCGATGAGAAATGTGCCGAGCACGCGCCGCTCCGCATCATAAACCGTGATGCTGCAATCAAGACTTTCCTGACTGAGCGTTGTATTTGCCCAAAGCGTAAATGCAAGTTCGTCGCTCGGTTCATAGACCGACTCCGAAAGGGCTTCTGCGAAACCCGCATCGCCGCTCATTTCGGAAAGCAGGCGCCACAGCGTTTCCTTGCTGAATGAATCTTCCGAAAGCACCGAGCGTGCGGCGATGCCGCTCAGGGATTCGGAACGCTGCGCGGCCACGTTGAGATAAAGCAGATTGTATGCGGCGGCGGCGGCGAGACATCCGAAGAGACCGAGTTCGAGCAGCGAGAAATGAACGGCGGAAGTTTCCGCCGCTCTGAAAACCGCATTCCGCCGCCCCGAAAGCCGCATGAACACCCGCCACGCGGCGGCGAGGCCGAAAAGATAAAAGAAAAAAATCTGCGCCGCCGAAAGCGAGCGGCTTTGATCAATCCATAGAAAAAGCGTCGCCGCCACGACTGAAATCGACAGCAACGAAAAGATCGCCGACCCTTCCGGCGTCTCTATCGCCGCGTAAAATTTGGGCTGTGCCTGCACGCTTGCCGCAAGGCCATGCGCGTCGCCGGGCGACGTTTCGGAAAAGAGATGGATGAGCAAAATCGCCTGCAAACTGAGCAGCACGGCGGCGAGTGCGAAGACGGAAAGGGTGATGAAAAAAAGATTGAGATTGATCACCGCGAGCGGGTAGCCGGAAAGCACGGTGAAGGGATCGATAAAATCAACCGACGCATCAATCACCAGACTATTTAAAATCGCGGCATACATGCGCAAAATCAAAACGACCGCCGCCGCAACCGCCGCCGCCGCCGCCAGTGCCGCAAGGCGGCTGCGGTTCGATACCGCATATCGCGCGATATGTTGTTGTACGAGGCCTAGTGCGCCGAACAAATACGCCGCTTCGATCACGAGAAAAACGGAACTCACCGTCAGTTCGCCGAGCGAGCGTGAAAGACTGTTGCCATACTTCGATGTCAAAAGTTCGTTGCTGAAAAAATCCGGCGGCAGCACCATGCCGAGCGGCAGCGACGGAAAGTCAATGGCCAAAAGCAAGTATCGCGTCCCCCAGATCAGCAGGCTCACGATGAACATCTCGAAAGCCTGCCGGATAAAAATAATTTTCTCAGTACCCGTCGCGGGCAGCGGGCGGACGGTGGAACGAAACCACCGGAGGAGCAGCGAGGCCGCACCGAGAGCGGCGAGACAGACTGCGATGCCTCGCGCGGTGCAATCAAGCACCGAGAGTTTCGCATCGATCAACGAGTGTTCCCGCTTGGCGGCGGGAAAGCCGAAGAGCATGGTGAAAAGCGGCTTGTTGTTGATGCCGCGTCCGGCGGTTTGATACAGCCGCGCTTGTGTCCCCGTCAGTAAGCTTTCGCCACCGGTTGCAATCGAACCCGCCGCCGAATCGCCTGAAAGCGATTCCACCGGAATGGAGTCGAGAGAGATCGACACCGCCGCTCCGACCTTCTTCGACAAATATTGCGCGAGACTGATATTGCGCTGGTAACGGTTGTTGAATCTATAATTGAGATCAATCGGACAACCGACCGTCAGTGCGCCCGCCGTCATCAATCCGCGCAGCGTATCAATGGAGAAAACCGGCAAGACGATAATCAGGTCGGTATAAATATCACCGCTGACGATGGCTGAAAACCGTTGCTGCGAGAGGGCGCGGCGAAGGCTTTGCACCGAAAGACCGCTTGCGCGTCCTGACCAAAACGACGGGCGGGCGTCGGTGTCGTAGAAATTAAAGTTGAGTTCGTTGAGGCTGATGTCGCTGAAGCGTTTGCCCGCCGCTTCCGCCGCGGCAAGAAAGGCCTTGGCCGCCGCAACCGAATCACCGGCGGCGAGGGCTTGGCGAAAGAGCGTGTCTCTACCGACCCGCTCCGCCGCATCCAAGATGCCGCCCTGATACAACCGAAACTCGGTTTGTACCCGCAACTCGGTCGCCTTCGCTTGCCCAATCAAAAACGGCGCGGGCGATTGGGTCAGCCGCGTACGTTCGGAAAGAAACGTCAGTCGCAGCACCGCATAAACAATCACCGCGCAGAGAATCACCACTAACATTGCCGCGTGTCGCCGCAGAAACTCAAACAGATGTTGGGCGGTGCGGTGCATCATTCATTTCACTCTTTGTTGCAATGCAAGCTGAAATCAAGCGCGTTCAAAAATTTTTCCAGATGCAAATTTTCCAAAACAAATGCCGACGGAAAATGCGATAGCAACCAACGCAAGGCTCATCATCATATAGTATAGAGAAATCATTATGCCCAATCCCCAATGCGTGTCCCAAGTTGCAGGAAGAACATGTTCAACAACCCAAGCAAGAAAACTCAGTGCCTGACCGACAGCGATGCCGATCATACACGCCGACAACGAAACCATGTTTCTCGTGATCGGATAACGCCATGCGTGATAGAAAGCCCAAACCGTCGTAATGAACAGAAACGGAAACGTCATGAAAAATACGGATGCGTCAGGTTGCCCTTTATGATCAAAATAAAATCTTGCAACATTCGAAAAGTATTGTAAGGCTGCGAAGCAAATCAATGTGATTGCGTCCGACACTTTTACTTTCATAAACAATTTCACGGTTTTGTTGAAACCAGCGGCGCACGCGGCAACCATCCTCGAATGATGCGCGGAAGATTAGTCCCGCTGACTTGAACAATCAGCACGAGACCGATCAAAAAAATCACGGCGTTGCCGAGCCACATCGCCACGCCCGCACTGACGAAGCCGCGGTCGGCCAGTTTTTCGCCGCCGATGAGGAAGCCCCAATAAAGAATAAAGAATGCGAGCGACAGCCCCGCGCCCACGCCGAAGCCGCCGCGCTTGGCCAAGATGCCGAGCGGGACGCCGACGAGCACGAAGAAAAAACACGCGAACGGAATCGCATACTTTTTATGCACCTCAACCATATACCGGCTGACTTGATCTTCATCGTTCGAGATCGAAATCAGTTGTACATCCGTAACGCCCGACGTCCGCCGCGCGAGCACAAGCGCGCGCTCCAACGCCGTCAATCGTTGCGGCACGGGCAAACTTTTAAACCAACGGAGTGAATCCGTTTGCGATGAAAGTGAAAGTTGTAAAGGCAAAGAAAGTTTTTGCAAGCGTTCTGCCACCGCAGGCGTAGTGAGGGTTGGCGGCGGCAACAATGAAAGCGAATCAATATTCAAGGTGGGCGTCGGGTGAATGAGCAACCGGTAAAATTCGGACTTTGTATCGCTCGTCATGGTTGCGACGGATTTTCCGATGCGTGAGTGAAGGCTATCGGTGATGCCGAGCATGGCGGCGGCGGAAAGTTCGCGGTCGCTGCGGTCGGCGTCGTTGGCACTGCTGCGGGCGAAACCGAAGTCGACGGCGCGGAGCACTTCGCGGTGTTTTTTAAACGTGATTTTGCGGTAAGTTTTTTTAGTGATGAGGTCAAGCTCGTGCATCTCTCCGTCGTTCAAAGTCAGTACGAGATATTGATAGTCGCCGGTGAAGGTAAGCGTGCCGGAAGCCGCCGTAATGGTGATATGCTTTTGCGGTTTAGAAAGATCGTAAATCGTTACGCCGCGGATCGCCGAGGTTTTCGAATCCGTCTCACGGGCGAGAATCGAGTAGCCGGTCAGTTGGTTGTAGAAAACGCCTGCGGTGATGCCGGAGTTAGGTTTCTTACGCACGATGTCGGCGCGCAAAATTTTCGCGCGGTGATTGGCTTCGGGCAAAACGACGTTGCCGAACCTTTCGACGAGAAAGGTGAGCAACGCCGCGCAAATGAGTACGGGCAACATCAACCGGAAAAGTGAAATGCCGCTCGCGCGAATCGCGGTCATTTCCATCGAGTTGGAAAGATCGCCGAAAGCCATGAGCGTTGAGACGAGCACGGCCATCGGCGCGGCGAGCACGACCATCCACGCGATCTGCAAGACGAAGAGTTCAATGATGACGCCCGTCTCCAAGCCTTTGCCGACGATTTGATCGAGCAACCGCGTTACAATCTGCAAGGTGAACACGAAAATCACCGTCAGGAACGCGAAGCAAAACGGCCCGATGTGCGCGCGGAGAATATGGCGGTAAAGGATTTTCATCTTGGGCGTTCTTTGGGTTTGGTGCGGCTCGGCGGCGAAAGCCTTGGTGATGGAGCGCAATTCTAAAGGGCTTCTTCCTGTTCGCGCCGTTTTTGCACCGCGCCCGAAATCCAGATGCTCACTTCATAAAGCAAGAGCATCGGCACGGCGATGACGGCTTGAGTAACCATGTCGGTGCTGGGCGTGATGATGGCGGAAAGCAAAAAGATGGCGACAATCGAGTGCCGCCTGTAGTGCCGCATAAACGCAGGCGTCAAGAAGCCGATCTTTGAAAGTACGTAGGAAAGCATCGGCAACTCGAAAACCAATCCTGCGGTAAACACCGTGCTGAGAAAAAAACTGACGTAATCGCCGATGGCAATGTTGTTCTCGATGAGCGCGGTCCCGAACGAGGCGAAGAACCGCAGCGAGATCGGCAGGAACACAAAGTAGCCGAACGCAATGCCCGCAAAAAAACACAGCGAGACGAACAGCACGAAGAACCGCGATGCCTTGCGTTCCTTCGGCATCAGGCCCGGACGGACGAACTGCCAAATCTGATAAGCGATCACGGGAAACGCAATGATGACCGCCGAAAATACAACCGCTTGCAAGTAGAGCGAGAGTTGGCCGTAAGGCACGAGGTTTTGCAACTTGGCGTTGGGACTGGCGACGCGAATCGGCGCGATGAGAATTTTTTCGATAATGAAATCACTGAAGAACGCGCAGCCGATGGTGGCTACGATCACGGCGGCAAAGCCTTTCACAAGCCGCCACCGCAGTTCTTCCAAGTGATCGATGAAGCCCATCTCCGGCGGCTCTTCGGGCAGCTCGGGTGCTTTCAGGGCGGGAAATGAACGCTCTTGCGCCACGCGCTCGGTATCAAAGTCGGTGCTCATCGTGGGTGTTAAGGTGTGGTTGTAAATAAAACTTTCGGACGCTGTTCGGGATGTGCTTCCCAATACCTTCGCGCGAAAGCCGTGCCGTCCGGTTTGCCCTCCAGCAATCCGAGCACGCTGATGTCTTCATCGAGACCGTCCCAATGAACGCCTTCGTAACTGAGTTCATATGCGTGAAGTTGCGCCACCGTCGCGCCGATCAATCGCGGATACCACGTGTAAGGAATCGACACGCGGCGACCATCGCGCAGCGCAACGACGAATGAATCTGCGCCGAAGAATACGCCGACCGCTAAAGTTTTTTCACTGTTTGAAGTGGGCATGCCACGCTTCCTCAATTTTTTGACGGTTGGCTTTTACCAAACCGATAATTTCCGAAAGTTCTTTTGAACTGAACCCTTCGTTGTAATCTGCTTCGCCGCTTGCAATCCAAACCTTGGCCTCATCGCTGCCGCGCCGGATGTGAACAGTGAATCGGCTCATTGTTCTCGCGGCTGTAGAAAAAGAATTTATATGTTTCCGAGATACCGAAGATGCGAGGCATATAATCGTGCGGGCGAAAGTGAACGCAGCCTCAGAGCGCGTCCCGGATTTATCTATTAGACTTCTTGCTAAAGTCTTTCTTCTTTCTTGTGTCATTCCGGCTTGACCGGAATCCTTCTTGCAGCTGAATTAAGAAGGATTCCCGATCCCGCTCAATGCGGGACTCAAAGCAGCATGGCGGAAATGACTTTCGCAAGAGGTCTAATCTTAAAACTCCCCGCCTCAGATGAGGAGGGGAGTTGGTTTCAAATAATCTTTAAGCCTTGAATTTTTTTTGACATCGCATCTCAACATCTAAACCTGAACAGCAATGAAGAAACTCGGAATGAATTGGATTCAACACGGCCTTTGCCTCGCGCTCAGCCTCATCATGTTCACCGCCTCAGGCGTGCGGGCGAACAACGTGCAAGTCTCCACCGTAACCTTGACGGGACAAAACGCCGCCTCGCAATACACCAACATTCAGTTTAATCTTTCGTGGGAAAATTCATGGCGCGATGCCGCGGCGCCATCACCCACCGACAACTGGGATGCGGTCTGGGTCTTCGCCAAAGTCAGCGACGCGCCCGGCCTGTGGAAACACGCCACGCTTTCAACCAACGCCGCCGATCACAACGGCCAAGGCTACACGGTAACGCCTTCGCCCGACGGCAAAGGCGTCTTCATTCACCGCGCGGCGGGCGGCCAAGGCAATGTGAGTTTAACCAACGTGCTTCTGCGCTGGAACTACGGCAGCGACGTCATCACCAGCGGCGCGAACGTTACCGTGCGCGTTTTTGCGGTTGAGATGGTCTATGTCCCGCAAGGCGCGTTCTTCGTCGGCGACGGCACCACAACGGCCTTGCAAGGACAATTCATCCAAGGCGGCACCACCAACCCGTTTCAAATCACCAGCGAAGCCGCATTAACCTTGGGCGGCACGGCGGCGACCAATCTTGCCAGCCAAACCGGTAGCTACAACGATGACTTTACTTCCGCCGTTACGAAAACCTTGCCCGATGCCTACCCCAAAGGCTTCAATGCCTTCTACTGCATGAAGTATGAAGTCTCCCAGCAGCAATACGCCGATTTCCGCAACACGCTGACGCTCACGCAATCCAACGCCAATAATACCGGCACTTCGGGTGGCCGACCGAATCCC